>JAICMG010000179.1 GCA_025929365.1 Frankiaceae bacterium
GGACGGCACCGCGACGAGCGCACCCACGATGCCGGCGATGACCGAACCGAGCGCGATCGCGAGGATCACCGCGAGCGGGTGGACGCTGACCGCACGGCCGAGCAGGAACGGCTGGAGCACGTGCGACTCGAGCTGCTGCACGCCGATGACCACGGCGAGCATGATCAGCGCGACGCCGGGGCCTTGGGCGACGAGCGCGAGCACGACGGCCACGGCGCCGGAGAGCAGCGCACCGACGATGGGGATGAACGACAGGATGAACACGAGCACGCCGATCGCGAGGGCGAACGGCACCTTGAGGATCGCGGCACCGAGCGCGATGCCGACGGCGTCGACGAACGCGACGATGATCGTGGCCCGCACGAACGCCGACAGCTGGTCCCAGGCGATCATTCCCGAGGAGGCGATGCGGTCGCGCGCCGCGCGGGGGAACAACCCGACGACCCAGTTCCAGATCCGCGGCCCGTCATAGAGAAAGAAGAACAGCGCGAACAGGGTGATGAACAGGCCGGCGATGAAGTGTGTCGCGGTCAGCCCGATCGAGGCGGCCGTGCTGCCGAGGCTGCCGGAGTTGCTGATGCCGTCCTTGATCGAGTCGAAGTAGTCGTTGAACTGGGTGTCGGTGATGCCGAGCGTCTGACGGATCCAGTCACGGATCTGGCCGACGCCGTCGGCGAGCTGGGTGGTCAGGTCGCCGAAGCCGTTCGCGAACTGCGTGCCGACGACCGTGAGGAGCCCGCCGACGACGACGATGGTGCCGAGGACGGTCAGTCCGGTCGCGGCGCCGAGGGGCATCGCGTGGCCAAGGCGGCGGCTGATCGGGCGCAGCAGCGCCGTGAGCAGGAGCGCTACCGCGAGCGGGACGACGATCTCGGAGACCGTGCGCAGGGCGATGGCGAGCACGACGACCGCCAGGGCGATGAGGAGCAGGCGCCAGGACCACTCGCTGGCCGCGCGGATGCCGTGCGGCACGGTGGACTGGGATGCGGTCGGGCGGTTCGTTTCGATCACAGGGACACGGTATGCCGCTCACCCCCGTTCCGCGCGCACCCGCCCTCTTGCGCCCAGTCGGTCGATGAGACGGACCGCGTCGTGGGGCGCGTGGCCCTTGGCGTCGTTGTCGAAGTAGACGTACGTGTCGTGGCCCTGCCGCAGCCAGCGCCGCACCTGCGCCGCCCACCGGTCGAGCGAGTCGTCCGTGTAGCCGCTCGCATACAGCTCGGTCTCGCCGTGCAGCCGCACGTACCGGAAATCGCTCGTCGCGTCCGGCATCGTCGGCCAGGTGCCGGCGCTGTCGGCGACGACCATGCACACGCCGTGGCCGGCGAGGATGGCGCGCGCCTCGGCGGTCTCGAAGCTGGGGTGTCGTGGCTCGAGCGCATGCCGGATCGGCTGGCCCGGCGGCACTCCCGGCGTGAGGGTGGCGAGGACGCGGTCCTCCGCGAGCTTGCCGTCGTGCCGCGCAGCGAGCGCAGCGGCTTCGTCGTGGGTGCGCGGCAGGAGCGCGAAGAAGCGGTCGAGCCGGTCCGGGCTGAGCGGCATACGGGCTGGGAGCTGCCACAGCACGGGACCGAGCTTGCGGCCGAGTGCGAGGACACCCGACGCGAAGAAGTTCGCGAGCGGCGTCTCGACGTCATGCAGCTGCTTGAGGTGGGTGATGAACCGGCCGCCCTTGACCGCGAAGACGAAGTCCTCGGGGGTCGCCTCGGCCCACGCCGCATAGGAGCTCGGCCGCTGGAGCGAGTAGAAGGAGCCGTTGATCTCCACCGAGGTCATCCGCTCGGCGGCAAAGGTCAGCTCGTCGCGTTGCCGCAGACCCTTCGGGTAGAAGTCCCCCCGCCAGCGCGGGTAGCGCCAGCCCGAAACCCCGACATAGCAGCGACTCATCACGCGAGCCTAGGGCCGCCTCGGCGGTTCGACCACCTGGCGCCGGTCCGCTGGGCGGCCGACCAGCCTGCTCGCCCGTCCGGATGTTGGGCCCGTCATCAGGCCGAGACTTCGACTCCTGCCTCCGGGCCGGGCCAGACCAGCCTGAGCGCGGACCACCAGGGGAACGGCCCGCCGACAACACCGAGTTCCTCGTGAGCCGTGTGAGCGCCTTCCTCCGCCCGGATCATGGGCGCGACGTCGACCTCGAACACCTTGGCAGCGGCGGCGGCTGCCGTGACGCCACCGACGTCCAGGGCTCGTGGGTCGGCGCCTTCGAAGTCCTCGAGCGCGAGAGCGACATCCGCCGGATCCGACGGGTCCGCGTTGAGGATGTAGCGACGATGGATCGTGCTCACGACACCGCGGTCAGCGGAGAGGACGACCCAGAGGGCGCCGTACTCGTCGTTGTCCTCGGCGACTGCGGCGCGGGCCGTTCCGGCGGCCGCGACCAGTGCGCTGATGACCTCGACCTGGCCGATCTCCCCGAAGCCGGTCGTGAAGCGCATCCAGCCCGAGTCCGGGAGGGTCCGAACGTAGGAGCCATGGCCGCCGAGCGACGCGACGACCGGCTCGACAGATCCATGCGGTGCAACGTCGATGACCACGGCCGTCCCGAACGTGCTCATGTCTCACTCGTGGGCGTCATCACCCAAGGGTAGGAGGCCCGGTCTCTCTGTGGGTGGAAACACGGACGCCATCCCCTCCGTGGGGTCCTTGTCCCCGATCAGGAAGTCGTCCTGACGGGTCGGCCCTTCGGTGCGGACCCCCTCACTGCGAAACCCCGCCGGACCTTGGCGAATGCGCTGGTCGAGCGGGGTTTCCGTCGGGGTGGAGCTGAGGGGATTCGAACCCCTGACCTTCTCATTGCGAACGAGACGCGCTACCAACTGCGCCACAGCCCCTTGATGCGTCGGAAACTCTAACACCCGACCCGGCCGGGACAGAAACCGACCCATGGGGAGTGCTCCCCATTCCCAGATCGGGGCCTGCTCGACAGGCTGTGCCCAGGCCAGCCCGGTCGACGGAGCCCGTTGGGGCGCCGCGTTCTCGGCCCGCAACTCGGCCAGTTGCAGTTGCCCGTCAGCACGCACCAGCGGAAGAAAGGCGCAATCATGCAGAGAGCCCATTCACCCACCACCCGGCGCAGCAGGCCGATCCGCGCACTGCTCGCGGTGATCGGCCTGCTCGCCGGAGGTCTCGTGGCAGCGTCCCCTGCGGAGGCCGCCACGAACAACAACCAGGCCGCGTTCAACTACTTCGTCGCCAAGGGCCTCACGCAACGTCAGGCGGCGGGCGTCGTCGGGAACCTCATCCAGGAGTCCGGCAACCCGATCAACCCCTACGCCAACCAGCCGAACGGGCCGGGCATGGGCATCGCCCAGTGGAGCGAGGGCGGCCGGTGGGACCGCGACTACCGCGACAACATGCGCTGGTACGCCGGCCTCAGCGGACGCAGCGTCTACAACCTGACGGCACAGCTCGACTTCATCTGGTACGAGCTGACCACCTTCTCCGGGTACGGCTTGTCGAGCCTGCGCGCGACGACGACGGTGGACGCGGCGACGACGGTCTTCATGCAGAAGTTCGAGCGGTGCGGCACGTGCGCGACGGCGCAGCGGATCAGCTACGCGAAGACCGTTCTGTCGCAGTACGGCTCCGGCGGCACCGGTGACACCGGCACCGAGACGAACCTGCCCGTGCTGAAGCAGGGCAGCTCGGGCGCCGCCGTCAAGACGCTGCAGTACCTCCTGCGCTCCACGGGTCGCAGCGTCACCGTCGACGGCAGCTTCGGCCCGGCGACCTACTCCGCGGTCCGGTCCTTCCAGTCGAGCCGTGGGCTCACGGTCGACGGCATCGTCGGCAACAACACGTGGTACGCCTTGCTGCCGGTGCTCCGCCAGGGCAGCTCGGGCGAGGCGGTCAAGGCGCTGCAGCACGAGCTGCGCGGCGCGGGCTACTCCGTCGCGATCGACGGCAGCTTCGGGCCGGCGACGTACTCGGCGGTCCGCTCCTACCAGAGCGCGCAGCGGTTGACGGTCGACGGCGTCGTCGGCAACAACACGTGGGGCAGTCTGATCGACTAGCCAGAACCCCAGCGGCTGGTCCAACCCGCCGCTGAAGTGGACCGTTCACGTCCCGTCGTCGATGGTGGCCCGGACGAGTGTGGCGGCCATCCAGGCCATGACGTCAACGGCGGTGTCTTGGTCAACTTGGGCGATGTCGGTGCTCCACACCACGGCGTCAGCTCCGAACAGCGGGACCAGGGCGACGGCGAGCCGGTCCCGCGCGGCCTGCGACACGTGCGCGGGAAGGCCCTCGAGCAGGTTGGCGATCCACAGGTCCCGGCTCGTGTTGCCGCGGCGTGGGATGTCGCCGGCGCGTTCGGGCGCGAGCGACAGGCGGAGAAGGGTCCGCAGCTCGTTCTCATGGTCGAACGCCCACGCGGCCATCGTCCGGACCAGCGCCGCCGCCTGGTCCGGTAGGTCCTGGCTCGTGCTGACATCGAAGGTGTCCGGATCTGGCGCCTGCAACCGCCGGGCACCGTCCTCGACGAGCGGCATCGTCGCGTGCATCAGCACGGCTTCGTTGCTGGGGAGGTAACGATAGGCCGTCGCTCGGGAGACACCGGCGAGCTCGGCGACAGCCGGCACGGTCAGTGGCGCCCCGGTCCGAAGGAGCTCCCGAGCAGCCTCGGTGAGCAGACGCCGCGTGCGTTCCCTCGGGCTGGGCCTCCTCACCTGCTTCGGTTCCGGTTCAGTCGACATGGCCGCCGGAGTGCGCGCTCGGCCCGTTGCCGCCGCCGAGGGCGAACTGGTACGACGCGCGCACCAGCCGCAAGATGACTCGGCGTTCGGTCTCATCACGCGGCGCGTACAACATCACCACGGTAGGCGGAGCCTGCCCGGCGTGCACCAGATAGTGAGGCTCGGCCCAGCCGCGTCGCTGGGCTTCCTCCGCCAATGGAAGCGGAAGCGTGGCGTGCAGGCTGAAGTCGCCGCCTGCATGCCCGTGGCAGAACTCCTGGCCCGCCATGAACGCCTCTGGCGGACCGTGGCCGGAGTCGGGTGTCAAGACCAGGGCACGGGATCCGTCGACGGCGATTCGGGAGGGCTGCAGCTCTACGTGGGGCCAGGTCGCCGCCACCGCCAGGATCGCGTCCAGCTCGCCGATGTCCGGGGGCTGCTGGTCCAGTTGGGAGTGCGGGATGCTGGTGGTGGCGCGGGGTCGTTCTCCGGCGCGTCTTGGCAGCCCCACCTTGGTGATCATCTCAGGCCGCCGACCAGAAGAGTTCGATCGGGATGCCGTCCGGATCGTGCAGCAGCACGGTTGCGTATGCGGGCTCGTCGCTCTCGTGTATCGGTCCGTGCTGGACGCCGAGTGCGGCCAGCCGAGCAACCCAGGCATCGAGGTCCGACCGACTGTCCAGCCGCAGGGCCAGGTGGTCCAGACCGGTGCGACGCGCGTCGAAGACCTGCAGATCGGCCTGCGGGTGGTGATCCAGGCCGAGGAACAGTGTGGTTCCGGGACGGGTCATGACCACGGTGTGGCCC
>JAICMG010000005.1 GCA_025929365.1 Frankiaceae bacterium
GTGTCTCAGTCCCAGTGTGGCTGACCGTCCTCTCAGACCAGCTACCCGTCGACGCCTTGGTGGGCCGTTACCCCACCAACAAGCTGATAGGCCGCGGGCCCATCCTCCGCCGAAAAACTTTCCACCAAACGAGATGTCTCGCCAGGTCGTATCCGGTATTAGCTCCGGTTTCCCGGGGTTATCCCAGAGCGGAGGGCAGGTTGCCCACGTGTTACTCACCCGTTCGCCACTAGGTCACCTCCCCGAAGGGAGGGCCTCGTTCGACTTGCATGTGTTAAGCACGCCGCCAGCGTTCGTCCTGAGCCAGGATCAAACTCTCCATTGATGTCTGCTCGGCAGGCGAGCACAAGGCTCCCCTGCCAAACTCAACAGAGCCACGTCCGCTGGTGCGGAGCGTGGATCTTGTATCTCCTGGCGTTGAGCAGACGTTGGTTGTGCTGTTCGTCTGTCATCGCCAAATCGAACCGTGCCGACCTCGCCGAAGCGAGACGTCACGGATCAGTTGGCACTGACTTTTGGCACGCTGTTGAGTTCTCAAGGGACAGATGCGCACCGCTCACGGCCTCTCGACCGATCTCGGGGCAACCGAGCCACGCTATGTCAGCGGGGGGAGGCGAGTCAAAGAATCGGGCCCACCAGTTTCACGCTCAGCGCCCGTTCAATCGTACTCCGGCCAGCGACCGCTTCCCGCGCCTCAGAACGAGCCACCCCCCGGGCAGCAGATCGGCGTCCGACGGGGTCACCTCGGCGTCGGTCAGCCGGACGTTGTTGAGGTACGCGCCACCCTCGTCGACCGCCCGCCGGGCCGCTGACTTGCTGGCGCACAGGCCGGTGGCCACCAGGAGGTCCGTCACGCTCGGCAAGGTCCCCTCGATGGTGACGTTCGGGGCCTCAGTGAGCGCTGCGTCCAATGTGGCGGCATCCAGTGCCCCCAGCTCACCCTGTCCGAACAGCGCTGAGCTAGCCGCGATCACCCGTGCGGTCTCTTCGTGACCGTGAACGAGCGTGGTGAGCTCCTCCGCGAGCCTGCGCGCCGCCGTACGCGCCTGCGGCCGCTCGGCGGTCTCCTGGTCGAGCGCCTCGATCTCCTCACGAGGCAAGAAGGTGAAGTAGCGCAAATAAGGGCCTACGTCCCGGTCGTCGACGTTGATCCAGTACTGGAAGAAGGCGTACGGCGAGGTGAGCGCCGCGTCGAGCCACAACCGCCCGCCGCCCGTCGACTTGCCGAACTTCTCCCCCGAAGCCGACGTGACGAGCGGGGTGGTGAGCGCATGACCTGTGCCACCCTCCACGCGGCGAATGAGGTCGAGCCCGGCAACGATGTTGCCCCATTGGTCGCTCCCCCCGGTCTGCAAGCGGCAGCCGTAGCGGCGGTAGAGCTCGAGGAAGTCGTAGGCCTGCAGCAGCATGTAGCTGAACTCGGTATAGGAGATCCCGCCGGCCTCGAGCCGCGCGCTCACCGACTCACGGCCGAGCATCACGTTGACCGAGAAGTGCTTGCCCACGTCACGCAGGAAGTCCAGTGCGGACAGGTCAGCCGTCCAGTCGATGTTGTTCGCCAGGACTGCCGCGCCGCCGGATATGTCGACGAAGCGCTCGAGTTGCGGCTTGATCCGCTCGAGCCGAGCGGAGACTTCCTCGCGGGTGACGAAGTCGCGCTCGCTGGACCGGCCGCTCGGATCGCCGATCAACCCGGTCGCGCCACCTGCCAGCACGATCGGGCGGTGACCTGCCAGCTGGAAGCGTCGCAGCGTGACCAGCTGAAGGAGATTGCCGGCATGCAGGCTCTCAGCAGTCGGGTCGAACCCGCAGTACAGCGTCACCGGGCCAGCGGCCAAGTCCTTGTGCAGCGCGTCCGCGTCGGTGGTCTGCGCGATCAGTCCTCGCCACGCAAGCTCGTCGAGGACGTCAATGGTCATTCCGCCATTGTTTCAGGAGCGGCTGCGGACGCGTCGCACGTGCGCGCGGTACGGCGACACGGTCGGGTCGCCGGCGATCCAGAACCGCCATGGCCGATCCGCAGCGGCTGCGATGCCGACTCGCGGGCCGGTCATGACTGCCTCGTCCGGCACTCGTGCGCCCGGATGGAGACGTAGCGGTGATCGGCTGGCGGTCAGGTCGGCTCCGTTGAGATCTCGGCCGATCCCAAGTGCGAGACACAATCGCGCCGGTCCGCGTGCGTAGTCGCGCGGCTTCGCCGTTGGTCGCCGAGCGGCAACGATGTCGTTACCGGCGATCACCTCGCCGGCCCGCAACAACACGGCCGAGGCGGTGCCGACCGGACCGCAGGCCACGTTGACGCAGAAGTGCATGCCATAGGTGAAATACACGTAAGCGTGGCCGGGCGGGCCGAACATCACCGCGTTGCGCGCGGTCATGCCGCGAAACGCGTGCGAGGCGGGGTCGTTCCCGCCGTCGTAGGCCTCCACCTCGGTGAGGCGCACCGCGATGTCGCCGCTGCGAAGGATGCAGCCCAGCAGACCGGGCGCCACCTCAAGCACCGGGCGGTCGAAGAAACCGCGCGGCAGCGGCTTCACGCCGTTCCGGCCCACTCCAACTGGCGGTGCACCGTGTCGCGCAGATCGGCGAGCTGCTCCGCAACCCGAGCCGGCGCGGTGCCGCCCGGCGCGGACCGCGCCTCCACTGCACCGCGCACCGACAGAACGCCCCTGACGTCGGGCGTCAGATGCTCGCTGATCGCTGCGAGGGTGTCGTCGTCGACCTCTGAGAGGTCCAGACCCTTGGCCGCGCAGTACGCCACGAGCTCACCGACCGCTTCGTGCGCGTCACGGAACGGGACACCGCGACGGACCAGCAGCTCCGCGACGTCGGTCGCCAGCGCGTACCCATCCGCCGCTGTCGCCTCGAGCCGATCGACGTCCACCGTCATCGTCGCGATCATTCCGCTCACCGCCGGCAGGACGAGCAGCAATGTGTCGACCGCATCGAACACCGGCTCCTTGTCCTCCTGCAGGTCGCGGTCATAGGCCAGGGGCAAGCCCTTGAGAACCGTGAGCAGCGCAGTGAGGTCACCGATCAGCCGACCCGCCTTGCCACGCGCGAGCTCGGCGACATCGGGGTTCTTCTTCTGCGGCATGATCGACGACCCGGTACTGAAGGCGTCGTCGAGCTCGACCCAGCGGAACTCACTCGTCGCCCACAGCACGACCTCTTCGCCGAGCCGCGACAGATGCACGCCGATGAGCGCGGCGGCAAACAGGAACTCCGCGGCGAAGTCTCGGTCGCTGACCGCGTCGAGGGAGTTTGCGGCGGCGCGCGCGAATCCGAGCTCCTTGGCAACCGCGTCGGGATCGAGCGGAAGCGACGAGCCGGCGAGCGCGCCCGAGCCGAGCGGGCTCACCGACGCCCGAACATCCCAGTCCTGGAGCCGCGACACATCCCGCGCGAACGCCTGCACGTGGGCGAGCAGCTGGTGGGCGAACACGATCGGTTGCGCGTGCTGCATGTGGGTCAGGCCGGGCGCCGGAGCCTCGATCGTGCGCTCGGCTTGTGCCATGAGCTCGGACTCGAGCTCCGCGATGCGCGTCACGATCTGCCGTACGTGGTCGCGCAGGTACAGCCGCAGGTCCGTCGCGATCTGGTCGTTGCGGCTACGGCCGGCGCGCAGCTTCCCGCCGAGCGCACCGACCCGCTCGAGCAGACCGCGTTCCAGGGCGGTGTGGACGTCCTCGTCCTCAGCAGCCGGCCGGAACACGCCGTTGTGCGCGTCGTGGTCGAGGTCGGCGAGTGCGGTGAGGATCCGCTCGACCTCGGTGTCGTCGAGCAGGCCGGCGCGGTGCAGCACGCGGGCATGGGCGCGCGAGGCGAGCAGGTCGTACGGAGCAAGCCGCCAGTCGAAGTGAACGCTCATCGACAACCGAGCGAGCGCGTCGGCAGGACCGCCCGAGAAGCGCCCGCCCCACAGCCGAGTTGGCGGAGAGGATTCGGTCACGTCCTCTACCCCACCCTCCACCCGGAAGCGGTGGCTGCCCTCGCTTCGCTCCTGCAGCCACTCATGAAAGCCGGTGATCCCGCTGGGCCGCCATCTTGCTGGGCAGTCCCCACAGCTCGACGAAGCCCTTCGCGAGCTTCTGGTCGAACGTGTCGGCCGCGTCGTACGTCGCGAGGTTGTAGTCGTAGAGCGAGGCCTGGCTGCGCCGGCCGTTGACCACCGCACGGCCGCCGTGCAGCTGCATCCGGATGTCGCCG
This sequence comes from Frankiaceae bacterium, assembly GCA_025929365.1. Taxonomy (GTDB): domain Bacteria; phylum Actinomycetota; class Actinomycetes; order JAFAQI01; family JAFAQI01; genus DASZTV01. The sequence goes on from JAICMG010000005.1 coordinate 4,210, forward strand.
CTGACGTGCACGGAGGCGGAGGCCACGAACTCGTCGAGCGCCCGCTTGAGCGGCGAGAACCACAGCCCGTCGTACACCAGCTCGGCCCAGCGCTGCTCGACGGCCCGCTTGAACCGCGACAGCTCCTTCTCGACGGTCAGGTCTTCGAGGTGACGGTGAGCCTCGATCAGCGTGAGGGCTCCCGGGGCCTCGTAGACCTCGCGGCTCTTGATCCCGACCAGCCTGTCCTCGACCATGTCGAGCCGCCCGACGCCTTGCGCGCCGGCGCGCTGGTTCAGCTGCTGGATGGCCTCGAGCATCGTGACCGGGGCGCCGTCGATGGCGGTCGGCGCACCGTCGACGAAGGTGATCACCACCTCGTCGGGCTCACGGGCAACGGTGGGGTCGGACGTGTAGGAGTAGACGTCCTCGATGGGCGCGTTCCAGACGTCTTCGAGGAAGCCGGTCTCGACCGCCCGTCCCCATACGTTCTGGTCGATCGAGTACGGCGACTTCTTCGTGACGTCGATCGGGAGGCTCTTCTCCTCCGCGAACGCGATCGCCTTGTCGCGCGTCATTCCGGAGTCGCGGACCGGCGCGGTGACCGTGATGTCAGGCGCGAGAGCCGCGATTCCCACCTCGAACCGCACCTGGTCGTTGCCCTTGCCGGTGCAGCCGTGCGAGATCGTCGACGCGCCGAACTTCCTCGCCGCGTCCACCATGTGCTTGACGATCGTCGGCCTCGACAGCGCCGACACCAGCGGGTAGCGGTCCATGTACAGCGCGTTCGCCTTCAGCGCGGGCAGGCAGTACTCGTCGGCGAACTCGGCGCGCGCGTCGACGACCACGGCCTCGACCGCACCGCACGCGAGGGCGCGCTCGCGGATGACGTCGAGGTCCTCACCACCCTGGCCGACGTCGGCCGCGACGGCGATCACCTCGGCGCCGGTCTCGGCGGCGATCCAGCCGATCGCTACGGAGGTGTCCAGTCCGCCTGAGTAGGCGAGGACGACACGGTCGGTCATCTGGGAGTGCTCCTGTCAGTTGTTCGCATCATCTGGTGCCACGTCTATCCGTCAGAGTCCGGCCATTCGGCGGAGCCGTTCCGCCACCTTCGCGCCGCCGCGGGGGTCGCGGGCCACGAGCAGCACAGTGTCGTCGCCCGCCACCGTGCCGAGGACGTCGGGTAGCCCGGCCCGGTCGATTGCCGAGGCGAGGAGGTGCGCGCCACCGGGTGGCGTCCGCGCCACCACGAGGTTGGCGCTCGCCTCCGCGGAGACCAGCAGCTCCGCCGCGAGCCGCGAGACGCGGCCGTCGCTGGCATCGCTGAGGGCGCGCAACACCGGCCCAGGGGCCTCCTCGCCGACGGCGTACACCGTGCCGCCGGATGGGTGCCGCACCTTCAGCGCACCCATCTCTTCGAGATCGCGCGACAGCGTCCCCTGCGTGACCGCCACGCCCTCTGCCGCCAGCAAACGCGCAAGCTCGGCTTGCGAACGCACCGGCTGTGCGGACAGGACCGCAGCGATGCGGGACTGCCGTGCCGTTTTCGAGTGAGGCGCGCCGACGTCGCGTGCCTTGGCCGATGCCATCACCCGGCTCCTGTCGACAGCAGGAAGGCGAGCAGCGCCTTCTGGGCGTGCAGCCGGTTCTCGGCCTGGTCGAAGACGATGCTGGCCGGACCGTCGATCACACTCGCGGCGATCTCCTCTCCGCGGTGCGCAGGAAGGCAGTGCATGACAACCGCGCCGTCAGCCGCAGCGGCCAGCGCCTTCTCGTCGAGAGCGAACGGGCGAAACACCTCGACCCGGTCCGCTGCCTCGTCCTCCTGACCCATCGATGCCCACACGTCGGTGTAGAGCACGTCTGCGCCTGATGCACCCTCCAGCGGATCGTTCGTCAACAAGACGCTTCCGCCACTTGCGTTCCCGTGCTCGGCAGCCCGCGCCATCACCTCAGGCAGCGGCTCGTAGCCCTTCGGTGACGCAACTCGGACGTGCATCCCGGCCATCGCACCGGCGATCAACAGTGAGTGAGCCATGTTGTTGCCGTCGCCGAGATAGGTCAGCGTCAGGCCGGCGAGCGTCCCGCCGTTGCTGTGGGCACAGTGCTCGCGGATCGTCTGCAGGTCGGCGAGGGCTTGGCACGGGTGCGCGAAGTCGGTCAGCGCATTGACCACAGGTACGTCGGAAGCATCTGCCAGCGCGTCGATACGGTCCTGCCCAAAGGTGCGGATCACGATGGCGTCGACGTAGCGGGACAACACCCTCGCGGTGTCCTCGATCGTCTCGCCGCGGCCGAGCTGGGTGCTTCTCGCGTCGAGGATGACGGGGTGGCCGCCGAGCTCGGCGATGCCGACCTCGAAGGACAGCCTGGTGCGCGTGGACGGCTTCTCGAAGACGACGGCGACCGCGCGCGGGCCGGCGAGCGGTCGCTGCGCGCGTCGATCGCGCTTCATGGCGTCGGCGGTGTCGAGGACCGCGCGCTGCTCGGCGGCGGAGAGGTCGTCGTCGACCAGAAAGTGCCTGATCTCGCCCATCACGTGACCCCTGAGGCGCCGACCGGCCCGCCGGTGACCTCCGCGACCCGGGTGAGCAGATCGGCGACCGCAAACGGCTTCGCGATCACGTTCGCTTCGCCGAGCTTGGCGGCCAGGGCAGGAACCGCGTCGATCTTGCCGGTGACGACGATGACCGGGATGTGCGCCGTCGCCGGGTCGGAGTTGAGCTCCTCGAGCACCCGCACTCCGCCGAGGTCGGGCATCATCACGTCAAGCAGGATCAGTGCCGGCTTCGCCGCGGCCGCCTTCACGAGCCCCGCGATCCCGTCGGATGCGGTGGTGACGGCGTAGCCCTCGGCGTGCAGCAACGACTCGATCAGCCCCCGGATGCTCGGGTCATCCTCGACCACCAAGATCGCAGTGGAGTCCTTGGGAGTCATACGCCCACCACCTCGTCCACCGCCCGGGAGCGGTGTTGGCTTCGCCAACTCATCTCATGCCTCCATCGCGCTCGACGCTGCATCAAGAATGCTCGGCAAGGCCGCGGAGAACGACTCGGCGTCGTCTGCGGCAAGGATCAGCGGCGGCGCGATCCGGATCGCGTCCGGACCCGTGGCGTTGACGAGAAAGCCCTGCCGGCGAGCGGCCGTCTCGATGGCCGGCCCTGCTCCAGGGACGTCGAGCCCGATCCAGAGCCCGCGGCCGCGGACTCCCTTCAGCACCCCGCCGCTGCATGCGCCGAGCGCCCCCATCCACTCCTCGCCGAGCTCGTCGACCTGCTTGAGCAGCCCCTCCGACTCGATGACGTCGATCACCGCGAGCGCGGCCGCGCACGAAACCGGGTTGCCGCCGAACGTCGAGCCGTGGTCGCCCTTCTGCAGCGCCACCGCGGCCTCCCCGGTCGCGAGGCAGGCACCCACAGGCAGTCCACCGCCGAGCCCCTTCGCCACCGTGACGATGTCGGGGACGACGGCCTCGTGCTGGTGGGCGAACCATGCGCCGGTCCGGCCGATGCCGCCCTGCACCTCGTCCACAACCAGGAGTGCGCCCACGGTGTCGCACGCGGCGCGAGCCGCGGTCAGGTAGCCGGCCGGCGGTGGGATCACCCCGGCCTCACCGAGCGTCGGCTCGAGGAAGACCGCTGCGGTGTCGCCGTCGACGGCCGCCACAAGAGCGGCGGCATCGCCGTAGGGCACGAACGCGACATCGATGCCGAACGGGCCGAACGGCTCGCGGATCGCTGCCTTGCCCGTCAAGGCGAGCGCGCCCAGCGTGCGGCCGTGGAAGGAGTTCTCAGCGGCAACGAACCGTCGCCGACCTGGACGCGCCCGCAACGCCGTCTTGATCGCGGCCTCGTTCGCGGTCGCGCCGTCGTTGCTCAGGAAGACGCGTACGCCGTCGACGCCCATCAGCTCGGCCAGCCGTTCGGCGAGCTGCAGCGCCGGCGGGTTGATGAACAGGTTCGAGGTGTGCGCGATCGTCGCCACCTGCTTCGAGACCGCGTCGACGACCGCCGGATGCGCGTGCCCGAGCGACGAGACCGCAATGCCCGCGATGAGGTCGAGGTACTCCCGGCCGTCGGCATCGGTGACCCGGCACCCGGACCCGCCGACCAGCGCGACCGGCGGCGTCCCGTAGTTGCGCATCATGGTCGCGTCCCACCGCCGCTGGAACGCCTCCGTCGCACTCATGCGACAACCATCGTGCCGACGCCGGAGTCGGTCAGCAGCTCGAGCAGGAGGGCGTGCGGCACTCTGCCGTCGAGGACGTGCGCCGCCCCGACCCCGCCCTTCACCGCCCGCAGGCATGCCTCCATCTTCGGGATCATCCCCTCTGACAGTCCGGGAAGCATCGCGGCGAGCTCGTCGGCGGTCAGCCGGCTGATCACCTCGGTGCTGCTCGGCCAGTCGGCGTACAGCCCCTCGACATCGGTGAGAACGACGAGCTTCTCGGCGCACACGGCGACGGCGACCGCGGCAGCAGCAGTGTCCGCGTTGACGTTGTAGACCTCACCGGTCTCGCCGCGGCACACACTCGCGATCACCGGGATCCGGCCATCGGCGAGCAGCCCTTCGACGACCCCTGGCTCGACGTGGTCGACGTCGCCGACCAGGCCGATGTCGACCTCCTCGCCTTCGACGATGCCCGGACGGCGCGACGCCGTCATCAGCCGGCCGTCTTCGCCCGACAGCCCGACCGCGAACGGGCCGTGAGCGTTCAGCAGGCCGACGATCTCCCGCTGGACCTGGCCGACGAGCACCATCCGGACCACGTCCATCGTCTCAGGCGTCGTGACCCGAAGCCCGCCTGCGAACTTCTGCTCGATGCCGAGCCGGTCGAGGTGGGCGTTGATCTGCGGTCCGCCGCCGTGAACGACGACGACCTTGATCCCGGCGTACCGCAGGAAGACGACATCCTCTGCGAACGCCTCGCGAAGCGGTTCTTCGGTCATCGCGTTGCCGCCGTACTTCACGACGACAGTCCGGCCGTGGAACTGCTCGAGCCACGGCAGCGCCTCGACCAGCGCCCCGGCGGTTTGCTGGCGATCGATTGACCTGCTCATGTCGAGTACGCCGAGTTCTCGTGCACGTAGGCGGCGGTCAGGTCGTTGCTCCACACCGTCGCGGTGTGAGGACCGGCCTTGAGATCGACGACGATCTCGACCTCCCGACCGCTCATGTCGACCTTCGCCGGATCATCGCCGGGCGCGCTGTCGCGGCACACCCACACCCCGTTGATCGCCGAGTCGAGCGCATCTGCATCGAACGCCGCACTCGTCGTCCCGACGGCGGCGAGGATGCGACCCCAATTCGGGTCCTCGCCGTGCAGCGCGCATTTCAACAGGTTGCTGCGCGACACTGCGCGGGCAACCTCCACCGCGTCACTGACCGACGCGGCACCTTTGACCTCGATGCGAATGTCCTTGCTTGCGCCCTCGGCGTCCGCGACCAGCTGGCGGGCGAGGGACGCGCACACCTCGTAGACCGCCGCGTCGAGCTCGGCCTGGCTCGGCCGCACGCCCGATGCGCCACTAGCGAGCAGGAGCACGGTGTCGTTGGTCGACATGCAACCGTCCGAGTCGATCCGGTCGAAGGTGAGTGCGCTGGCGGACTGCAACGCCTGAGCCAGTGCCGCGGAATCCGACACCACATCCGTCGTGAGCACGCAGAGCATCGTGGCGAGCGAGGGCGCAAGCATGCCGGCGCCCTTCGCCATCCCGCCCACCGACCACCCGTCGCCGGAGACGTGCGCTTCCTTGGAGACCGTGTCCGTCGTACGAATCGCGTCAGCAGCGGCTGCGCCGCCTTCGTCCGAGAGGCTCGCCACGGCCGCTGCAACGCCGCCTCGAAGGAGATCGAGCGGCGGCGGCTCGCCGATCTTGCCGGTCGAGCACACCGCCACCTCGCCCGCGCCGACGCCGAGTGCAGCGGCTACTGCCTCTGCGGTTGCGTGCGTGATCTGGAACCCGGCCGCCCCGGTGCAGGCGTTGGCGTACTTGGCGTTCAACACAACGGCAGACACCGCGCCGCCGGCCAGAACCTGCTCAGACCACAGCACAGGCGCCGCCTTCACGCGGTTGGCGGTGAACACTCCCGCCGCGGCCTTCAGCGGCCCGTCGTTGACGACGAGCGCGACGTCACGCCCGCTGTCCTTCAACCCCGCCGCGACACCGGCAGCCCGAAACCCCTTGGGTGCGGTCACGCCCCCGGTCATGGCGCGATCCCGTGTCGGGGCAACCCGGCCGTCTCCGGCAGTCCGAGCATCAAGTTGGCGTTCTGGATCGCCTGACCGGCCGCTCCCTTGCCGAGGTTGTCCAATGCGACCAGCACAACCGCCCGGCCCGGATCGGCGTCGGCGACGACCTGCAGATGCGCGCTGTTCGACCCTGCCGTCGCGGCGGTACGAGGCAGCTGGCCTGCCGGCAACAGAGAGACGAACGGCTCGTCGTCGTAGCACCGGAGCGCACCACGCAGTGCAGCCTCGTCGACGCCTGGCCGCAGCTTCGCCGTGCAGGTCGCGAGGATGCCTCTCGGCATGGGCACGAGCATGGGCGTGAACGAGAGCGTGACGTCACGGCCCGCGATCGCGCGCAGCGACTGCCTGATCTCCCCGATGTGACGGTGAGCGCCGCCGACCTTGTAGGCCGACAGATCGCCCATCACCTCGCTGGCGAGCAGCTCGACCGACGCTGCCCGTCCGGCCCCGCTCGTGCCGCTACCCGCCACGACCACCAAGTCGGTGGACTCGACCAGCTCCCCGGTCAGCAGCGGCGCGAGTGCGAGCTGCACGGCGGTCGCGTAGCAGCCGGGGTTCGCGACCCGCCGCGCCGCCGAGATCGTCGCGCGAGCTCCTGGCAGCTCAGGCAGGCCGTAGGGCCAGCTGCCGGCGTGGTCACCGCCGTACCAGCGCTCCCAGTCGGCCGCGTCCGCAAGCCGAAAGTCCGATCCGACGTCGACGACGTAGGTGTTCTCGGGAAGCCGCGCAACCACCTCGGCCGCCGCGCCGTGCGGAAGGGCGAGGAAGACCAGCTCGGCATCCGCGAGCTCCGGCGTCGCGGTGTCGAGCAGCACACGGTCGGCCAACGAGACCAGCTGCGGGTGCAGCTCCCCCAGCGTCCGGCCGGCGTTCCCGCCCGCGACCAGCGCGCCGACCTCGAGCGTCGGATGACCGTCGATCAGCCGAAGCAGCTCGCCGCCGGCATAGCCGCTGGCGCCCACCACCGCGGTCCGGATGCCCATGGCCGAGATGCTACTGCATGATCATGCAGGCGTTCGAGTGAGTATGCGCGGACCGTCAGCTCCGGAGCTCTGCTCCCACCCGCGTGGCCGCCTCCGCAACCGCGGCGTCACGTACCGCGGTCACCTCGTCGACTGTGAGCGTGCGGTCGGCGGCGCGCAGTCGAAGCGCGTAGGCCATCGACTTGCGTCCCGAACCGACCTGCTCGCCGACATAGACGTCGAACAGCCGGATCGCCTCGAGCAGCGGACCGGCGCCGGCGCGCAAGGCGGCCTCGAGCGCGGCCGCGGGGACGGCGGTGTCCACCGTGACGGCGATGTCGACCGTGGCAGCGGGGTACGACGACACCGTCGGCGCGGCGGTCACGCCCGCAGCGGCGCCGATGAGCACATCCAGCGAGATCTCCATCGCACTGGTGCGCGGCGGCAACCCGAACGCCTCGATCGCCCTTGGGTGAAGCTCACCCGCGTGGCCCAGCAGTTCGCCGCCGACGGCGAGGGCGGCGCATCGGCCAGGGTGGAAGGGTGCGTGGTGATCGGCGCTGACCACGATCTCGGCACCGACCGCGCGAGCGAGCGTGCGAGCCGCTTCCACGGCGTCCGCCCACGACACGGCGCGGCCGCCACCCCACCATCCGGACTGCTCCCGCATCCCCGCGATGACGACCGCGACCCGCCCGGGCTGATCGGGCAGTGCGGCATCGAGCGCGAGCAACTCGGCATCGAGGGGCCGCTTGCCCGCCACCAGCACAGGCGCGGGAACCCTGCTCGGGCTCCGGAACACGGGGCCGACCTCGAAGAGCGCGACGTCGCTCAGACCGCGGCCGACGTTGCGGACCAGCGCCGAGAACAAACCCGGTAGCAGCGTCGCGCGCAAGAACGGCTCGGCGTCCGACACCGGGTTCGCGATTCGGACCGAGGGCACACGCCCGTCGCCGGGCTCGAGTTGGAGCCGCTCGGCCGACGCCGCGTCGACGAAGGGCGAGCAGAGGACCTCGGTGTAGCCGGCTCCGGCCAGCGTGCGCCCGAGCACCCGGCGGAGACGTTGCTCACGCGTGAGGCCGGCACCCGAGGTGGCCCGCGGCAGCGTCGACGGGAGGTTGGAGTAGCCCTCGAGCCGAATGACCTCTTCGACCAGGTCCTCCGGGATTCGCAGGTCGGGCCGCCACGACGGAGGGGTGACGTCGAACGCCCCGCTGCGCTCGCGGACCGAGCAGCCGACATCGGTGAGCCGGCTGGAGATCGTCTCGTAGGGATAGTCGATGCCGGCGATACGCCCGGGGTGGGCAGGGTCGAGCTCGATCGTCGGCGTCAGTGACCGGTTGTCGATGTCGGTCGACCGATGGGTGCGTTGGGCCGCTCCGAGGTCGACCAGAATCGAGACGACGAGCTCTGCGGCCACCCGAGGAAGTGCGTCGTCGACGCCGCGCTCGAACCGTCGGGACGCCTCGGATCCGAGCCGGTGACGGCGCGAGGTGTACGCGATCGAGGTGGGCTCGAAGTGCGCGGCCTCGAGCAGCACGTGACGGGTGGCGTCGGTGATCTCGGTGTGCTCACCGCCCATCACCCCCGCGAGGGCGATGGCTCCGCTGTCATCGGCGATGACGAGGTCGCGCGGATCGAGCTCGCGATTGGTGCCGTCCAGGGTTCGCAGCTTCTCGCCGCCTCGTGCGCGTCGTACCGCGATCGGTCCGTTGACCTTCTCGAGATCGAACGCGTGAAGCGGTTGTCCGACCTCGAGCATCACGTAGTTCGTGACATCGACCATCAGCGAGATCGGCCGCATGCCCGCCAGGGCGAGTCGGCGCTGCATCCATCCCGGCGACGCCACGGACGGGTTCAGCTCCTCGAGCGACACCGCGACGTAGCGGTCACAGCCCTCCGGGTCCTCGATCGTCACCGGATAGCCACGGCCCGGAGGCGGTGGCGCCACCGCGCCCGGGTCACGGAAGGCGACACCGTAGGCCGTCGCGAGCTCTCGCGCGATGCCCCGCATCGACAAGGCGTAGCCGCGATCGGGATTGATCGAGATGTCGAGCACGTCCTCGCGCAGGGCGAGCGCCTCGACCACATCGGACCCGAGCTGCAGCGCGGGGTCGAGCACCAGGATTCCTGTGTGGTCGTCGGAGAGTCCGAGCTCGCGGCCCGAGCAGATCATCCCGTCGGAGACGCGGCCGTACGCCTCCCGTGCGTCGATCCGGAAACCGCCGGGAAGCTGCGCCGGCGGGCGGGCGTAGGCGACCACGTCACCGGCGGCGAAGTTGGTGGCGCCGCAGATCACCTGTCGCTCGCCGGTGCCGTCGGCGAGCGTCACCCATCGGATCGGCTTCTTGAATCCTTCGAGCTCTTCGAAGGCGATCACCTTGGCGACGACGACCCCTTCGATGCCCTCGCCGATCCGCTCGACCCGCTCGACTTGCAGACCGGCTGCCGTCAGGCGCTCGGCGATGTCGCGTGCCGGCGCGTCGGGCAGCTCGACGTACTCCAGCAGCCAGGACAGCGGCGCAAGCATCAGGCCTCACGCCCCATCGCAGCCGTCACCCGCACGTCACCCTCGACAAGGTCGCGAATGTCGGACATGTCGTGGCGCGACATCAGGGTGCGCTCGAGGCCCATTCCGAACGCGAACCCCGTGTAACGCTGGGGGTCGATGCCGGCGGAGGCGAGGACGACGGGATGGACCATCCCGCTGCCACCCCATTCGACCCACCCCTCCGAGCGACAGGTGCGACAAGGTTCGGCCCCCGGCTCGGTAGACGTGCCGTGGCAGACCCAGCACTCCAGGTCGACGTCCGCCGAAGGCTCGGTGAAGGGGTAGTGGTCGGGACGAAGCCGGGTGCGGGCCTCCGGACCGAACATCGCGCGGGCGAGCGCGTCGAGGGTGCCGCGAAGATCGCCCATGGTGAGGCCCTCGTCGACGGCGAGCCCTTCGAGCTGATGGAAGACGGCGCTATGGGTCGCATCGAGCGCTTCTTGGCGGTACACCCGACCCGGAACCGCGATGTAACACGGAGCGCCGCGTTCCAGCAAGGCGCGGATCTGCACCGGCGAGGTCTGCGTCCGAAGCAACACCCCGGCCTCCGGCGGGTCCAGCCAGAGCGTGTCCTGGGTCTCCCGCGCCGGGTGGGCGGGCGGGATGTTGAGCGCGTCGAAGTTGAACCACGCGGCCTCGACCTCAGGCCCCTCGGCGACCTCCCACCCCATCGCGATGAAGACGTCCGCCACACGCTCCTGGATCAACGTCAGCGGATGGCGGCCACCCGCAGGTGCGCGGTCCCACGGCAGGGTGACGTCCACCGTCTCCTCGATCAGAACCCGCTCGTCCCGATCGCGCTCCAGCGCGACGTGCCGCTCGTCGTACGCCGCTGTGAGCGCGGCCAGCGCCTCGTTGACGCGCCGGCCCGCATCCGCTCGGGCCTGCGGCGGGAGTGCGCCCAGCTCGCGCCGCGCGAGGGCGATCGGCGACCGCGCGCCCAGATGCGCGGTGTGGGCTTCCGCAAGCGCGTCGAGATCAGCCGCCGCCGCGAACGCGGCCGCTCCGGCGTCGACTGCGCCGGACAGGGCGTCGTCAGACAGCGCAGCCACTTCCTTGGGGTCGTACGAGTCGTTGGGTCCGGACATCGGCGTCAGGACGTGAGTCTAGGAAGCCCGACTACGGCCAGACCAACCGATTGCCGTGGTACAGCGCGGCAACCAGGGTCGTGTCCTCGACGCGGCTCAACGGTGGCAGCGACTTCGCCAGCCCGAAGCGGATCACCTCGTCGCGCTCAGGCATCCACTCGGCGGCCGACTGCACGCCGATGCCCTGCCCGGCCACGGTGTGGTTGCGCGACAGCGCTGCCTCGACCCGCCAGACCTGCTGCTCGTGTGCCACCGAGAAGTCCGCGCCGGCGTGGTTCGCGTACGACTGCTCGATCGACACGCAACCGGCCTGATGCGTCTCGCAGTAGTCGAACGCGTGCAGGTCGGCGCGCATGAAGTCCTGCACGGCGGCTCGGTGCGCGGCGAGGAACGACGTGTTGAAGAACACGACGTTGTAGGTGCCGGAGACGCCGTATTGCGCCGGCGTGAACTCGTGGAACCGCGCACCCTCCGCGCGCAACGTCAGCGGCTCGTTGGACTGGTAGCAGCCCACCGAGTCGAGCTTTCCCTGCACAATCTGGTTCGGGTCGAAGTTCGGGGTGTTGACCAGCTTGATCTTCGAGAGGTCGACGCCGGCGGCACGCAACATCTCGAGATCGGGTGCCTCTTCGACGAAGTGATAGCCGAGGGTGTGACCTTCGAGCTTCTTCAGAGTGCTGAACTGCGGCCGGGCGATGATGCAGTAGTCCGACGTGTTGCCGTACGTCGCCACAGCGGTTGTGTGTGACCCGTTGGCGGCGAGCACCAGGTAGTCCGCTGCCGACCCGGTGCTGGTGGTCGTGGCGGTTCCTGCAGAGACCAGCGCGGCGGCGTTCTGCGCGCTCGTGACGATCCGCACCTTGAGGCACAGGTCGCGGAAGTAGCCGAGCTTGTCGGCGGCGAAGACCTCGATGATTCCGGCCGATGCATCGAAGCCGAACGGTGAGACGTACGTGATCGTCCCGGCTGCCCGGTTCGACGCGCACCGGTCGGCAGAGATGAGGCCGTGGCCCGCGGCATGACCGTTCGAGCCGCCACCGCACGCGCCGGCCGCAACCAGCGCGGCGGCCGCCATCCCGATGCGGGCCGCCCGCCACGTCCGAGACCTCATCCGCGCCTCGCGCCCACGGACGGCCGGTACCGGCCGAGTACCAGCCGCTGCAGCGCAACCACCGCGCCGAACATCGCCACCCCTAGGACCGCAAGTACGACGACCGCGGCGTACACCGTGCCGAGATCGCCAAGAGAGGCTGCCGTGACCACCAGCGTCCCCAATCCCTTCGCCTCCCCCGCTGCGACGAACTCTGCGACCACCGCGCCGACGAGGCTCAGTGGCATGCAGATGCGGCCGGCCGCGAACAGATACGGAAGGCTACTGGGCAGCCGCAGGCGCCACAGCACCTCGGCCCTGCTCGCGTGCAGAGTCGCCACCAGATCCAGCGCCTCGGGATCGACGTCGCGGAGCCCGGCCAGCGCGTTGACGAGGAACGGGAAGAAGACCAAGAGCGAGGCAATGACGTACTTCGGAGTCATCCCGAAGCCGAATGCGACGACCAAGGCGGGCGCGATCGCGACGAGCGGCGTGACGTTGAGCACGACGGCGAGCGGCAGCAGCGCGCGCTCGATGACCCGGACGTAGAACATGACGAGGGCGAGCGCGAAGGCGACGCCCATTCCCGCCCCTGCTCCGACCAGCGCCTCCTCCAACGTCGTCCACGCGTTGCGCGCGAACAGCCGCGGATGTGAGTCGAGCTCGGAGAGCACCTTCGACAGCTTCGGCGCGACGTACGGATGGTGGTCGGCGTACAGCTGCCAGAGCAGAACGAACACGGCGAGGGCGATCGCCGGCGGCAGCCACGCCCCGATTCGAAGCGGCTTTCGGCTCATTTCGAGCCCTTGCGAAGCTCGAGCCGCAGCTCACGTTCCAGTGCGAGGAACTCGGGGGTGGTTTCCACGAGGTCATCGCGCGGCCGCGGGAGGTCGATCGGTATCACGCGCTGGATTCCGTGTGTGTTGGCCGACATCACGACGACGACGTCGGACAGGGCGACTGCTTCGGTGACGGAGTGCGTCACGAACAGCACGGTCTTGCCGCTTGCCTGCCAGATCGTCAGCAGGGAATGACGCAACGACTCGCGCGTGAGCTCGTCGACCGCAGCGAACGGCTCGTCCATCAGCAGCACAGGCGGGTCGAAGACGAAGGCGCGGGCGATCGCGACGCGCTGTTGCATGCCGCCCGAGAGCTCACGCGGCCGGCGTTGTAGCGCATCTCCGAGGCCGAGTGCGGTGAGCAGCTCCACCGCGTCGGGTGCCGCCTTCGAGGACGGCACCTTGCGGTTCACCTGCAGCGGCAGCAGCACGTTGTCCAGCACCGTGCGCCAGGGCAGGAGGGCGGGCGCCTGTGGCACGAACCCGATCCGCTTCTCCGCGGTTGCATCGGCAACGGAGGCACCGAACAGTGAGACCGATCCGGCATCAGGCTCGACGAGGCCGGCCGCGAGTCGCAGGAGCGTGGTCTTGCCGCAGCCGCTCGGCCCGATGACGGTGACGAACTGCCCGCGCTGGACTGACAGATCGACGCCGTCGAGAACCTTCACGCGTTCGTTGCCGCGGCCGAAGGTCTTGTGGAGACCGCGGAAAACGATCGCGTCGTCGGTCGGGGTCACGCCTCGGCGTGGCCGGGCGCGCCGAGCGGCAGCGCGAATCCGATCCGGGCCCCGCCTGTCTCCGCGGAACCGGCCTCGATCACGCCGCCATGCGCCTCGACGATCCCTTTCGCGATGAACAGCCCGAGTCCGGTGCCGCCGCGTCGCGCATCCCGCCAGAACTTGGTGAAGACCCGGGGCAGCGCCTCGGCCGAGATCCCCTCGCCTTCGTCGGTCACGGTCACGCGAGCACCGTCGCCTTCGGCCGCGAGCCTGACGTGAACCGCCCCGGAGCCATGACGCAGCGCGTTCTCGACGATGTTGCCGACGACCTGGCCCACCTTGTCGGGATCCGCCCAGACCTCCGGCACGTCGGCCGTCTCGATCACGAAGCGATCCGCCGCCTCGCCCGCCGCCACGCGGCCGGCGATGTCACGCTCCACGAGCGTCGCCAGGTCGACGAGCTGCTTGTGCAGCTCGAGCCGACCCGACTCGATTCGTGACACGTCGAGCAGCTCGCTGATCAAGCGGGTCAGCCGGTCCGCGTCGGCGTTGATCGTCTTGAGCATGTGCAGACGCTGCTCGTCGGTGAAGCGCTCCCATTTGTTGAGCAGCGTTGCGGTGAAGCCCTTCACCCCGGTGAGCGGTGACCGCAGCTCGTGCGCGACAACGGAGATGAGCTCCGTGCCGCTCTTTTCCGAGCGCGACCGCGCCTTGGTGTCACGCAGCGACACGATGACCGAGGTGACCTTCCGCTGCCCGTCCCGGCGGTACGCCGCGGTGACCAGCACGGTCTGGTCCGGCTGGCCCTCGCGCGCGAGCGTCAGCCAGCGTTCGGGCTGCCGCACCCGGGTGACCAGGCCGTCGTAAGGGTTCGTGCACGCCCACCAATCGCGCCCCTGCGGGTCGATCAGCGGAAGGACGTCGCGAAGCGGCCGACCCTGCCAGTCCCCGGGCCCGAGGATGCGCAGGGCAGCGTCGTTGAGATCGACGACGGTTCCGTTCGCGTCCGCGACGACGACGCCGTCGGGCAGCCCGTCGTAGACAGACTCCCCCCCGCCGCGCTCCGGCACGCTCAGCCTCCTTGCCCCCTGCCTCCCGGAGCCTAGGACGACATCGGCCAAAGCGGACCCCTCGAACTCCTCGACCTACGGTCAGGCCCGATCGGGCGACTGGACGCTTGCGGACGAGTACAGACAAATGGCGACAGCGGCGGAAAGGTTGAAGCTCTCGGCACGGCCCCGGATCGGGATCCGTACGACGCCGTCGGCCAAGCGGCCGAGCTCGCGGCCGAGGCCGTGTGCCTCGCTGCCGAACAGCCACGCAGTCGGCTCCGCCAGCCGCGAGCCGCGCGACAGCTCGTCGAGGTCCATATCGCCGTCCGCGGACGTCGCAAACACCTGGCAACCGCGCTCGCGAAGCGCGGCCACGGCGTCGGCCGCCCCGATCGACGTCACGACGGGCAGGTGGAACACACTGCCCGCGCTGGCCCGGACGCACTTGCCCGACCAGATGTCGACGGAGCCGGCACCGAGGACGACCGCGTCGGCACCGACCGCGTCCGCGCTCCTGATCACCGTGCCGGCGTTACCGGGATCCGAGCACTGCTCGAGCACGACCACCAATCGCGGGTGCTCCGGCAGCGCGTGGGGCGCGGGTGTCTCGACCACCGCGACGATGCCCTGAGGCGTCACGGTCTCGGCGACGGCGCGCAGCGCCCGCCCCGTCGCCACATGGATCGGGACGCCCGAACCCGCCAGCTCACCCATGCAGCGCTTCTCGCGCTCAGCGGCATCGTCGGTGACGAAGACCTCGCGGATGGCAAACGCGGCCTCCTGCGCCGCGGCCACGGCATGCGGTCCTTCGGCAAGGAAAGCGCCGGCGGAGCGCCGCCCTCGGGCCGAGTGCAGCGCACGGGCGGCAACCACTCGCGCGTTGCGCGGCGAGTCGATCACGTCCGCGTGCGCGCCCGCCACAGCGCGCCGCCTGGCTAGGCGGCCGAGCCGGACGCGCTACCCGCTGCGGGCAGCGAGTTGCGGGCAAGCTCGACGAGCGCGGCGAATGCACCCTCGTCCGAGACCGCGAGCTCCGCGAGGTGCTTGCGGTCGACCTCGACGCCGGCGGCCTTGAGACCCTGGATGAACCGGTTGTAGGTCATCCCGTTGGCACGCGCGGCGGCGTTGATCCGCTGGATCCACAGCGACCGGAAGTCGCCCTTGCGGGCACGACGGTCGCGGTAGGAGTAGTTGAGCGAGTGGAGCATCTGCTCCTTCGCCTTGCGGTAGAGCCGCGAACGCTGGCCGCGGTAGCCACTCGCGCGCTCGAGCACGACCCGACGCTTCTTGTGGGCGTTGACCGCCCGCTTCACCCGTGCCACGGGAACTCTCCTTGACGACTAAGGACCGGCCGCAGGACCAGTTCTTTCTGACCGGCCGGACGGCCGGAGGGGAACGACGTACGAAGTGCGCGAGCTACCGACCCAGCAGCTTGTTCATCTTCTTGGTGTCGGCGGGCGACATGACCTCTTCGTTGGCCAGGCGACGGGTGCGCGTCGACGGCTTGTGCTCGAGCAGGTGGTTGCGGTTCGCGCGACGGTGCGTGAGCTTGCCGCTCCCGGTCACCTTGAAGCGCTTCTTCGACCCGCTGTGGGTCTTCATCTTGGGCATCGCAGCCTCGTCTCCTCGTCGTCCTCGGGTGGTGCTGGTGCTTGGTGGCTCGACTGCTACGCGGACGCGGCGGTCGCGGGTGGCTCCTCGGTGGGGTCCTCGCCCTCCGTCACAGGTTCGTCGTGGCGTCGTACGCGGCCCGGCTGTGCCTGCTGCTTTCGGTGCGGCGCCATGACCATGATCATGTTGCGGCCGTCGAGCTTGGGTTGCGCCTCGACGTATCCCAGCTCCTCGACGTCCACCGCCAGGCGCTGCAGCAACCGCAGGCCGAGCTCGGGACGGGACTGTTCGCGTCCGCGGAACATGATCGTGATCTTGACCTTGTCCCCGGCCTTGAGGAACCGCACGACGTGACCTTTCTTGGTCTGGTAGTCATGCGGGTCGATCTTCGGCCGAAGCTTCATCTCCTTGATGATCGTGTGCGACTGGTTCCGTCGCGCCTCTCGGGCCTTCTGCGCGTTCTCGTACTTCCACTTGCCGTAGTCCATGAGCTTGCAGACCGGCGGACGCGCGTCGGGCGCGACCTCGACCAGATCGAGATCGGCCTCCTGAGCCAGCCGCAGGGCGTCTGCTATGGCGACAATGCCGACCTGCTCGCCGTTCGGACCGACCAGCCGCACCTCAGGGACGCGAATCCGGTCGTTGATGCGTGGTTCGACGCTGATGGGACCTCCACTGACGTTTCACTTCGCGAGGCCGACACGGTGAAGGCCCCGCACGACGCGCATGCGAGGCCTCTACGACAATGGCCACACCACACCCGCCGGCAATGACGCCGACCGGCGTGGCGACCAAAGACCCGTCCGCTCCGAAGAGCAAGCAGGTGGGAGAGGCTCCACTTGCAAGTGGGCCAAGCAAGCAGGACCCACCAGTCGCAGTTAAGAGGGTAGCAGCGCAGCGACCTACCCCGGTGATCTTGACGTTTTGGGCGTCTGGAGGCTCGCCAGCCGCCAAGTACGTCAAGATCACCGGGCCTTTAGGCCGCCGGCTGGCGCAGGCGCTCCCTCACCCGTTCAATCACGCCGTCGCCTGTGCCGCGAACGTCGGACGCGCTCACGACCAGCACTGTCCAACCCAATGCCCGTACGGCGTCGCGCCTCAGGTCGTCCTCACGTCGCTGGTCCCAATGGAAGGCGCCGTCGTACTCGATGGCGAGACGGGGTCCGAGGTAGGCGAGGTCGAGCCGCGCGACGAACACACCATCGGCGTCGCGAACCACATGCTGCGCGGTTGGGCGCGGAAGTCCGGCAGCGACCAGCAGATACCGCAAGCGAGTCTCCATTGGCGATTCGCTGAGGGGCTCGACGCTTCGAATCACCTCATCGACCCGCCGAACATCACGAATGCCCTTGTGGGCGTTCCGATAGGCCGACAGCTCCTCGACCGTGACGAGACCGCCGCCGGTCAACGCATCCGCCACCACAAGGCGCTCGGCGGGGGCGAGCCACCGGGCGCAGTCGTAGACCGTCCGCACCGGCGTCGTCAACAGGACGCCGTTGAACAGGTCGAGATCCGTGGCATCGACCGTGAGCTCTCGTGTGTAGCAACCTGCTCGAGTCCGCAGCCGGCTCCCGGTACGACAGCCGACCCAGACGAGGTCCCACCGCTTGTCGCGCGCATCGACGCCGTAGAGCCAAGCGGCGGTCAGGCCGCAAACGAAGGCGTGCTTCCCGAGAACGAGCCGGACAGCCGCCACCCGGGTCTCGCGACTGTCCTCGATGTCCTGATGAACCCAGACGTTGCGAAACACATGTCGCCACGGACCGCCCCGGAGCGACGAGGTCGACACGCCGACCCGCGACGCGTAGGAGGTGGTGAAGGGTCCCTTGGTGAGCTGATCTGGAGTGAAGGCCCGCGGCACGTCGCGAGCATTGATCAATCAGCGTTCCCTGTGCTGCCGTCATGCACAGGCCCCCGGTGATCTTGACGTTGTTGGCGGCTGGAGCGCCCGCAGACGCCAACAACGTCAAGATCACCGAGCCAAGGTCGGCGGGTTATTCGACGATCTTGGAGATGGGGAGCTCCAGGATGTCCTTCGCTCCCGCGGCCTTCAGCGCCGGGATGAGTGTGTTCACCCCTTGCTTCGGGACGACCGTGCCGAGGGCGTGGCCGCCTCCCGACAGCGCCGTGACCGTCGGCGAGCTCATCGCCGGCAGCACCTCGAGCACGCCGTCGAGATCGGGCGCGTCCACGTTGAGCATCAGGTACACCGTCCCCCGCGCCCGGATCGCGCCTTGCAGCAGCAGGGCGATGTCCTCCATCGCGGCCCGCTTCTCGGGGTCCGCGTAGGAGACCGGATTGGCAATCAGCTCGGTCCGCGAGGTGAGCAGGGTCTCGATGATCCGCAGCCCGTGCGCGCGCAACGACGAGCCCGTCTCCGTCACGTCGACGATCGCGTCGACGATGTCCGGCACCTTCGCCTCGGTCGCGCCGTACGACGGCACGATCGTCGCCTTCACGCCCGCGTCGGCGAAGAACCGCCGCGTCAGCTCGGGGTACTCCGTCGACACGCGTACGCCGTCCGGCAGCTCCGCCCCCGTCTGCGCCGGGTGGTCCGCCGGCACGGCAAGGATGATCCGCACCGGGTTCGACGTCGCCTTCGAGTACTCCAGCTCACAGACGGACTCGACGTTCGCCGACGTCTCGGTGATCCAGTCGCGCCCGGTGATGCCGAGGTCGAACAGGCCCTCCTCGACATAACGCGGAATCTCCTGCGGACGCAGGAACATCACGCGGTCGACCCGTGGGTCGGAGATCCCCGCGCGATAGTCGCGGTCGGAGCCGCGGCGCACCGCGAGGTCGGCGGCATCGAAGAGCTCGAGGGTCGCCTTCTCCAGCGAGCCCTTCGGAAGGACGAGCGACAGCACAGGAATGGCCTTTCGGGACGGTTCGGAACAGGGACGCCGGAAATGGGCGAACGGCTCGGTCAGCCGCCCGCCGACGCATGGCCGGGTCGGCCCGGGACGCTGCCCGCACCGTGTTGTCCGGGCGCGCTGCTCACGCGACGGATCGCGCGCAGCACGAGCGCCGTCTCGACCGCAGCCATTGCGGCCTCCCGTCCCTTGTCCTCACTCGATCCGGGCAAGCCCGCCCGCTCGAGCGCCTGCTCCGTCGTGTCGCAGGTCAACAACCCGAAGCCTACTGGGACCCCGGATTCGATCGCGATCCGATTAAGCCCGTCCGTCGCCGCCGAGCACACGTAGTCGAAGTGCGGCGTCCCGCCGCGTACGACGACCCCGAGCGCGACGACCGCGTCGTACCCCGCCCTTGCCAGCTCGCCTGCGACCACGGCGAGCTCGAAGGCTCCCGGGACCCGGCAGACGTAAGGATCGGCGACCGACGCCGCCTCGAGGCCGCGAAGTGCACCCGCGACGAGCGCGTCGGTGATCTCGGTGTGCCAGCGCGCCGCGACGACGGCTATCCGCAGCCCGCTGCCGTCGACAGCCGGTTCCTCGGGCAAGCCCTTTCCGCTCACGGGGTGACCTCCTCGGCGTCCGCCACCGGCCGCGCGAACGGCGACAGCGCGTACGCCATCCGCACCGCAGCACGGTAGATGTCGGGTTCGGCGCGGGCGGCGCGTTCCGCGACCGCCGCCGGCAGCGCGTCGGCACTCGCCTCCGTGACCTCCTCGTCCATGCTGGCCGGCAGACCCGGGATGTCGTGTCCCATCCGGTCACGTTTGGTGGTGAGGTAACGGAGATTGTCGGCGGTCACGCGCACCGGCAGCGGCACCCGCGCGACGATCGTCAGCTCATGGCCTTCGAGTCCCGCCCGCTTGTCCGGGTTGTTGGTCAGCAGCCGCATCGAGCGCACGCCGAGATCGGCAAGGATCTGGGCGCCGGTGCCGTAGTCGCGCGCATCGGCCGGCAGTCCCAACGACACGTTGGCGTCGACGGTGTCCTGCCCCTCGTCCTGCAGCTGGTAGGCCTGCAGCTTGTGCATCAGCCCGATGCCGCGACCCTCGTGCCCGCGTACGTAGAGCACGACGCCGCGCCCCTCTGCGGCGACCGCCGCGATCGCCGCGTCCAGCTGCGGACCGCAGTCGCAGCGGCGGCTCCCGAAGACGTCGCCGGTGAGGCACTCCGAGTGCACCCGCACGAGGACGTCCTCTCCGTCGCCGATGTCGCCGCGCACCAACGCGACGTGCTCGATGCCGTCGACCTCGCTGCGGAAGCCAACCGCACGGAACTCCCCGTAGTTGGTCGGGATGCGCGCCTCCGCGACCCGCTCGACCTGGCTCTCGGTGCGACGGCGGTAGGCGATCAGGTCCGCGATCGCGATCAGAGCGAGATCGTGCTCGGCCGCGAACACCTCGAGCTCGTCGAGCCGAGCCATGCCGTCGACGTCCTTCTCGCTCACGATCTCGCAGAGGACGCCGGCGGGTCGCAGTCCCGCCATGCGGCACAGGTCGATCGTCGCCTCGGTGTGCCCGGCGCGTCGCAACACTCCGCCGTCCTTCGCACGCAACGGCACGACATGGCCGGGTCGCGTGAAGTCGGACGGCGTCGAGTGCGGATCGGCGAGCGCACGCATCGTCAGCGCGCGATCGTGCGCCGAGATCCCGGTCGTGGTGCCCTCGCGCGCGTCGACCGTGACCGCGTAGGCGGTACCCCGCCGGTCCTGGTTGGTGTGATACATCGGCGGCAGGTCGAGCCGGTCACAGTCGGATTCGGTGAGCGGCACGCAGATGTAGCCGGATGTGTAGCGCACCATGAACGCCACCAGCTCCGGCGTCGCCATCTCGGCGGCGAAGATCAGGTCACCCTCGTTCTCACGGTCGGCGTCATCGACGACGACGACGGGCTTGCCCGCGGCAATGTCGGCGACGGCCCGCTCGATGTCGCTGAAGCCCATGACAGGGTTGTGCTCGGTCACGCCCCACCCCTCGATGCCAGCAGCCGCTCGACGTACTTCGCGAGCACGTCGACTTCTACGTTGAGCCGGTCGCCGGCGGCACGGATGCCGAGCGTCGTGCGTGACAGCGTCTCGGGAATCAAGGAGACACCGACGGTCGAGGGGCCGAGGGAGGAGACCGTGAGGCTGACCCCGTCAAGTGCGATCGAGCCCTTCTCGACGACGTAGGGCATCAGGTTCGCGGGGACCTCGAGGTCGACCTCGCGCCAATGCTCCGACGGCCGCGCGTCGACGACCGTCGCGACGCCGTCGACGTGTCCCTGCACGATGTGCCCGCCGAGCAACGACGTCGGCGTGACCGATCGCTCGAGGTTGACGCGATCACCGGCGACCAACCCGCCGAGCGTCGTACGACGCAATGTCTCGAGCATCACGTCGGCGGTGAAGCCGGTCGAGTCGATCTGCGCGACGGTCAGACAGACGCCGTTGACCGCGATCGACTCGCCGCCCGCGAGGTCATGGAGGATCTCGCCATCCACCGCGAGCCGTGCGGCGGCGCCGACATCCTCGATCGCGCGCACGGTGCCGAGTGCCTGGACGATTCCGGTGAACATCAGCCTTCCGCCCTTCGCTCGACCGCGGCGACGACGCGCACGTCCGGCGGCATGTAGGTGAGGTCCTTCGGCACGAGTCGCAGTGCGGCGTCGATGGTCGGCACGCCGATATCGCCGACGACCGGCGTGCCGGCGCCGAGCAGGGCAGGCGCGACGTAGGCGACGACGCGGTCGACCAGCCCGGCACGAACGAAGCCCGCAGCGAGACCGGCGCCGCCCTCCAGCAGGAGCAGGTAGCGCTCGCTGCCGTAGAGATGGGCGAGCAGCGCACCGAGGTCGATGCCGCAGCTCGCGCGAGGGAGCTGCACGACGTCGGCCGCGGTGTTCCCGAGCGCCTCCACACGATCGGCAGGTGCGTCGGCAGCGACCGCGACCAGGGTCGGCGCCACTCCGTCCAGGACACGTGCCGTCAGCGGAGTGCGGGCGTCGCTGTCGACGACGACCCGCAGCGGCTGCCGGCCGATGTCGAGGTCGCGCACCGTCAATGCGGGATCGTCGGCCAGCACGGTTCCGATCCCGACCACGACCGCGTCGCAACGGGCCCGCTGCCGTTGGACGTCGAGTCGAGCGCCGACGCCGGTGATCCAGCGGCTCGTCCCGTCAGCCGCGGCGGTTCGTCCATCGAGGGTTGTGGCGTACTTCCAGATCACGTACGGCCGCCGCCCGGCGGTCGCGATGAGCCACGGCTCCAGGTCGTGGCGCGCGTCCTCCGCGAGCACCCCTGACTCGACCTCCATACCGGCCGCCCGCAGGCGACTCGCTCCGCCCGCGGCGTCGCCGTTGGGGTCGTCGACCGCATACACGACGCGCGCGACCCCGGCGGCGATGATCGCCTCGCTGCACGGTCCGGTCCGGCCCTGGTGGTCGCACGGCTCAAGCGTGACCACCAGCGTGCCGCCTCGCGCCCGGTCGCCGGCGGCTGAAAGGGCAACGATCTCCGCGTGCGGCCCGCCGATCGCGGCCGTCGCGCCCTCGCCGACGACCTGTCCGTCGGCGCCGAGCACCACAGCACCCACCGCCGGATTCGGGTTCGGAATGCCGAGCGCGGCTTCAGCAACGGCGAGGGCGCGACGCATCGCGTCGATCTCGGCTGCCGTGGCCATCGGTTGCCTCTCCTTCGCTTCGGCCGGCGGACCGGGACGAGGAGAGGGACGCGAACGACGCCGCCCCCGGTGATGCGCCGCGGACGGCGGCACCGCCGGGTGTCGCTCGCGCGCTGCCTCTCATCCGGACTCTCACCGTCGGCCCTGGAGTCTCACCAGGTCCACCGGCCGATGGCGTCGGCCGGGTCGCGGGCTTCGAGATCGCCGCGAGGCTCTCTCGTCACCGCCGGTTCGGGCTTTCACCGATCCCGGAGCGCGCGGGGCACTTCCGTTTCATTGTGCATCGTTTTTGTCGCTGAGGGAACAGCCGCCGCCACTGAGGCGCCGGTCACAGCCCGGCAGCTACCCCCATGGCGCGAGCCGGAAATCCGCCGGCAGGCCGCCGCGGCCGGCCAGCCAGGCCATGAACACCCGCCGGTCCTCCGGGGTCGCCAGGCGTTGCGGGACGGTGGCAAGCAAGACACCGAGATCCCAGGCGACGTAGTCCTCCGGCCAGTCCAAGGGCCCGTACCCGACACCGAGGTCGGCGTGGTGCATCTCGACCTCCCGGAGCCGATGTGCAGGGCACGCGCGCGGACCGTACTGGTCGTGGCCGCGCAGATGCTCATTCGGCCAGCCCGCCGCTCCGCTCGCGCGGAACACCTCCTCGAGCGCGGCTTGGCTGGCCGCCAGGTCGTCGACGATGGTCCTCACGGAGCGAGCAGCTCCGGCTTCGATCTCCTCCGCCCGCTGCTCGCGACCGCCGGGGTACCTCGGCACGTCCTCTCCCCGCAGGGCGCCAGCAAGTCGCCGCGCGTGCCCGTCGGCATTGCGTGCCAGATGCGTCAGGACATGACCGACCGACCAATCCGGAAGCAGGCTCGGGGCGCGCACCTGCGCCTCGGACAGGCCCGCGACCTCCGCGAGGAGCCGGCCGTGTGCGGCAACGCACAGCTCGACGCTGCGGTCGGGTTCGGCCGCCAGGTCGACGGGAGCCGACGCCATCGCGCCTAGTGCGTCCACCAGGCGACGTCGCCGGCCTTGACCGCGGCCTCGCGCAGCCGGACGACGGCCTCCGCCGGATCGTCGCAGCCATAGACGGAGTTCCCGGCGACGAAGACGTCGGCGCCGGCCTCGGCGCACTGCTCGATGGTGTCGGCGTCGACCCCGCCGTCGACCTGCACCCAGACCGCGTGCTCACCGTCGCGGATGAGCTGACGGGCACGGCGGATCTTCGGCAGCATGATGTCGAGGAAGGACTGCCCGCCGAAGCCCGGCTCGACCGTCATCACCAGGACGGTGTCGATCTCAGGGAGCAGATCGGCGTACGGGTCGATCGGTGTCGCGGGCTTGATCGCCAGGCCGGCGCGCGCGCCCGCCGACCGCAGGGCCCGTGCCAACCGGACTGGCGCCTGCGCGGCTTCGGCGTGGAAGGTCACGCTTCGCGCGCCGGCCTCGGCGTACGCCGGAGCATGGCGATCCGGCTCCTCGATCATCAGGTGACAGTCCAGCGGCAGCGCGGTGTGCTTCAGCAACGCCTTCACCGTCGACAACCCGAACGTCAGGTTGGGGACGAAGTGGTTGTCCATGACATCCACGTGGACCCAGTCGGCCGTGTCGCCGATGACGGCGACCTCATCGGCGAGCCGCGCGAAGTCGGCGGACAGGATGCTCGGCGCGATCTGCATGGTCATCCAAGTTTAGGTGCGCTCCGCTCCTGCGCTCGGCTGATTTCTGTGCTTCAGCCGACCTTTCGCAACAGCGCGACGTACATCGCATCGGTGCCGTGGCGGTGCGGCCAGAGTTGGACGTCCGGGCCCGGCCCGAGCTCCGGAACACCGTCGAAGAGCGGTCGCGCATCGACCTGCTCGACCTCGCGATGGCGCTCCAAGCCGGTCCGCACGACCTCCCGCGTCTCGGCGAGGTGCGGCGAGCAGGTCGCGTAGACGATGACGCCGCCGATCCGCACCGCGTCGATCGCCGAGTCGAGAAGTGCGCCTTGCAGTCCCACGAGGTCCGCGACGTCGTCGGGCTTGCGCCGCCACCGGACCTCGGGGCGCCGCCGCAGCGCGCCCAGGCCGGTACACGGAACATCCACGAGCACACGGTCGAAACTGGCCGATCGCCACGGCGGCCGAGTCCCGTCGGCGACCACTGCGCTCGCCGCGTCCGACACACTCCCCCGCACGAGTGTGGCGCGGTGCGGGTGGAGGTCGGTCGCGACGAGTCGCCCGCCGGTGGGCAACAGCCGCGACAGCAGCGCCGCCTTACCGCCTGGGCCGGCGCACATGTCGAGCCATCGCCCGTCGCGCCCGTCGACGGCGGCGCGCACCATGGCAAGGGCGACGAGCTGGCTGCCCTCGTCCTGCACCTGCGCCCGGCCGTCCTTTACTGCCGCGATCCCGCCGGGATCACCGCCGGACAACCGCACGGCGTACGGCGAAAACGGACCGGGCGTCGCGCCGTCGCCTGCGTGCCGGAGGAGCAGGTCACGCTCGATCGCCCCTGGCCGCGCCGCGAGGTGGGTGACCGGCCGGTCAGCGGCCAGCGCGCGTCCCAGCTCCGCGAGGTCGCCACCCAACGCGTCGAGAAAGGCCTGCGCGACCCACTCCGGGTGCCCGCGTTCGAAGGCAAGCCGACCCAGCTCGCCTTGCGGCGCGACTCGCGCGACCCATGTCGGCCAGTCGCACTCGCTCACCCGCCGCATGACGGCGTTGACCAACCCCGATGCGCGATGGCCGGCGACTTCCTTGCCGATCTCGACCGTCGTCGACACGGCGGCGTGCGTCGGGACCCGCATGTGCAGCAGCTGATACGCGCCGACTCGCAGGACGGCGCGCACCTCCGCGTCGAGCAACGCGACGTCGCGACCCGACGCCACCGCGACGATGTCGTCGAGCACGCCCTGCCATCGCAACGCGCCGTAGGCGATCTCGGTCGCAAACGCCGCGTCCTGGCCTGACAGCGAACGCTCGCGAAGCAGGCGTGCCAGAAGGAGGTTCGCGTACGCCGCGTCCCGGTCGACCGCGAGCACGACCTCGACTGCGGTACGCCGCGCCGGGTCCTTCGACAGACCAGCGCTCACTCGAGGTGCTCGCCCGGGGCCAACCGAGCGCCGCGCGCCCACTCCTCGGCCGACCGGTCCGGTTTGCCTTCCGGTCGCACCAGGCCGAGCCGCAACGGTTCGCTCGCGGTCCCCACGACCACGCCGTCCTTGCCGAGGTCTCGGACCTCACCGGGCGGCAGCGCCTCGCTCGCCATGTCGGCCGCGATGCGGACCGACCCGATCCCGAGCCTGCGTCCTCGGAAAGTCGTCCATGCTCCCGGCTCCGGAGTGCACGCCCTGACGCGTCGATCGATCGAGGCCGCGGGATGGGTCCAGGTGACGCGAGCGTCTCCCGGTTTCAGCTTCGGCGCGAGCGAGACGCCCTCGGTCGGCTGCGGCTGGGCCGACAGCGTGCCGTCCTCGATACCGTCCAGCGTCGCGGTCAGCAGGCCGGCGCCGTCGACGGCGAGGCGGTCCAGCAGCTCACCGGCAGTCTCGTGCGGTCCGATGGTCGTGGTCATCACGCCATAGACCGGACCCGTGTCGAGCCCGGCCTCGAGCAAGAACGTCGTCGCGCCGGTCACGTCGTCGCCGGCGAGCAACGCGTGCTGCACCGGCGCCGCCCCGCGCCACGCCGGCAGTACCGAGAAGTGCAGGTTGACCCAGCCATGTGCCGGGATCTCCAGCGCAGCGGTCGGGACCAGTGCCCCGTAGGCGACCACCGCGACGCAGTCGGGTGCCAGCTCCGACAGACGCTCGAGAAACTCCGGCTCCGACGGGCGCGCGGGGGTCAGCACCTCGACGCCGGCCGCCCGGGCCTGCTCCTTCACGGGGCTTGCGGTCAGCGCGCGGCCGCGACCCGCAGGAGCGTCGGGCCGAGTGAGGACCGCGACAACGTCATGGCGAGTGGAGGCGAGCAGCGCATCGAGCGACGGGAGCGCCGTCGCCGGCGTACCCGCGAAGACCAGCCGCACGACGCGAGATCGTTAGAGGGCTAGGCCGCTTGTGGCGTGCGGCGACTCTTTGACCGTCGGCGTCGCGAGACCTGACCACTCAGCCTCCCGGATGGCCCGCATGGCGGCCTTGCGCTGCTCGGCGTCGAGCCGGTCGATGAAGAGGATCCCGTCGAGGTGGTCGACCTCGTGCTGCACGCATCGGGCCAGCAGATCCGTGCCCTCGATCCTGACCGGCTCTCCGTGCATGTCGACACCGGTCGCGACGACGAGGTGCTTACGCGTCGTCGGGAAGGCCAGCCCGGGCAACGACAGGCAGCCTTCGTCACCTTCCATGTCCTCCTCGCCGAGCGTGCGGATCACCGGGTTCACGAGGTGGCCGGACTGCTCGTCGTCGACGTGGTAGGTGAACACCCGAAGGCTCACGCCGATCTGGGGCGCGGCGAGCCCGACGCCGGGGGCATCGAGCATCGTCTCCGCCAGGTCGCGGACCAGGTTGCGCAGCTCCTTGTCGAACGTCGTCACCTCGTCGGCGGGCGTGGTCAGCACCGGGTCGCCGAACAACCGGATCGGCTGAACCGCCACGACGAGCTCCTCGGGACGCAAGCGACAGGACGGTCAATGGTAGGTGGAACCGGCCAGGGGCCTCCGGCGTCGAAGGCGCATGATCAAGGTCGTGACGACAGGTGGTCTGCGGGTCGGCGCCGCCCTCGTGGCATTGGGCGCCGCGGCTTCGGCTCAGGTCGGGTTCGCGGCGGCCACGTCCACCGCTCATGGCGCGCCGGTGTTGCGGGCGGCACCCGCGCACGCTCCCGCCGCGTCGGAGCACAACGGGACGTGCGTCGTGTCGAAGCGAGACGACTCGGCGAGCCCGCCACAGAGTCCCGACGACCCCCTGGTGTGGCTTCGCGCGGAGCCGTCGAGCGTCGTGGCGATCTGGCTCCCCGGGCTCAATGCGAAGAAGTGCGTCGCACGCCGGACCGTGTCGGGCGCAACCCTCGCGGCACGCATCGCCGCTGCGGTCCGCCACGCCGGCGCGTTTCCCAACGGCGCGCTGCCGTGCCCGTACGACGACGGGACAGCAGTCCAGCTCTACCTGCGCTACCCGGACCGGCCGGACGAGTACGCCCTCGTGACCCTCAGCGGCTGCCGCGCCGTCGGGGCGCCGGCTCGTCACTCCCGGTGGAGCACGGCCAGGCTCCAACACGCCCTCAGCAAGGCTGCGCCGAAGGCGTGGGCCCGCTACTTCGCGAGCTAGCCGAGCGCCACCGGGTCCATCTCGACCCGCACGCTGCCGGGCGCCTTGCGGGCGCTGCGGGTTGCCTGCGCCGCCTTCAACGCGCTCGCCAGCTCCTGGCCGCGCACTCGCGGCACCCGGACCAGCACCCGCTCGTCGCCCGGGTCGGCCTCGACAGCCGGCACCGGGCCGAGCACCTCTGCCGCGGGCGGCAGGGATGCGGCGGCGAGCAGCTCGGCAACCGCGTCGGGCGAGCCGGTGAGCGCGGCCATGCGCCCGGCCGGCGGGAGGTGCAACGCGCGACGGTCCTCGAGCTCTCGCTCGGCGTGCCAGCGGGGCTGCCAACGCAGCAGGGCCTGGACCGGCCGCAGCTCTCCCGGTGCCACCACGACGACCCGCCCGCCGTCACCGCTGCCCCGCACCAGGCTCGCGGCGTTGAGCCACCGCCGTAGCGACTCCTCACCGGCCCGCAGGTCCGGCCGTGACAGCATCAACCACCCGTCAAGCAGGATCGCTGCGGCATAGCCACCATCCGCAACCGGCTCCGCCCCGGGCGTCGCGACGACGAGCGCAGGGGTATCGCCGACCCGAGCGAGCACCTTGCCGCCACCGGATGTCTTCACCGGGATCCCCGGATAGACCCGACCGAGCTCCTCCGCCGTACGCCGCGCCCCGACCACCACGGCGCGCAGGGTCAGCGACGCGCAGTGCGGGCAGCGCCATGCTGTCGCGGCCACTCCGCACCAGCGGCACAGCGGCGGTGCGTCGTCGGCGGTTCGTGCCAGTGGGCCGGCGCAGTTCTTGCACTGTGCGCTTCGCCGGCACTTGGCACACGCGAGCGCGGGCACGTAGCCCTGACGAGGCACCTGGAAGAGGACCGGCCCAGACTGCAGCGCATCCTTCGCCGCCCGCCATGCAATCGTCGGCAGCCGGGCAGCGCGCGCCGCCTCGTCGTCGGCGAGCTCCTCGTCACCGCCGGACGCGCGCACCGCAGGCAGATCGCGCGTCCTCGCCGGTGCCGTCGGGCTGAGCTCGCTCGCCCACCCCGTCGCCAGCAGCTGTGCGCCTTCCGCGGTGACCGCGTGGCCGGCGAGCAACAGCGACGCGCCCGCCCGATGCGCGCGCAGCACGGCGACGTCGCGAGCGTGGCAGTACGGCGCGCGGGGCTCGGCGAGCAGGTCGTCCCCGTCGTCCCAGATGACGATGAGGCCGAGGTCCTGCACGGGCGCCCACACGGCGGCACGAGTGCCGACGACGGCCCGGACGGCACCACGCGACAGTGCGAGGAAGCGCCCGTACCGTTCTTCGGGGCCGAGCTCGGCGGTGAGCGCGACGTGGTGACCCGAGCCGAGTGCAACCGAAAGCGCACGATCCATCCGCGCCACGTCGCGGGCGTCAGGAACGACGATGACGACGCCTCGCCCAGCCGCCAGCACGGCGGCCGCCGTCGACGCGATCTCGGCCGGCCACTCGCCGGGCAGCGCGGTCCACACCCGCCTGGCCGTTCCTTGCGAAAGCTCCCGCAACAGGTCGGGCCCGCCGGCGTAGCGCCCGAGTGCCGAGGGCGGCGGCGGGGTGAGGACGGCCTCAGGCGGCTTGCTCTTCGCGCGCTCCGCGGTCGCGTGTCGCGGCGGCACCGCGAGCCGGGTCACGTCGGCGAGACTGCCCGCCCACCGGTCGGCCACCTCGCGCGCGACCGCGGCCACGTCGGGCAGGAGCACAGGCTCGGCGCCGAGCACCCGCTCGAGGAACGACAGTGGGCCCTCGTGGTCGCTGCTCGCGACCCGCTCGAGGATGAACCCGCCGACCAGCGCACCGGCAAACCGCACCCGCACACGCACACCGGGCTGCGCCGCAGCGTCCTGATCCTGGCTGACGAGGTAGTCGAAGCTGCGGTCGAGATGCGGCAGCGAGACGTCGACCGACACCCGCGCGATCGGCAGCACCTCGGCACGGCGCTGCATCGCCGGCTTCGCCGACTTGGCAGGCTTCGCCCGCGACGTCGGCTTAGGCGGCACGCGCACCAGTCTCTAACAAGCAAAAGACAAAGACGCTAAGACCAGGGCGACGGCGGCCGCTCGTGGTGCTTTCCGCTGCTTCGTTGCGCTGAACTCACCGAGGTCGACGTAGGAGGCCGCAAAACGACCTCCAGCGGCCATCTTCGTCAGGCTCGATGCGCGTGCTCTTGCTTACTTGCCCGCAGCTGCCTTGAGTGCGTCGACCCGCGACGTCGACTCCCACGTGAAGTCGAGCTCCGGCCGGCCGAAGTGGCCGTACGCCGCGGTCTGCGAGTAGATCGGGCGCAGCAGGTCCAGGTCGCGGATGATCGCGGCCGGGCGCAGGTCGAACACCTGCACCACAGCATCCTGGATCTGCTGGTCCGACAGCGTGCCGGTACCGAAGGTGTCGACGAACAGGCCGACCGGGTTTGCCTTGCCGATCGCGTAGGCGACCTGCACCTCGCAGCGCTCCGCGAGACCCGCCGCGACGACGTTCTTCGCCACCCACCGCATCGCGTACGCCGCTGACCGGTCGACCTTGGACGGGTCCTTGCCGGAGAACGCACCGCCACCGTGACGGGCCATTCCGCCATAGGTGTCGACGATGATCTTGCGGCCGGTCAGACCGGCGTCGCCCATCGGGCCCCCGACCTCGAAGCGACCGGTCGGGTTGACGAGCAGGCGGTAACCCTCGGTGTCGATGTCGATGAGGGCGAGCTCCGGGTCCACGACGTGCTCGCGCACGTCGGGTGCGAGAAGGGTGTCGATGTCGATGTCGGCGGCATGCTGGCTGGAGACGACGACCGTGTCGAGCCGGACCGGCTTGTTGTCGACGTACTCGATCGTGACCTGCGTCTTGCCGTCCGGCCGCAGGTAGGGGACGGTGCCGCTCTTCCGCACCGCCGACAGCCGGCGCGCGAGCCGGTGCGCGAGTGCAATCGGCAACGGCATCAGCTCGGGAGTCTCGGTGCACGCGTAGCCGAACATCAGCCCCTGGTCACCGGCGCCCTGACGGTCCAGCGGATCGTCGTCGCCTTCGGCACGGTGCTCGTAGGCGTCCTCGACACCTTGCGCGATGTCCGGCGACTGCGAACCGAGCGACACGCTGACGCCGCACGAGTCGCCGTCGAAGCCCTTGCGCGAGGAGTCGTACCCGATGTCGAGGATCTTGTCCCGCACGATGCCGGCGATGTCGACGTAGGTCTCGGTGCGCACCTCACCCGCGACGTGCACCTGCCCGGTCGTGATCAACGTCTCGACCGCGACCCGGCTGGTCGGGTCTTCCTTGATCATGGCGTCGAGGATCGCGTCGCTGATCTGGTCGGCGATCTTGTCGGGGTGGCCCTCGGTAACTGACTCAGAGGTGAACAGACGGCGCGACACGGACGACTCCCTTGGATGGGCCGGTCGCGTCGGCGCCGGCAGACCACTTCATTCTACCGAGCCGCGCCGCGCTGCGCGTGCGGGTGACTGAGCGCAACGGCAGCGCCCGGCCACTCGTTCACGAGCGTGGAGTACACCGCGAGGTCGACAAAGCCCTGCGGCAGCTGCTCCGCCTCACGCCGGATGCCCTCGTAGTGCATCCCGAGGCGCTCGGCCACCGCTCGGCTGCGGGTGTTGCCGGTCGCTGCCTGCAGCTGGATCCGATGCAGGTCCAGGTCCCTGAACCCGATGTCGAACAGCTCCGCCACGACCCGGGTGATCACCCCCCGGCCCACCGCTCGGGCAGCCAACCAGTACCCGACCTCGCCGCTGCGCTGAAGCGGACTGACCAGCAGATCCGCGTGGCCGGCGAAGCCACCACCGAGTCGGATCGTCGCGTGGACCTCGCCGGTTTCCACCGAGGCACTCGTCACCCGCTCGAGGAACCCGCGGGTGACATCGACAGACGTCGTCCCGTCCACCCACGGCAGCCACTCCCGCAGCCGGTCTCGCTCGGCGTCCACGACGGCGAACGAGTCCTCGGCATCTGCGACTGACGCAGGGTGAAGGACAAGCCCATCGCCCAGGTCGCGCGGAAGTAGCGGCGCGGTCACGACTCCAGACGGCTCACTACCTGGTCCCAGATGGCGTGACCAAGGTCCTCCTTGGTCACGCCCTCGACCGAGGTACTGGAACCGTCGGCGCCGAGGATCGTCGCAGTGTTGTGCTCGGATCCGAACGTGAGGTTCTCGCCCACCTGGTTGACGACGATCAGGTCGCAACGTTTCGAGGCGAGCTTGGCGCGGCCGTTGTCGAGGACGTCGTCGGTCTCCGCGGCGAAACCGACGATCACCTGACCGGCGCGGCGCCGGTTGCTCGAGATGTCGGCGAGGATGTCGGGGTTGCGCACCAGGGCGACCGGCTCCGGATCGCTCGTGCCCTTCTTCAGCTTCGAGTCGGCTCGTACCGCCGGGCGGAAGTCCGCGACCGCCGCCGCCATGACGATCGCGTCCGCGCTGGCGGCGACCTCATCGACGGCCAGCCGCATGTCCTCCGCGGTGCGCACGCGAACGACCTTCGCGCCGGCAGGATCGGCGAGCGCCGCGTTCGCCGCGATCAGCGTGA
The DNA here is from genome assembly GCA_025929365.1 of Frankiaceae bacterium. Lineage (GTDB taxonomy): Bacteria > Actinomycetota > Actinomycetes > JAFAQI01 > JAFAQI01 > DASZTV01. The sequence continues at coordinate 36,690 of JAICMG010000005.1, forward strand.
CTTCGGCACCGCGTGCGAGTGCGGCGCGCGCAAGCGCAAACCCCTGCCGCCCGCTCGAGCGGTTGCCCAGGTAGCGCACCGGATCGAGCGGCTCGCGGGTGCCGCCGGCCGTCACGACGACGTGGCGTCCGGCGAGATCCGGCAGCAGCGACCGAAGGCCGCGCGAGAGGACCGTCCTCGCCACGGCGAAGATCTCGTCCGGCTCCGGCAGTCTGCCGATGCCGGTGTCCGCGCCGGTGAGCCGGCCGACGGCCGGGTCGAGCACGATCACGCCACGCTCGCGCAGCGTCGCGACATTGGCTTCGGTCGCGGGGTGCTGCCACATCTCGGTGTGCATCGCGGGCGCGACGAGGATGGGGCATCGCGCCGTCAGCAAGGTGGCAGTCAGTAGGTCGTCGGAGCGGCCGATCACCATTCGCGCGAGGAAGTCCGCAGTTGCTGGTGCGACAACGACGAGATCGGCCTGCCGCCCGAGCGTCACGTGCGGGACGCGATGCGCAGCGGTCCAGACCTCGGTCGCGACCGGGTTGCCGGACAGTGCCGCCCAGGTCGTCTCGCCGACGAACTTCAGCGCGGACGTCGTCGGCACGACGTGCACGTCGTGGCCTGACTCGGTGAATCGCCGGAGCAGCTCGCACGCTTTGTACGCCGCGATGCCGCCGCACACCCCAAGGACGACGCGCCCCGGCGCGTCCCCGGCGCTCATGACGTCAGGCTTCGACCTGCTCGAACGTCAGCAAATCCTCGTTGGCCTCACGGAGCGCCACCGACAGCGGCTTCTCCTGGACGTGGGCGGGGACGAGGGGGCCGACGTACTCGAGCAGACCCTCACCGAGCTGGGAGTAGTACGCATTGATCTGGCGGGCTCGCTTGGCTGCGTAGATGACAAGGGCGTACTTGCTCTCGACCTTGTCGAGCAGCTCGTCGATCGGCGGGTTGGTGATCCCCTCGGGGCGAGCGGCGGTGCCGGACACGCGGGCCTCATCTCAGTCGTCGAAAGTGCCCGACAACGCTACCAGCGGTTACCGCAGGAGGGCGGCGAGCCGGTCCGCGGCTTCGCTGACCGAGGTGTTGACGATCACCTCGTCGAACTCCCCCTCGGCCGCGAGCTCGACGCTGGCCTGGGCGAGCCGACGCTCGATGACTGCCTGGGCCTCGGTGCCGCGACCGCGGAGCCGACGCTCGAGCTCCTCCCACGACGGCGGCGCGAGGAAGACGAGCAACGCATCCGGATCGAAGGCTCGCACCTGCCGAGCCCCCTGGATCTCGATCTCGAGCAGCACCGGGACGCCGGCGCGCAGGCGCTCCTCGACCGGACGTCGCGGGGTGCCGTAGAGGTTGCCGGCGTAGGTGGCCCGCTCGAGGAGATCACCGCGCGCGGACATCGCTTCGAACTCCGCGACGGAGACGAAGAAGTAGGACTCACCGTCGACCTCTCCAGGCCGCATCGCACGTGTCGTCGCGCTGACCGAGACCCAGACGTCGGGCGAGCGCTCACGCAGCGCCGCGACGACCGAGCTCTTGCCGACCCCGGCCGGCCCCGACAGGACGGTCAGGCGGCGTGTTGGGTCCGTCATGACGGGCTGGGAGAAGTGAGCGGAGCGAAGGTCAGTCGGCGAACTCGCGCTCGAGCGCGGACCTCTGATGCGCGCCGAGCCCGCGGACTCGCCGACTCATCGAGATCGACAGCCGCTCCATGATTCGCTGCGCGCGGATCTTGCCGACGCCGGGAAGCGACTCGAGGACCGCGCTGACCCGCATCTTGCCGATCGCTTCGTCGCGCTCGCCAGCCGCGAACACGTCCGCGAGGGTGATCTTCGACTGCTTGAGCTGTTCGCGAAGCTCGGCCCGAGTGCGACGCGCGGCTGCCGCCTTCTCCAGCGCGGCCGCCCGCTCTTGCGGAGTCAGCGGCGGGAGCGCCAAGCGGATTCACCTCGTGGTCATGGTCGCAGCGATTCGGGACCCCCGTGGCGCCCCACCGGAACATCCCAGCGGCGGCGAACCTAGCGAGGGCGAGACAGGTCGCGCAACCGAGGTCAGCGCGCACGGCCCGGGAGTGACGCGGCGATCGCCGCAGCCGCCTCACCAGGATCAGCGGCACCGGTGATCGGCCGGCCGATGACGACCACATCCGCGCCATCGGCGATCGCCCGCTCCGGGGTCGCGACCCGCGCCTGGTCGTCGTGGCCCGCCGCGGCGGGCCGCACGCCGGGGGTGATCAACGTGATGTCGGGGCCGACGGCGCCACGCACCATCGTGACCTCTTGGGGAGAACAGACGACGGCGCGGGCGCCCGCGCCGACCGCGATCTCCGCAAGCCGTACGACGGCCTGCTCGGGCGGCCCGGCGATCCCGATCTGGTCGAGATCGGCAGCCGACAGGGAGGTCAGGATCGTGACCGCGGTGATCCGGGTGCTGGGCAGCGCCTCCGCCGCGGCCTCGATCATCGCGGCGCCGCCACCGGCGTGCACCGTCAGGTAGTCGGGCGCGAGCATCGATACCGAGCGAGCGGCGCCGGAGACCGTCGCCGGGATGTCGTGAAGCTTGAGATCCAGGAAGAGGTCGGCATCCGCTGCCGCACGGATCTTCTCCACGGCACCCGGTCCCTCGGCGCAGAACAGCTCGAGGCCGACCTTCAAGGTGCTGACGTGCGGACCAACCGCCAGCGCCCACCTGGTCGCGGTGGCGAGATCGCCCGTGTCCAGCGCGACAGCGATCGGCGCGCGATCAGACACGTCCTCCACCCCACACCCTGCCCTCATGCGGACGGCTCGTCCGCAGCCGACTACACATCCTGGTCTTCCAGCCACTCGTCTTCGGCGAAGACATCCGCTTCGTCGACGGCGTCTTCGTAGAGCTCGTCTTCGAGCACGTCACCCGGCGGGTCCGGCAGCTCGGGAACGATGACGTCCGGGGGTCGATGTGCCAGGCCGATCGCCTGCTCGACGGCATCCATCCCGCGTTCGGCGAGCGCCTCGCTCAGCTCGCGAGAGATCCGCTGCGGCGCGCCGGGATCGTGGAAGATCACGGTGCCGACCTGCACCGCGGTGGCCCCGGCGAGGATGAACTCGAGGGCATCCAGTCCGGTGCGGATGCCGCCGATGCCGAACAGCGGCACCTCGGGCATGGCCTGATGCACCTGCCAGACGCAGCGCAGGGCGAGCGGCCGGATCGCGGGTCCCGACAGCCCACCGGTGATGCCGGCGAGCAGCGGCCGCATCGTGTGGGTGTCGATCACCATCCCGAGCGTCGTGTTGATCAGACTCAGGCCGGTCGCGCCCGCATCCATGCACGCCTTGGCGATGGAGACGATGTCGGTGACATCGGGCGAGAGCTTCGCGAAGATCGGCACGCTGGCCGGCGCCGCCCGCTTGACGGCTTGTACGACGGAAGCCGCGGCACTCTTGTCGCAGGCGAACACCTGTCCGCGGTCCTCGACGTTCGGGCAGCTGATGTTGACCTCGATCATCGACACCGGCTTGCCGCGCAGCTTGCCGGCGAGCTTCGCGTACTCATCGACCGTCCCGCCGGCGATCGACACGACCGCGTTGACGTTGTGGTCGGCGAGCCAGGCAAGGTCGCGGTTGATGAAGATCTCGATGCCCGGACCCTGCAGCCCGATCGAGTTGAGCATGCCGCTGGGCGTCTCGGCCATCCGCGGAGTGGCGCGGCCGGCCCGCGGATTGAGCTGGATGGACTTGGTCACGACGCCACCGATCGCGGTGAGGTCGTTGTAGGCCGCGAGCTCCTGGCCCGCGGCTGCGCAACCCGATGCCGTGAACACCGGGTCGGGCGCCGTCAGGTTGCCGAGCTTCGTGGTCATGTCCACATTGACGTGACGCGGCTTCTCGACACGCCGCCGAATCGTGACGGTCACGTCCACCACCCCACCCTCCGCCCTACGGAGGGCGGTTGCTGCGCAACCGGCCTCATTGATGGGCCCCCACGGCATCGTCGGGAACGGTGCCGAGCGCATCCCAGCGGATCCGGTCGCCGCCGAACACCGGCCCGTCGACGCACGAACGCGCCATTCGCGTCTGTCCGTCGTTGCCGATGATCGGCAGCACGCAGGTCATGCAGACCCCGATGCCGCAGGCCATCGACTCCTCCACCGAGAGCTGCGTCGGGATGCCGGCGCCGTCGTAGGACTCACTCGCGACCCGCTGCACCGCCTCGAGCATCGCCATCGGACCGCACGCGTAGACGACGTCGGCACGCACCCGCTCGATGACTTCGGGCAACACGTCGGACACGCGACCCTTCTCGCCGTACGAGCCGTCGTCGGTGGTGAACGCCACACTCGCTGCCATCCGCTTCGCATCGAGCGCACCGAACAACCGGTCGCCGGTCGAGGCACCGAGCACCGCGTCGATGCGGCAGCCGCGCGTGCGCAGCGAATCCGCGAGGGTGAACAACGGTGCCGCGCCGTAGCCGCCCCCGACGAGCACGCAGTTGGCCGGCTCACGCGGCAGCGCGAACGGTCGCCCGAGCGGTCCGACGATGTCGATCGGGTCGTACGGCCGTTGCGCGGCCAGCCACGCGGTGCCATGGCCGGCGACCGAGAAGATGAACTCGACCGTTCCGCCGTAGACGCCGGTCTCGCGCACCGAGTAGATCGAGAAGGCGCGGCGCAGCAACATGCCGCCGCTCTCTCCACCGACCGCCACTGCGACGAACTGTCCCGGCTTGCTGCGCTCCGCGATCCCGGGGGCGACCACGGTCATCGAGAAGTACTCGCCGACGGGCTTGACGTTGAGGACCTCGCCCTTGACCTGGATGCCGCTCATCAGACGCTGCCTCCTTCGGTCGCCCCGGCAGGCCCACCGTAGCGAGCGTCGGCGGCCCCGGATCGGCCGGCAGCACCCGTGGCGCGGGACGCGACGATCAGCGCGTGATGACGCTGCAACGGCGCCACCCCGATCTCGCCACCGCGAAGCGCCTCGATGCCCTGCACCGCCGCGGCGAGCGCCTGGACCGTGGTGAGGCAGGGAATCCCGCGCGTCACCGCCGCCGTACGGATCTCGTAGCCGTCCAGCCGCGGGCCGGAGTTGCCGAACGGGGTGTTGACGATGAGGTCGACCTCGCCGGCCACGATCCGGTCGACGATCGTCGGCTCCCCGTCCGGACCCCTGCCCTCCGAATGCTTGCGGACCACGGTCGGCGTGACGCCGTTGCGGCGCAGCACCTCCGCGGTTCCCTCTGTCGCCAGCACCTCGAAGCCGAGGTCGGCGAGCCGCTTGGCCGGGAAGATCAAGTGTCGCTTGTCGCGGTTCGCGACCGAGACGAACACCCTGCCCTTCGTCGGCAATGCGCCGTACGCGGCTTCCTGCGACTTGGCGAAGGCGGTGCCGAACCCGGCGTCGACACCCATCACCTCACCCGTCGACTTCATCTCCGGGCCCAGCACGGTGTCAACGCCGGCGAACCGGGTCCACGGCAGCACCGCCTCCTTCACGCAGATCGGCGCATCGAGCGGCAGGTCCGCGCCGTCACCGGCCGGCAGCATGCCCTCCTCGCGAAGCGTCGCGATCGACGTACCGAGCATCACCCGGGCGGCGGCCTTCGCCAGCGGGACGGCTGTCGCCTTCGATACGAATGGCGCGGTACGGCTTGCTCGCGGGTTCGCCTCGAGCACGTAGAGCACGTCGCCGGCGAGCGCGAACTGCACGTTGAGCAATCCGCGCACCCCGACACCGCGCGCGATCGCCTCCGTCGCCTCGCGAATCCGCGCGATGTCGGCGCGGCCGAGGGTGATGGGCGGCAGGGCGCACGCCGAGTCCCCGGAATGGATGCCGGCCTCCTCGATGTGCTCCATCACACCGCCGAGGAACAGCTCGTTGCCGTCGTACAGCGCATCGACATCGACCTCGATCGCGTCATCGAGGAAGCGGTCGACGAGAACCGGATGCTCAGGACTCACCTCGGTCGCCCGGTCGATGTAGTCGTGCAGGGTCTCGTCGTCGTAGACGATCTCCATGCCGCGGCCACCAAGGACGTACGACGGGCGGACCAGCACGGGATAGCCGATCCCGTGGGCGATCCTGACGGCCTCTTCGTAGGACCGCGCCGTGCCGTGCTTCGGCGCGACAAGTCCCGCTTCTGCGAGGACCCGGCCGAACGCGCCGCGCTCCTCGGCGAGGTGGATGGCCTCGGGCGACGTGCCCACGATCGGCACGCCGGCATCTTTCAGCCGTTGCGCGAGCCCGAGCGGCGTCTGGCCCCCGAGCTGCACCACAACCCCGACGACCTCGCCGGACCGCTGCTCGGCGGCGACCACCTCGAGAACGTCCTCACAGGTGAGCGGTTCGAAGTACAGCCGGTCCGACGTGTCGTAGTCGGTGGAGACCGTCTCGGGGTTGCAGTTGACCATCACCGTCTCGTAACCGGCGTCGTGCAGCGCATAGCAGGCATGCACGCACGAGTAGTCGAACTCCACTCCCTGACCGATCCGGTTCGGCCCGCTGCCGAGGATCAGCACCTTGGGCCGCTGTCCCGGTGAGATCTCGTCCTCCTCGTCGTACGACGAGTAGTGGTACGGCGTCTTCGCCTCGAACTCGGCCGCGCAGGTGTCGACGGTCTTATAGACCGGACGCACCCCGAGCGCATGCCGCAGCCGCCGGACGTCCTCTTCGCTGAGGTCGCCACGGATCGCGGCGATCTGCACGTCGGAGAAGCCGTGCCGCTTCGCGTCCCGCAACGCCTCCGCGTCGAGCTGCGCCGCGCCGGCCAGCTCGCCGGCCACCTCACCGAGCAGCACGAGCTGGTCGAGGAACCATGGGTCGATGCCGGTCTCGCGCGCGAGGGTCTCGACACTCGCGCCCGCGCGCATCGCCTGCACGACTGCCTGCAACCGGCGATCATGCGGGCGCGCCGCCTTCGGCAGCCACTCGTCGAGGTCACCGACCGGCGAGGCGAAGTCGAGCTCGGCACCCTTGGCCTCGAGCGATCGGGTCGCCTTCTGCAGCGCCTCGGTGAAGCTGCGGCCCAGCGCCATGACTTCGCCGACGCTCTTCATGTGCGTCGTCAGTGTCGTGTCGGCGCCGGGGAACTTCTCGAACGCGAAGCGCGGGATCTTCACCACGACGTAGTCGAGGCTCGGCTCGAAGCTCGCCGGGGTCTCGCGGGTGATGTCGTTGGGGATCTCGTCGAGGGTGTAACCCAGCGCGAGCTTCGTCGCGATCTTCGCGATCGGGAACCCGGTGGCCTTCGACGCGAGCGCGCTCGACCGCGAGACCCGCGGGTTCATCTCGATCACGACCTGGCGACCGGTTGCCGGATCGACTGCGAACTGGATGTTCGACCCACCCGTCTCGACACCGACTTGCCGGATCACCGCGAAGGCGGTGTCGCGCATCCGTTGGTACTCGCGGTCGGTGAGAGTCATCGCGGGTGCGACCGTGATGCTGTCGCCGGTGTGGACGCCCATCGGGTCGAAGTTCTCGATCGAGCACACGACGACGCAGTTGTCGTTGCGGTCGCGCATGACCTCGAGCTCGAACTCCTTCCAGCCGAGGACGCTCTCCTCCACCAGGACCTCGTGCACCGGACTCTGGGCGAGACCGGCGGCCAGCATCGACCGAAGCTCTGCTTCGTCGTGCGCGAACCCGGATCCCGCACCGCCGAGGGTGAACGAGGGGCGCAGCACCAGGGGGTATCCGAGCTCCCCCGCGACGGCAACGCCTTCCTCGACCGCGCGGACAAGGGTGCTGCGTGCGTAGTCCGCCCCGATCGCGTCGCAGACGGCCTTGAACTTCTGCCGGTCCTCGCCGGAATGGATGGCCTCGATCGACGCGCCGAGCAGCTCGACGCCGTACTTCTCGAGCACCCCGCGCTCGTGCAACGCGACGGCCGTGTTGAGCGCGGTCTGACCGCCGAGAGTGGCGAGCAGGCCGTCGGGTCGCTCCGCCGCGATGACCTTCTCGACGTACTCCGGCGTGATGGGCTCGACGTACGTCGCCTCGGCGAACTCCGGGTCGGTCATGATCGTCGCCGGGTTGGAGTTGACGAGGCTGACCCGCAGCCCCTCCTCGCGCAGCACGCGAAGGGCCTGCGTCCCGGAGTAGTCGAACTCGCACGCCTGACCGATCACGATCGGACCCGAGCCGATGACCAGGACGCTGTTGATGTCAGTGCGCTTGGGCATCAGTGCGCCGCCATCAGCTCGGTGAAGCGGGCGAACAGGTTGATCGCGTCGTGCGGTCCTGGCGCTGCCTCCGGGTGGTACTGCACCGAGAAGGCGGGTACGTCGAGGCACCGCAAGCCCTCGACGACGCCGTCGTTGAGGTCGACGTGGCTCACCTCGACCTGGCCGAACTCGGTCGTCGCGGGCGCATCGGTCGGTGCGTCGACGGCGAAGCCGTGGTTGTGGCTGGTGATCGCGATCTGGGCGGTGCGGCGGTCCTGGACCGGCTGGTTGACGCCGCGATGGCCGAACTTCAGCTTGTAGGTGCCGAACCCGAGCGCGCGGCCGAGGATCTGGTTGCCGAAGCAGATCCCGAAGACCGGCTTCACCCCGAGCACGCCACGCAGCGCGGCGACCGGGCCGTCCGCGGTGGCGGGGTCACCGGGCCCGTTGGAGAAGAAGACGCCATCGGGTGAGAGCGCGAGGATGTCCGCCGCAGTCGCCGACGCAGGCAGCACGTGCACCTCGCACCCGTGCTCGGCCATGTAACGAGGGGTCGAGGCCTTGATCCCGAGGTCGACCGCGGCAACGGTGAACCGCTTCTCCCCGACCGCAGGCACGACGTACGGCTCCGCTGTCGTGACCTCGCCGGCGAGGTCGGCGCCCTCCATGCCGGGGCTGTCGAGCACCCGCGCCAGCAACGCCTCGGAGTCGGTCTCGATGCTGCTCACGCCGACGCGCATCGCACCGCGCTCGCGAAGGTGACGCGTCAGCGCGCGGGTGTCGATCCCGCTGATGCCGACGACGCCCTGGGCGGCGAGCTCGACATCGAGCGTGCGTTGCGAGCGCCAGCTGCTCGGCACGCGCGCGGGATCGCGCACGACATAGCCGGACACCCACACCCGCCGCGACTCCGGGTCCTCGTCGTTGACCCCGGTGTTGCCGATGTGCGGCGCGGTCTGGACGACGACCTGGCGGTGGAACGACGGGTCGGTGAGCGTCTCCTGGTAGCCGGTCATGCCGGTGGTGAAGACTGCCTCGCCGAAGGTCTCGCCCACAGCCCCGTAGGAGCGACCACGGAATGTCCGGCCGTCCTCGAGCACGAGGATCGCCGGGTTACTGCTTGTCATCGTCGCCCTCTCGGCCGTGCCGAACTCGTTGAATCACGATCCACGTCGCGAAGATGAGGAAGACCGCGGCGGCCGCGATGGCGACACCCAGGCTGCCCCATGCCGGGTGTGGGTCGATCAGGACCTTCTTCGCGCCGTCGGCGAGCAGATTCATACGGCCTTGCCGTCCAAGACCGTCGCTTTGCCGCGGAGGAACGTCGCGACCACCCGGGCCGCGAGCTCACGGCCGGCGAAGGGGGTGTTGCGGCTGCGACTCGCCGACAGGGTCGCGTCGACCGTCCACCGAGCTGCCGGGTCGACCAGCACGACGTTCGCCGGCGCTCCGGGCTCGAGCGGCTGGCCCTGTCGCGTCAGCCGGCCGATCGCCGCCGGCCGGACACTCATCCGGTCCGCGACTCCGGCCCAGTCCAGCAGGCCGGTCTCGACCATCGAGGTCGCGACGACCGACAGCGCGGTCTCCAGCCCGGTCATGCCGAAGGCGGCGGCGGCGAACTCCGTCTCCTTGTCCTCCAGTGCGTGCGGCGCGTGGTCGGTCGCCACCGCGTCGATCGTGCCGTCCGCGAGAGCGGCGCGAAGCGCGACCACGTCGTCGTTCGTGCGCAGCGGCGGGTTGACCTTGAACACCGGGTCGTACGACGCGACCAGGTCATCGGTGAGCAGCAGGTGGTGCGGGGTGACCTCGGCGGTGACGTTCCATCCCTTGGCCTTGGCCCAGCGCACCAGCTCGACGGAGCCGGCGGTCGACACGTGGCAGAAGTGCACGCGCGAGCGGACGTGCGCCGCGAGCAGGCAGTCGCGCGCGACGATGGCCTCCTCCGCGACCGCCGGCCAGCCGGCGAGACCGAGCGTGGCCGACCATTCGCCTTCGTTCATCTGCGCGGACTCCGTCAGCCGCGGGTCCTGCGCGTGCTGCGCGACGACGCCGTCGAACGCCTTGACGTACTCCAGCGCGCGCCGCATGAGCAGCGGGTCGTGCACGCAGTTGCCGTCGTCAGAGAAGACCCGCACCCGTGCCGCTGAGTCCGCCATCGCACCCAGCTCCGCGAGGCGCTCCCCCGCGAGACCGACGGTGACCGCACCGACCGGGTGGACGTCACAGTGCCCGGCCTCCTGACCGAGCCGCCAGACCTGCTCGACGACCCCGGCCACGTCGGCCACCGGGTCGGTGTTGGCCATCGCGTGAACCGCGGTGAACCCGCCGAGCGCGGCGGCGCGGGTACCCGTCTCGACCGTCTCGGCGTCTTCGCGACCGGGCTCCCGCAGGTGCGTGTGCAGGTCGACGAAGCCCGGCAGCGCGATCAGGCCGTCGGCGTCGATGACATCGGCCTTGGCGGGCGCCTCCTCCACGAGCTCGCCGCCGTCGACGTACAGGTCACGCGCCTCGCCCCCGAGCGGTCGCGCGCCCCTGATCACGTATCTCGACATCATGCTGCGACCTCGTCCGCACCGGACACGTCGATCAAGCCGCCGAGCAGGAGATAGAGGACCGCCATCCGGACCGACACGCCGTTGGCGACCTGCTCGACGATCGTCGAGCGCACGCTGTCCGCGACCTCGGCGGCGATCTCGACGCCTCGGTTCATCGGGCCCGGGTGCATGACGATCGCGTCGTCGGGCAGTGTCGCCATCCGCTCGGCGTCCAGGCCGTAGCGGCGCGAGTACTCGCGCGTCGTCGGGAAGAACCCGCCGTGCATTCGCTCGTGCTGCACCCGCAGCATCATCACGACGTCGCTCTTGGGCAGCACTGCGTCGAGGTCGTACGACACCGCGCACGGCCACGCGGTGACGCCGACCGGCAGCAGTGTCGGCGGCGCGACGATCGTCACCTCGGCACCGAGCGTGTACAGCAGCAACACGTTGCTACGCGCGACCCGCGAGTGCAGGACGTCGCCGACGATCGCCACCTGCAGGCCCTCGACGCGACCGGTACGCCGGCGCATCGTGTAGGCGTCGAGCAGCGCCTGAGTGGGGTGCTCGTGCGTCCCGTCGCCGGCGTTGATGACGCTGCCACGGATCCAGTTGGCCAGCCGGTGCGGTGCACCGCTTGCCGAGTGGCGGACGACAACCGCGTCGGACCCCATCGCTTCCAACGTCAACGCGGTGTCCTTCAGCGACTCGCCCTTGCTGACGCTCGAGCCCTTCGCGGAGAAGTTGATGACGTCGGCCGACAGCCGCTTGGCCGCCACCTCGAACGACGTCCGCGTCCGCGTCGAGTCCTCGAAGAACAGGTTGACGACGGTGCGTCCGCGCAAGGTGGGCAGCTTCTTGATGCTGCGCCCGGCGAGCGCGGCGTCCATGTCGGCCGCGGTGTCGAGGACGAGCAGCGCATCGTCGCGGCTCAAGTCTCCGGCGGAGAGCAGGTGGCGGTTCATCGCGTGACCTCCTCTGGCGCAGCGGCCGGCTCACGCTTGAGGTCAGCCGGACCGAGCAGGACGGCGTCGCGTCCGTCGTGCTCGTCGAGCAACACGTGCACGGTCTCGGTGAGCGACGTCGGGATGTTCTTGCCGACGTAGTCGGCCTTGACCGGGAGCTCGCGATGGCCGCGATCGACCAGCACTGCGAGCTGTACCGCTTTTGGCCGGCCGATGTCGGAGAGCGCGTCCAGCGCCGAGCGGACGGTCCGGCCGGAGAAGAGGACGTCGTCGACCAGGACGACGATCAGGTCGTCGATCCCGGCGGCCGGGATGTCGGTGGGCTCGAGCGCACGGACGCCCCGCAGCCGCAGGTCGTCGCGGTACATCGTGACGTCGAGCGCGCCCACCGGCACCTCGACGTTCTCGATGTCGGCGATCCGGGCCGCGATCCGGCGCGCGAGCGTCACGCCACGGGTCGGGATGCCGAGCAGGACGATCTGATCCGCGCCGTTTCGCTCGACGATCTCGTGTGCGATCCGGGTCAGCGCCCGCGCCACGTCCTCGGCTTCGAGCACGGGTCGCGCAATCGACGGATCACCCGTCACAGGGCGGGCAGCATCCACCGAGACACCTCCTTGCCCGCCTCGCAGGACGGGATTAAAGGACGTTGTCGTACGACCTCGACAGTAGCAGTCGCGCGCAGCGAGAAGCGGGCTTATCGAGACGCGTGGCTCACCCCGGCGCGGGCGCCGGTGACGGCTCGACCTCGAGCGCAGCTGCCGGGGCCTCGTGCGGCGGCGGCGTACGGGTCTCCGCGACGATCGCCACGATGACGGCAAGTCCCCAGACCAGCTTTCCCCACTCGAGGGCCACGACCCACGAATGGAAAGAAGCACCGGTGATGACGGTCGGCACGTAGGCGAGGACACCTTCGACGAGCAACGTGGCCGCGCTGTAAACCGGCAGTTTCGTCAGCCGTCCGGGACGGATGAGGTCCCACGCGAGCGCGAACAGGACCGGACCCATGCTGTAGTACGTGGCAGGATAAGGGTCGGTCAGCACACGCAGCGCGATGGCGGCAAGCGGCGCCGCGAGCCACGCGTTGCCGGGCCGCTTCGCCACCCACACACCGAGTGCGATGCCGCCGACGAACTGCACGGGACGCAGCCAGCGATAGACGTCGCCGTGCACGCCAATCAGCCACCACGCGGTGCCGGGGGAGACGGGCACCGGGAACGTGCTGAGAGCGTGAAACGTCCCGCTCGCCCCGAGCACGAACGGCGCCCACCAGGCCGCCGCGACCGCGACGGTCAGCATCGCGGCTGGGCTTCGCCTCCCACGCGGTAGGCCGATCAGCACCGGGGCGAGCATCAGCGCCCACGGCCTCGCGGCGATCGCGGTACCCACCAGCAGGCCGACCAGCCACCACGCTCGGCGCCGTTGGATCAACAGGCAGGCGAACGCGGTGAACGACAACGCCATCGCGTCGTCGAGATGGTGCCACTGCGCGACGTTGTAGCTCCAGACGATCATCACCCCCGCGCCCACGACCAGCGTGGTGAGGAGCCGGCGCCTGTCGGAGACGCCCGGCAGCACCTGGCGCGCGATGGCCTCGACCGCGGCGATCGACGCCACACCGAGCACAACCATCACCATCACGAAGGCGATGTTCAGGGGCCACGGCGAGACCCACTGCAGCGCCGTCAACGGCAGCCACGCGGGGGGACCGACCTGGATGGCCGGTAGACGCGCGTAGAGCCCGAGTCGGTTGCCCGCGTAGACCGGCTCGTGGTGGAAGTGGATGAACGAGCGAGCGGCGCTTTCGAAGGCGAGCCAGTCGGTCGGCACGAGACGCTTGCCGTGCAGGTCCGTGGCGGCCCATGCCACACCCAGGATGACCAGGATTGCGTAGGCCGCCACCCGGCCGGTCCGGCCACCGACCGATCCGAACACGCCTACCCCCTCAGATCCGACGCTGCCGTCTCGCGCACCACACGGGCGAGCACCGCGTTGACGAATGCCGGCGAGTCATCCGTCGACAGCGACTTTGCCAGCTCGACCGCCTCGTCGATGGCCACTGCGGTGGGGACATCGTCGCACCACAGCAGCTCGTACACGCCCAACCGCAGCACGGCGCGGTCCACCGAGGGCATCCGGTCGATCGCCCAGCCGTCGGAGCAGGCCGACAGCAGCTCGTCGATTCGGGCGCAGTGGTCCGCGACGCCGATGACGAGCTCCTTCGCGTAGACCTGGACGGGAGGGTCCGCCCGGCTCACCCACTGCTCGAGAGTGGTTCGCGGATCGACCCGGCGCTGGTCGGCTTCGAAAAGGACGTCGAGCGCGCGCTTGCGAGCCTTGCTACGAGCGGCCACCCAAGACGACTAGGAGTTGACGCGGCCGATGTACCGGCCGTCGCGAGTGTCGACCTTGATCTTCTCGCCCTGCGTCACGAACAGCGGGACCTGCACCGTCGCGCCGGTCTCGAGCGTGGCGGGCTTGGTGCCACCGGTGGAGCGGTCGCCCTGCACGCCGGGCTCGGTGTAGGTGATCGTGAGCTCGACGGAGGCGGGCAGCTCGACGTACAGCACCGTGTCGTCGTGGACCGCGACCGTCGCGTTGGTGTTCTCGAGCAGGTAGTCCTTCGCGTCGCCGACGGCAGATGCGGGGACATGCATCTGGTCGTAGGTGTCGGTGTCCATGAACACGAAGTCGGAGCCGTCGGCGTAGAGGTAGGTCATCTCCCGCTTGTCCACGGTCGCGGTGTCGATCTTCACGCCCGCATTGAATGTGCGCTCGACGACCTGGCCGGTGAGCACGTTCTTGAGCTTGCTGCGCACGAAGGCGCCGCCCTTGCCGGGCTTGACGTGCTGGAACTCCACGACGTTCCAGAGCACGCCGTCGAGGTCGAGCGTCATCCCGTTCTTGAGGTCGTTCGTCGTCGCCACGGCGAACAGACTACGGAACCGCTCAGATCTCGATGAGGTCGCGCGGTGACGTCGTGAGCGACTCGGCGCCAGAGTCGGTGACCAGGACGGTGTCCTCGATCCGTACGCCGCCCCGGCCTTCGAGGTAGATGCCGGGCTCGATCGTCACGACCATCCCTGCCTCGAGTGCGGAGGCCGGCGATCGCTCGGTGAGGAACGGGTCCTCGTGAATCTCCAGGCCGACGCCGTGACCGAGCCCGTGCGACACGTGGTGACGCGCCGCGCCGATCCGCTGGCGCATGTCCGCATCGAGCTCGGCCGGGATGGCTCCGGGAGAGACCGCCGTTGCGAGGTCCGCCTGAATCGCCCGAACCGCGCCATGCAGCTCGCGCTGCCAGGCAGCCGCCGGCCCCATGACAACGGTGCGGGTCATGTCCGCGTGGTAGCCGTCGACCATCGCGCCGAAGTCGAGCTTGATCAGGTCGCCCCGACACAGGAGCGTGCCGGATGGGTGGTGGTGGGGGCTTGCCGCGTTGGCGCCGAAGGCGACGATGCTCGGAAACGATGCCCCGTCGGCACCGGCCGCCCGCAGCGCCCCGAGCAGCGCCCACTCGGCGTCCCGCTCGGTCATGCCGATCTTGAGGAGCGTCAGCATCGCCGCGAGCGCGCGATCGGTGGCCGCGCAAGCGCGCCGCAGGGCCTCGACCTCACTCGCGTCCTTCACCACGCGCAGGCCCTCGACCAGCCTCCCGGCCGGAACGAGCTCGACTCGACCGTCCGCGACGGTTTCGAGCGCCTGGAGTGCCTCGACGGTGAGGTGATGGGCCTCGATGCCGATCCGCGCACGTCCGCTGCGGGCAGCCCCGTCGACCAGCGCCGGACCCACCCGCGCCGTCTCCACCACCTCGACATCAGGCGCCTCGACTGCGGCCTGCAGGATATATCGCCCATCAGTGGCTAAAACTGGCGTTTCCCCACGAATGAGCAGCAAAGCACCGTTCGAGCCGGTGAAGTCGGACAGGTAACGGACGTTCTCCGGTCGGGTCACCAGCAGCCCGTCGACGTCGGCGGGAAGCAGCGCGGCTGCCGCCTCCCGGCGTGTCGCGGTTCGCCCA
>JAICMG010000208.1 GCA_025929365.1 Frankiaceae bacterium
CTCAACCACCACGCGTGTCCTGGCGGCACCTCATCTCGCATGCGCCTCGAGGGTCTTGACCGCGTCGGCGACCGCCTGCAGGAAAAGGACGATCCGAGGTCCCCACTCGGAGGCGACCGAGTCGTTCACCGGTACCACCTCGCCGCTCTTGACGGCGGCGATCCGACTCCAGTCGGGCCGCGCCGCGACCGTGGCGCGGGACTGGCCACAGCAAACCGTGTCCGCGAGCACGATCAAATCGGGATTGCTGGCGATGATGTACTCGGCCGAGAGCTGCGGATACGCACTGGTGCCCTGGGCCTTGTCGGCGATGTTGCGCAGCCCGAGCAGCTTGTACATCTGGCCGATGAAGGTGCGCGAGGTCGCCGAGTAGTAGTGCTGGTCGAGCTCGTGATAGACGGTGAGCGGAGTCTTCGGACGTGGCACCGAGCGCACGATCGCCGCCACCTGGCCGCGGATGCTCGCATTGAGCCGCTCTGCCGCTCGCGCGTGCCCGGTCGCCTTCGCGATCTGCCCGATCTCGGCATAGACACCCGCTAGGTTCGCGGCCGGCGGCTCAACTAGCACCGGAACACCGAGCTGGCCCAGCTTGTGCACGATGTTGCCCGCATCGGTGTCGATCAGAACCAGGTCGGGCCGGTACTTGGCGATCGCCTCGATGTTCGGCGTGAAACCGGAGAGATGCGTGCGCGGCGCCCGGCGCGGATAGGTCGAGTAGGAGTCGACCGCCACCACCTGCTTGCCCGCACCGACCGCATACACGTCCTCGGTCGCCGACGCCGAGAGCGAAACGATCCGCGCCGGGCGCCTCGCGATCGTCATAACACCATCCGGCGTGCGCAGCTTGATCGGATAGCCCGTGGTCTTATGCGTCGCTGGCAGCGCCGCCGCCGAGCCGCAAGCGACCACCGTGAGCGCCATACCGGCGATTGCGAGGGTCGGCCACAGGTTCCGGTGCCGGACCCTGCAGGTGCTCTTCATACAAAAACCTCCGCGTTAGCGGAGGTAGGAGGCTCGCTGGCGTGCTGCCGAGCGGACCGCCCTATCCTCCGAGGGCTTGTTCGCTACGGGGTAGGGCAGGCGACCTGGCTCGTCCCCCAAGGGGGCATCACAGTTGCGGGACAGCGCCGGAATCACACCGGCTTCGCTGCGTCTACACCGGCCGGGGAATATGTGCCCGACCCGGGCAGCCTACACCGCCGGCCAACCACGCGCCGGCGGATTTCGAGCTAGCGGACCGGAGCGACGCCGAGCGGCAACTCGGCGTACGGAAGACCCGGATCAGCCACCGCCTCGGGGTGGATCAGGTGTGCGAGCTGGCGCACCCCGTCGGCGATCCGCGGCGCCGGCCGCGAGAAGTGCGCGTCGCCATCCACCACCACCGTCCGCACCGGCAGCTGCAGCTCGCTCGAACGTTCGAGCGCCTGCTCGAGGCTGAACCCACACGCTGCCAGCACGATCAACACTGGCTCCTCCGCGAGCACGGTCTCCCAGGTGGTCGCGAACGAGTACTCGCCCGGCTTGCTCAGCACGTTCGTGCCCCCGGCGGATTCCACCATCTCCGGCAGCCAGTGCCCGGACCCGTACGGCGGGTCCATCCACTCGGCGACGAACACGCGCGGCCACTCAAGCCCGGCCACCGCTGCCCGCACCGCATCGACCTTCGCGCGCATCGCCTCCGCCGCCGCCACCCCGCGCTCGTGAACTCCGAGCCGGTCGGCGAGCGTGACCATGCTCTCGATCACATCGTCGAAGCTGCGCGGGTTCATCGAGAACACCTCAGTGCCGATCGGGCAGGCAGTCGTGAGATCGCCGCTCGAGACCGCGCACACCTCACACAGGTCCTGCGTGATCACCAGATCCGGCTGCAGCTCGTTCATCAGGTCCGCGTCGACCGCGTACAGCGAGTGGCTCTCCGACGAGGACTCGTTGACGAGCACGTCGATCTCGGCGCTCGTCAGGCCAGACACATCGATCCTGGTACGTGCCACCAACGGCTTCGAGAGCACCTCCGGCGGCCAGTTCGAATCTTCCGAGATGCCAACCAGCGAATCAAGTAGACCAAGCTCAGCGATCATGTCCGTCGCGCTCGGCAGCAAAGAAACGATCCGCATCCCGGCCCCCGACTCTAGCGCGACCTTCGGGCGAACGTTTCCCGCCCGCTAGCGTGGCAGGGCGCATGACCAGCCGTAGCGATGCCGCCGCGCCGCTCCACGCGATCGTCGTCGCCGGCACCCACAGCGGCGTCGGCAAAACCAGCATCACCCTCGGCCTCATCGGCGCGCTCCGCCGTCGCGGCCTGACCGTGCAGCCGTTCAAGGTCGGACCCGACTTCATCGACCCGCTGCACCACGCCCACGCCAGCGGCCGACCGCCACGCAACCTCGACGGCTTGATGCTCACCCCGGACAACAACCAGGAGCGCTTCGCCCGCGCCACCGCCGACGCCGACGCCGCGGTAATCGAAGGCGTGATGGGCCTCTTCGACGGCAGCGAAGGCAAAAGCGACCGCGGCAGCACCGCCGAGATGGCCAAACTGCTCGACCTCCCCGTCCTCCTCGTCATCGACGCCAGCGCCATGGCCCGCAGCGCCGCCGCCCTCATCCACGGCTACACCAGCTTCGATCCCGACCTGCGCGTCGCCGGCGTGATCCTGAACAACGTCGGCGGCGACGTCCACGCCGACATGATCCGCGACGCCGTCGCCGGCAGCGTCCCGATCATCGGCGCGCTGCCGCGCCAGCGCGACCTCGCCGTGCCCGAGCGCCCCCTCGGCCTCCACCTGCCCCACGAAGCCCACATCGACTACGCCAGCCAACTCGCGGATCTAATCGAGGAGGGCCTCGACCTCGACGCGTTCCTCGCAAACAGCCGCACCGAGCGGCGATCGGCGCCCAGCGAGACCCCGCAGCCGACGCCACGAGCGCGACTTGCCATCGCGCGCGACGAAGCCTTCTGCTTCTACTACACCGACAACCTCGAACTGCTCGAGCAGGCCGGCGCAGAGCTCATCCCGTTCTCGCCGATCAGCGATCCGCTCCCCGACAACATCGACGGCATCTACCTCGGCGGTGGCTATCCAGAACTGCATGCCGAACAGCTCGCCGAGAACACGCCGACTAGAGACGCGATCCGCGACTTCGCGGCGGCCCGCGGCCCCATCTACGCCGAGTGCGGAGGACTCATGTACCTCGCCCAAACACTCGAACTCGACGGCAAGACCCACCCACTCTGCGGCGTGCTCCCCTTCAGCACCAAGATGCCCGCACCTCTCACCATCGGCTACGTCGAGATCACCACCACGGGAGGCTTGTTCGGCCACGGCAAAACCGCGCGCGGACACCTCTTCCACCACTCCGCCATCGCCGACGAGCCGTCTACCGACCACTGCTACCAGATGACCAACAGTCGCGGCGAGGCGACGCAGGAGGGGTACCGCACCAACAACGTCCTCGCCAGCTACGCACACCTCCACCTCGCCAGCAACCCGGCGCTCGCCACCGCCTTCGTCGACCGAGCTACAACCTTCCGCACCGACACCACCGATGCTACGGCGACGGCGCGCAGCTGACCGGCCGGCATCGCGACGTTGACAAGCGGCCAGCGCCCAGGACCGGTCCCCGCAACCCTCCTTCAGCCTGGCTGCCGGTGGGTGGCTGCGCTCCTTGCTACCACTCAAGCTGCGCGTGTCCGCACCACCACCTGACCCGTACGCGTCGTTGGCGCAGCCGTTCCTCGATCACTACGGCCTGTTGCGAGGTCGGGTGCGGTACGAGTTGGCGACGCGTCAGCTCGATCTGCATTTGCCGCTGTCCGGCCCCCCTCTATCTGGTCCAGGGCGTCTGAGGGTTTTGCCAAGTTTGAGAGCCTGATTGGAGGTGGGTATGCCCGCTAAAGCGCTACAGCGTGGAGCAGATCGTGGCCAAGTTGCGTGAGGCCGAGAAGCATCAGGGGCAGGGGTTGACGATCCCGCAGTCGTGCAAGCGGCTGGGGATCTCGGAGCAGACGTTCTACCGCTGGCGGATCAAGTACGGCGCCTTGAAGGAGGACGAGGCGCAGCGGCTGAAGGCGCTGGAGCAGGAGAACAGTC
>JAICMG010000037.1 GCA_025929365.1 Frankiaceae bacterium
CGGCGCCGTGCTGATGATGCGGTCGATCGAGGATCCGGAGGCCGAAGAGCGCGAGGTCGACCGCGAGCTTGCGGACGCGCCCGCCGAGCCAACCCGCCTGCGCGTGATCACCACGACGTTCGTGGTGCTGTTCCTCGCCGAGTGGGGCGACCTGACTCAGCTGCTCACCGCATCGCTGGCGGCGAAGTACGACGATCCGGTGTCGGTCTTCCTCGGCTCCTCCCTGGGGCTGGTCGCCGTCGCGGGTGTGGCGGTGACCGGCGGCAAGACGCTGATGCGGGTGCTGCCGCTCGTGTGGATCCGTCGCATCGCCGCTACCGCGTTCGCCGTGGTCGCCCTCGTCACAGCGCTCCAGGCTGGCGGGGTGATCTAGTCCGCAGGAGACTGCCGACGATGATCGAATCCTCAGGCGTGAAGGCGTGGCCGCCGACGCGCGGGCTCCGGAGCTCGGCGATGCGCGTCGCGGTCGGGCCGGTCGTCATCGCCGCCGCCCTCAGCCTGCTCCTCACCGACGGCGCGGTCGCGCGTGCGGCCGACCCGGACCCGCAGCCGAGCCCGCAGGCTGGAAGTGCTCCGCCGTCGCCGGGTGTCGAGACGACGAGCGGCTGGTACGCCCTCGACCACGCCGACACGATCACGATCGATGAACCGGCGGCGCCCGGTCGCTATCCGGCGGTGATCTTCATCCACGGCGGCGCGTGGGGACGGTCCCAGCCGAGTTCGTACGAGCTGAGCTGGGCTAAGGACCTCGCGCAGCAGGAAGGCTGGCTGGTGGCCGTCATTGGCTACCCGGCCAAAGTGCGCCGCGAGCAGGTCATCGAGCCGTACGCGATTGCTCGTGCGATTCACGCGGTGGCAAACCGGTCTGACGTCGACCGCAGGGCAGTCGCGCTATGGGGTGAGTCAGCCGGCGGACAGCTCGCGTTGCTGGCGGCGTACCGCGACGCGCGAAACCTGAACCCCCTCGTCGGCGCGGTCGTGTCGATCAGTGGGCCGACGGACATGCGAACCGAGTACAACTCGTTCGCGCAGATCTGGCTCAAGGCGGTCACGCGCTTCGAGGGAATGACGCCGCAGCAGGCACGTGACGCCGGATCGAAGCGCTACCCCCTCACCTCCCCGGCGGTCATCGTCTCCCGCCGGGACCCGGCGACCTTCCAGGCGATCAGCCGCTTCGATCCGCTCGTGCCGTCGAACCAGGTGAAGGTGCTCACGCAACGCCTCGTCCAGGCCGGTGTCACCCACCGCACCGTGTGGCTGAACGGCAAGGACCATTCCAGCGCGATCGAGGACGAGTACCCCTCGGGGAGCAACTACACCGTGCAGCAGCTCGCCGAGTCATTCGTCAACCAGGCCTTCGCCGAGCGCCGCGCAAGCTTCCGTTAGGAACGCCCGCCTCCGGCGAGGACCGCCCCCCTTGCACCAGCGTTGTGGGTTCACCGAACCAGGCGCTCCTACGCTGACGGTGTGAAGGACCCGTCGTGCGGCGCCGACAGCGAAGTCGGGCGGTTGCGGACGGTTGTCCTGCATCGCCCCGGCCCGGAGATCAAGCGGCTCACCCCACGCAACTCCGCCGACCTGCTCTTCGACGCGATCCCGTGGGTCGAGAAGGCGCAGGAGGAGCACGACGCCTTCGCCGACACGCTGCGCGGCCACGGCGTCGAGGTGCTCGGCATGCGGGATCTTCTGGTCGAGGCACTCGCTGCCCCCGCCGCCCGTGACGAGCTGACGGAACAGACACTCGCCGATCGCCGGCTCGGCGGTGAGCTTCGGGCCGCGCTGTCGTCGTACCTGTGCGGGCTCTCCGTTGCCGAGCTCGCGGACACGCTGATCGCCGGCCTGTCGCACGGCGAGCTCGGGGCCGGCGACGGAGTCGTCGCACGGCTGCTCGAGCCCGGCGAGTTCATCGTGCCGCCGCTGCCGAACCTGATGTTCACGCGCGACTCGGCGGTGTGGATCGGTCACGAGGTCGCCGTGACCAGCTTGAGCATGAAGGCCCGGCGCCGGGAGGCTCTGGTCACGAATGCGATCTACCGGCACCACCCGCGCTTTGCCGGAACCCCGCTGCTCTACGACCCGCACGACGAGTGGCTCGAGGGAGGCGATGTTCTGTTGCTGTCTCCCGGCGTCATCGCGGTTGGGGTCGGGCAGCGGACCCGTCCCGAGGCGGTCGAGACGCTGGCCCACCGCGCGTTCGCGCGCGGACTCGCGCACACCTTCCTCGCGGTACCGATCGCGCAGGAGCGCGCGACGATGCACCTCGACACGATCTGCACCATGGTGGACTTCGACGCCGTCGTCATGTACCCAGCGGTCGCCGACTCGCTCACGGCGATCGTCGTGACCTCACGAGCCGATGGCACGCTGGCGGCGAGCGAGCCACGGCCGTTCCTCACCGCCGCTGCGACGGCGATGGGCATCGACGAGCTCCGCGTCATCGACACCGGGTTGGACCCGGTGACGGCGGAACGCGAACAGTGGGACGACGGCAACAACACTCTCGCGATTGGCCCGCGGCTGGCCGTCGCCTACGAGCGCAACACGGTGACGAACGCAAGCCTCGAAGCCGCCGGCATCGAGGTGCTCCGGATCCCGGGCAGCGAGCTGGGAAGCGGGCGCGGCGGACCGCGGTGCATGTCCTGCCCAGTAGTCAGGGACTAGCTGGCGGCGACGTTCTGGAGCGTCGCCTGAACTTCGGAGAGGGTCGCGCGCACCTGGGCAAGCTGGGTCCGGAACGGGTCGTTGACCGGCGGGGCGTTCATGTCGGCCCGCGGGCAGTTGTTCAGTGACATGCCGGCGTACCCGAGCGCGTCGTCGCACAGCGACTCGACGGTCCATCCGCCTTCCTCGCCGGCCGCGGTGATCGTGACGCGGTAGAGCGTGATGTCGTACCGGGTCGGCGTGCCATACGCGGAGCCGATCGTGCCGACGAGCTTCGCGGAGCCTCGCCCGACCGGACCGTCCCAGGGCTTGTCGAAGCGCTGCCAAAGGCCCGGGTTGACGATCCAGACCCCGCCCTTCGAGACGTCGAGGTCTCCTAGAGCGTCGACGACCTTCTCCGCGGCCGAGCGCGGAAGGACAGCCGCGGGCCGCAGAACGACGGCGGTTTCCTGCATCGGCGGACCCCCTGGCTCACTCGCCTCGATGGCACCTACGCCCTTTCCATCGGCATCCGCAACCCCCGGACCATGCCGCCAGTCGGGTGATATCCGCCGTTCGGGCGAAGCCGCCTGCTGCGGGCGGCCCAGCACTGACTCACTCCTCGGCCGGCAACCGCTCACCGTCCAAAATGGGCGAGCGCGACATCGGGACGGTTGGTGATGACCGCGTCCACCCCCAGGCCGGCGAGGTAGTCCAGGTCCTCGACCGCGTCCACCGTCCAGACGTGGACTTCGTGGCCCTTCTCGTGTGCGCGGGCGATGAAGTCCGGGTTCGCCCGCATGCTCGCGAGCGAGGGACCGGCGACGCTCGCCCCCGCACCGAGTGAGCCGTCCCGCCGGCTGGGCGGGATCCGCTGCATCAGCTGCACCGTCGCCAGCCCGCCGGCAAGCTGCCTCGCCCGGGCGACCGCCTGGGGCGAGAAGCTCATCACCCGCGCCGTGACGCCCTGCCCGCCGCCTTCCCCGGTCAGCCCGTGTCGGCTGAGCACCGCGACGACTTCCTGCTCGACCTTCCCGCCGTAGCGGTTCGGATGCTTGGTCTCCACGGCGATCTCCATCGGCCGGCCGGCGGAGAGAACCGTGGTCACGAGTCGCTCGAAGGTGAGCACCTCGGCGGGCGCCCCGCGCCATGAACCGAAGTCCAGTCGCTGCAGGTCGGCGAACCGCATTGTCGAGACCACGCCCGACCCGTTCGACGTACGGTCGACGGTGCGGTCGTGGATACACACGAGCACGCCGTCGCGCGTCAGTCGTACGTCGCACTCGACCCCGTCGGCACCCAGCTCGATCGCCCGGTCAAATGCCCGTTGGGTGTGCTCGGGCTCGAGCCCCGACGCCCCGCGGTGTGCGATTACGCGGGGCGCGATGGCGCGATCTCGATCCGGCCGAGCAGGTCGTGCAGCCGCTCCATCCCGAGACCGACCGCGAACCACACCGGCGCATACGCGGGGCGCACCAGACCGCGCCAGTGCGTCGGCACGGCCTTCGCACCGCGCGCTCTCGAGTAGTCCCACGGAACCTCGCCGGTGATTGCCCGAATCGCCTCACCCGACGCGGCCTCCACGGCGTAGATGCCGGCGGTCCACATCAGCGCACGGCCCCACCATGGCGTGCCGGCCCTCTTGGTCGCGACGTACGCCGGCTCGAACAGCACGGCGGCCGCGCCGTAGATCGGGAGCATCCAGAGATACGTGGTGCTCGTCAGTCGCCAGTCGCCGTCGCGGCCGTGACTGCGAAGGCCCGTCGTGACGACCTCGCTGCACCAGCCGGCAATACCGTAGACAAGTGCACGCTCGCCGCGGTTGAGCCGTCTCACCCGGTCATCATCTTCCGCCGGCGACGCCAGACCAACGGAGCGGTCGCGATCGCGGCGACAAGGAACGAGAAGACCGACGCGCTCATCCACGTCTGCACGGTGAGATGCAGCCAGCCATCGACGTGATGCCACATGCGCTGCCACCAGCCGATGTAGCCGGGGTTGAGCAACTGGTAGGCGACAAAGCCCACCAGCCAGGGCACCACCATCAGCGGGCGAGCAGGCGAATCTGGCGACACATCCCAGCCGCGGAGCCGACGCGTCCCGAAGTAGTCGACGAGGAACACCGCCACGAGCGGGACGAGGACCGAGGCGAGCAGATACAGGAAGTTCACGTACGACGCGATGTTGAGCCAGATCGCGCCGAGTGTCGCGAACCCGCAGACCACCACGGTGAAGATCCGGCGATCCATGTGCGGCCAGACGTTCTGGAGCGAGACCACCGCGGAGTACCCGTCGGCGAAGGACTCGTCGAGCTCGCGCACAACCAGCACGCCGAACGCCAGCCAGCCGACCGGCACCGCGATGAAAGCGGCGAACATGTCGTGCTGGAGGTTCGCGTCGTCCGCGCGCACCACCGTCGCGAGCGCGACCAAGCCGAGGAAGTAGCCGGCGATCTGCGTCACGGTGTATCCCACCACCGCGCCACCGAACGCGCTGCGCGCCGACTTGGAGTGTCGGGTGTAGTCGGCGGCGAGGGGCGCCCACGACACGGCAACCGCGACGGCGACGTCGGCTGCCGCCCAGAACCCCGACCAGGAGCCGTGGGAGAACGACGAATGCCGGTGGCGCAGCAGCTCCACGAACAGGTACGTCGTCGTGACCACCACCGCCCCAAGCGCGTAGCGGCGAAGGATCCGGACGGCCCCGAGCGGCCGGATCGTCATCGCGGCGGTCAAGACGCCCGCGACCAGGACATAGGGCCAGCGATGGCCATGCCAGGGGAAAAGCTGCTTGGCCGCCGAGGAGATGACCACGATCTCGAACACCGTCCAGCCCAGCAGCTGCACGATGTTGACGACGGTCGGGAGATAGGACAGCCGCCGCCCGAACAGCCCGCGCATCAACACCATGGCGGGTGCGCCGGTCTGCACCCCGGGCACGGCGGCCGCGCCGAGCATCAACGCGCCGATCAGGGTGCCCACCACCACCGCAAGGCCGGCGGCGACGTAGGACAGCTGCGGCGAACTGCCGGGGATCAGCACGAACACTGCCCCGACGGGTGCGAGCAGTGTCACCCCGAGGTTGCCCCACAAGCCGATCTGGTCGAGCCAGCCCAACACCTTCGGCGGCGGTTCGTCGAGGGTGAGCGGCGCCTCACCCCGGCGGTCATCGGCTGTCGCAACCGTGGCGGTCATCGGCCCACTCCCTACGCCGGCATGATCCGGGTCAGGTCTCGCGACGAGTCGTCCTCGCCGCTGCGGTCGGCGGTCGCCTATCCCGCCCTCTCAGCCCGGTATGCCGGACTCCCGCGTGACATCCGCAGCGTACCCAGCAACGCTGCGTTGCTGAACAGGCCCGGTGTACTCGCGCTCGCGATCCACGACACCGTTGTCACATGCGTGCCGTTCGCGCACTCCACAGGCTTGATCGGTTTCGGCTAGCGTGCGCAGTACCGAGCAGACACTCGGGATCCGCTGGCGCGCCGAATCCTGCCAGCCCGCGGGTCTCAAGCAAACCGGCAGGACCGGGGGACCCACCCGCGAAAGCGTCCTACCCAACGCGATCGCACGGGGTGAAGCCGACATCCAGGTGTCGGCCGGGCAACTTCCAGCCCGAACCCGTCAGCTGACCTCGGAGGCGCAAGGAAGGGACTGCGCGTGCCTCGAGTACTCGGCATCCTCTGCGTCACCGCAACCATCGTGAGTCTGTTGACGCCGACTGCGGCGAACGCCGCGCAACATGCGACGGGCGCTCAGTGGAACCACGTCGCGCGCTGCGAGTCGGGCGGCAACTGGCACCTCAACACCGGCAACGGCTACTACGGCGGACTGCAGATCTCCGCGCAGACATGGGCGTCGTTCGGTGGACATCACTATGCCCGGCGCGCGGACCTCGCCAGCCGATCGAAGCAGATCGACGTCGCGAACCGCATCTACGCGGCCGACGGCTGGAAGCCATGGCGGGCGTGCGCGCCGAGCGCGAGAAAGCATTGACGCGAAGCGCCGGCCGGTCGACCTCGACGAGCTACTTGAGGAGCTTGGACATCCGGCGGTCGGCGAGCGGCTTGCCGCCGGTCTGACAGGTCGGGCAGTAGTCGAGGAACGAGGTCGCGAACGACACCTCGCGCACGGTGTCGCCGCAGACCGGACACGCCTCGCCGGCGCGACCATGAACCCGCATCCCTAACTTCTTTTCCGCCTTGAGATCTGCCGCCGCAAGCCCCCGCGCGCGTTCGACCGCGTCGGTCAGGGTCGAGCGCATCGCGTCGTACAACGTCGCGATGTCATCGGCGTCCAGCGTCGCGGCCAGGCGGTACGGCGACATCTTCGCGACGTGCAGGATCTCGTCGGAGTAGGCGTTGCCGATGCCCGCGATCACACCCTGGTCACGCAGCAGGCCCTTGATCTGCACCCGCTGCCCCTCGAGCAGCGCGGCGAAGCGCTCGATCGTGAAGTCGTCGTCCAGCGGCTCCGGACCGAGCCGCGAGATGCCCGGTACGTCGAGCGGGTCGCGCACGACGTACACCGCAAGCCGCTTCTGGGTTCCGGCCTCGGTGAGGTCGAAGCCGCCACCGATGTCGAGATGCAGCCGGAGGGCGATCGGTCCCTTGCCGGGCTTCGGCGGCGCCGCCGGAAGCTCGTTGCGCCAGTGCAGCCAGCCGGCGCGGGAGAGATGGGTGACCAGGTGAAGACCGTCGACGTCGAGATCGAGGAACTTTCCGCGTCGGCCGGCCGCCGAGACGGTGAGCCCGGCGAGCGAGGTCACCGGCGGGTCGAAGGTCTTCAGTACGGCGATCGAGGCGACGTCGACCCGGGCGACGACATGGCCGACCGCCCGCTCGCCGAGGAAGTCGACGAGCGCTTGGACCTCCGGCAGCTCGGGCACGAGGCCAGTCTGCCCGCAAGCGGCGCGTACCGCTTCTCCTACATTGAGCGGGCCCCAGAGTGGGAAGGAGCACGATCATGGGCACACCGCGGGCGGCCACCACCCCACGCCGTGCCGCGCCGCTCGCCTCCCTGGTGATGGCTTGCCTCGTGCTCGTCGGGGTCGCCACCCCCGCGGTCGCCAAGCCGACCCCGTCGGCACAGCTGCGGACCTACGACAGGAACTTGCTCTACTACGTGAACCACACCCGGCACGCGCACCACCTCCCGGCGCTGGCGCAGAGCAACCGGCTGTATCGCATCGCACACCGGTGGGCGGAGCACATGGCCCACAAGCGGTCGCTGCACGACAACCCACGCGGCGTTCATCAGGTGGCGCGGCGATGCTCCCGGTGGCGTGCCTACGGCGAGAACGTCGCCGCCCAGGAGGGGACGGATGCGCACGCGATCTTCGAGCTCTACATGCATGACCGGTCGCACCGCGCCAACATCCTCCGGCACCGCTTCACGGAGGTCGGGATCGCGACGGTGATCCTGCACCGCGATGGCCAGACGACCGAATGGGACGTCATGGACTTCGCGGAGCGCTGCCGCTAGTCCGGCACCGAGTGCCCGAGCTGCAGCCAGATCGTCGCGCTCCACAACAACGTCGCTCCCGCGACGTGGAGCTCGACGACGCCGGGCGGCAGGTTCAAGAAGTACTGCGTGTAGCCGATCGCGATCTGGACAACCACGGCGTAGGCCAGCCAGTTCGCGCGGCGGCGGATCACCGATGATGCGCCGGCCAGCCGCACCGTGAACAGGGTGGCGACGATCAGGCCGGTCAGCAGCAGCGCCGAGTCGGCGTGCAGCTGCGTCACCCGCTCGAGGGCGAAGGGCAGCCGCTTCACGTGTCCGCCGGAGCCGGCATGCGGGCCGGTTCCGGTCGTGACCGTCCCCAGGAACAGCACGGCGCCCGCGACGCCGACGAGGACGCGCCCGAGCAGGACGAGCTCGCGCGGCGCGTCCGGCCGCCGGGGCTGCCAGTCCGGATCCGCGCGATGCGCCAGGACGAGGCCGATCCAGACCAGCGCCATCGACAACAGGAAGTGCGCCATCACCCAGCCGGGCGACAGCTTGTAGAGGACCGACAGCCCACCGATGACGGCCTGGCCGACGAAACCACCGATCAAGCTCCACGACAGCCACACCAGATCGCGGCGACGAGGGGTGCGCAGCAGCGACCCGACGGCCGCCAGGCCGACGACCACGCCGACGACGGTCGTCACGATGCGGTTCCCGAACTCGACCCAGGCGTGGTACGACGGCGGCGCCACGAGCGAGGTCGCCGTGCAGCGCGGCCAGGTGGGGCAGCCCAGCCCCGACGAGGTCAGCCGAACGGCGGCGCCGGTGACGACGATCAGACCGAGCAAAGCGACCACGACGACGCTCAACCTTCGAAACACCGAAGGTGTCAGCCGGGGAAGCCGCATCCGGTTAGCGTATTGAGATGGGTTCTCACCGGCGCGCGCTGGCCGCGCTGGGGTCCCTCGCGCTCATCTTCGGCGCCGTCAGTGCGGCCGGTGTCTCCGCCGCACCGCGCGTCGCCGCACGCGAAGCAGCCGCCTCCTCACTCGCGATACCGGTGCAACCGATCGGTCACGCCGGGCGGTGGCTGACCGATCGGAGCGGTCGCGTCCTGCTGATCCACGGCGTGAACGTCTCGATGAAGGGCGACGTCGAGCAGTCCCGCGCGTACAGCTTCGGTGCGGACGATGCCGCGTTCCTCGCCTCACTCGGACTCAACGCCATCCGCCTCACGGTCGAGCGCTACGACATCGAACCGACCCCCGGTCACTTCGACCTGACGTACCTCCACTTCGTCCGAAGCCTCGTTGCGACGCTCGACCACTACGGCGTCATGACGCTCATCGACTTCCACCAGGACGAGTTCGGGCCCGTCTTCCACGACAACGGGTTCCCGGCCTGGATGACCTCGACCGGCGGTCTGCCCAACGACTATCAGCTCGGCTTTCCGTACCAGTACGTGGCAAACCCGGCGACCAACCGCGCCTTCGACACCCTCTGGAACAACGGCGCGGACTCTCGTGGCAAGCCACTGTGGGCCGACGACGCGCAGATCCTCCAGCGGACCGCCACCGCGCTGCACAAGACTCGCGGCGTGCTCGGCTACGAGATCATCAACGAGCCATGGCCGGGATCGCAGTACGCGAGCTGCCTGGTGCCCGCCGTCGGATGCCCCAGCTTCGACGAAGGCCCGCTGAGCCGCTATTACGCCACGATGGACGCCGCGATTCGTGGCGTCGACACCGGTCACCTGGTCTTCTACGAGCCCCTGGTCACGTTCGACTACGGCATCCCGACGTCGGTGACGCCTCCGCCGAACGACAGCCGCCTGGCGTTTGCGTTCCACGACTACCCGCTGTGCACCTTCGGCTACAACGCAGGGTTGCCGCCGCTGTTCGACACCGAATGCGGCATCGAGAGCGGCGTCGCGTTGAACAACGCCCTGAGCCACGTCAGCGCACATCCGGACGCGCTCATCAACGACGAGTTCGGCGCCGGCGCACCGCCGTCGTCGATCACCAAGTCGGTGAACCTCTACGACTCGAAGATGATCCCGTGGATGTTCTGGTCGTATCAGGAGCTCGTCGGCATCACGTCCACCGGCGCCTATCCCACGTCGCCGGCCGCTGCGCCCCTCCTCGGTACGGCGAGCGCCCTGGCCAGGCCGTATCCCCAGCTCGTGGCCGGCACGCCGACCGGCTATGGCTACGACCCCATGTCGCACGTGTTCACCGCGTCCTACTCGACCGCCAAGGCCAACCGGCACGGCAGGTTCGGGCCCAACGCGATTTCGCAGTTCGAGGTCCCGAAGCCGGCCTACCCGCACGGCTATGACGTGTCGGTGACCGGCGGAGCGGTCGTCTCCGGTGACGGCGACCCCGTCCTCCTCGTCGCCGCGAACCCGGGAGCCCGGGTCGTGTCGGTCAAGGTCACGCCAGCCGGCTGATCGTGTCGCAGCCGACGCTCACCGACCTCTCGCCGCCCGATCCGGTGCGCGCGGTCGCCCTGCTGTTGCACGGCGGCAGGGAGAACAGCCACGCCGCCGCCCTTCCGTCCAATCTCGCGGCGCGACGAATGCGCCCGTTTGCGCGGCCCCTTCGCCGCCGCGGAGCCCCGCAAGGCCTCGTCGTGTCGATCCTCGGGTACCGCTACCGCGGCTGGAACGGCGCCGAGGAATCGCCCGTCGTCGATGCTCGCTGGGCGCTCGATGAGGTCCGACGCCGGCACGGCGGCGTACCCGTCGTGCTCATCGGGCATTCGATGGGTGGCCGCGTTGCGCTGCGGGTGGCCGACGATTCGTCGGTGGTCGGCGTCGTCGCACTCGCCCCGTGGCTGACTCCGAATGACGAGGTGGCACCGCTCGTCGGGAAGCGCACACTGATCGCCCACGGCAACCTCGACTTCGTCACCAGCCCGCGCGCATCACGCATGTTCGCGGAGCGGGCCGCGGCCGCCGGCGCTGACGTCAGGTACGAAGTCATCCGCGGCGACAGCCACGCGATGGTGCTTCGACCGCTGGCATGGAGTCGCCTTACGACGCGCGCAACACTCGACTTCCTCGGCCGTGTGATTCAGTAACGACGTTCTTCGTCAGGCTGGGGAGCTCATATGCGTCTCGTCGCCGCGGCCGGAGCCGCTGCTGCCATCACCACCGTCCTCGCGCCGGTCACCGGCCTGAGCGGATCTGCGACCGCGTCGCCGCGACTCACCAGCGCGGACGCCGTGCACCACACGGCGCGCGTACTGCGAGTCGGGACCTACCACGGCAAGCGCGGGCAGTTCCGCACCATCCAAGCCGCTGTCAATGCCGCCAAACCTGGCGACTGGGTTCTCGTCGGGCCCGGTGACTACAAGACCCACGGCAGCTGGGCACCCAAGAGCTCACCCGAGCAGCCGGCGGGCGTCTACGTGCACACGTCACACATCTTCATCCGCGGCATGAACCGCAATCGGGTGGTCGTCGACGGCACGAAGTCCGGGCCGCCGTGCAGCACCGCCACCAAGGACCAGAACTTCGGCCCGAAGGACGAGCACGGCACCCCGCTCGGCCTCAACGGGGTGATGGTCTGGAAGGCGAGCGATGTCTGGGTGCAGAACCTGACCGCTTGCAACTTCCTCTCCGGCTCGGGTGGCAACGGCAACGAAATCTGGTGGAACGACGGCGACGACAGCGGGGCGCTCGGCAAGGGGATCGGCTTCCTCGGTTCGTACATGACCACCACCAACACCTACTTCCACGACGAGAGCACCGCCGCGGCGTACGGGATCTTCTCCAGCAACTGGCGCGGGGGGACGTGGAACCAGAGCTACGCCAGCAACTTCAACGACTCGGGCTACTACATCGGCGCCTGCCGCGACGTCTGCAACCAGGTGGTGAACCACGCCTGGGCACAGTGGAATGCGCTCGGCTATTCCGGCTCGAACTCCGGCGGCCGGCTGATCATCAAGAACTCCGAGTTCGACCACAACGAGGACGGTTTCGACACCAACAGCCAGAACGGCGACAACCCGCCGCCGCAGGACGGCACCTGCCCGGACGGCAAGATCTCGCCGATCACCCACACGACGTCTTGCTGGGTGTTCATGCACAACTACGTGCACGACAACAACGACCCGAACGTCCCGACCGCGGGATCAGCAGCCGCCGGGCCGGTCGGCACCGGCATGTCGATCTCGGGTGGCCGCAACGACACGGTGATGAACAACGTGTTCGAGAACAACAACGCGTGGGGCATCATCCTCGTGCCGTACCCGGACGACGGCCCGCCGTGCACCGGCGGCACCCTGACCCCCGCCGCGTGCCTCTACGACCAGTGGGGCAACGCGATCGTCGGCAACGTCTTCAACAACAACGGCAGCTACGGCAACCCGTCCAACGGCGACATCGCGGCGCTCCAGCTGGAGGTCAGCCCCACCGACTGCTTCGGAGGCAACGTCGAGGAAGGTGGCGGCGCGCCCAGCACGTCACCCGGTGACGCCCAGATGCTGTATCCCACCTGCGACGGCGGTCTGTCCGTGCCACCCGACCCCAACCCGGTCTTCCTCGACGAGGTCGCCTGCGACTCCGGTTCGGCGTCCCTCGCCGGCACTCCGAGCGGCACCGTCTGCCTTCCGGGCGAGAGCAACTACCCGCGCCAGACGAAGGTCGTGATGCACAAGCTGCCCGGCGCGAGGGCCGAGCACGGCCGACCGGCGATCGAGAACCCGGCGTCGGCGAAGCTCAAGACGATGGCGGACCCGTGCGACGGCGTGCCGGCGAACCCGTGGTGCCCCGCGGAGCACTACGCCCACGAGAAGGCGGCGAGCAGCAGCGAGTACGGCGCGGCACCGACGCACGAGACCCTCGTCATCGATGCGGTCGTCGCGCGCCGGTTGCGGCACGCGTTCAGTTTGTGAACCAGCCACGGCCGGGCGTGGCGCACGCTTCACCAACCGGCTAGGCGCCCCAGCAGCTCTTCGGCCTTGGCAGCCCGCGCCTGGATGCCGAGTCGGCGGTAGTCGTCCACCGCGGCGGTGCACAGGGCGCGGGCGCGCTCGCGGTCGCCAGAGTTGCCACGCTCAAGCAGCATCTCGGCGTAGAAGTGCTGCACCTGCGGCGCGTCCACGACGTCGCCGAAAGCGGCCGCCTGCGTCATCGCGGTCTCGAAGTGCCGGGCGGCGCGCTCGAAGTCACCCGCACCGGCCGCAGCCATGCCGGCGATGCGCTGCAGCAGCGCACAGTCGAACGGGCGTAGCGGCACCAGCTCTGCGTGTGCCGCGATCGCGGGATAAAGGTCGGCACACCAATCCCGCATGCCGAACATCGCGCAGGCCTCGGCGGCGGCCGTCACCATCTGGAGCTGTCCGGACGACGGCGGATCGGGTATCGATCGCAGCGCCCCGATCTGCTCACGCAGGATCGTCTCGACCGCTTCCGCGTCACCGGCGTATGCGCGGTTCATGAGCTTGCACGTCCACGCGACGCCCGTCCACGCCGACGCGGGTTCGCTCGCCTCCGACCGCTCGGCCATCTCCAGCGCCTCGTCCAGCTGACCGCGCAGGGTCAGCACGACCGCGATCCAGGCGTAGGACTGCGAGCTCCACGGGGAATCCAGGCTCAGGCACAGTGCGAGGTCCTTGCGGGCGGCTTCCTCCGCCGCCGCCAGATCTCCGGACGGAACCGTCTCGTTGATGAGGATGCCTCGGCGCGCCATGAGCTCACCTGCGATGTGACCGGACTTGAGCGCCAGCTCGAGCGCCTCGTGGGCCGCCGCCGCACCCTCCGCGAAGGACCCGGCGCTGCCGAGCGGGAACGAAAACCAGGCAAGCGCATCTGCCATCAGGTAGAGGTCGTTGCTCGCGCGCAGATGCGTGACGGCACGCCTCCCCGCTTCGATCGCCGTGGGCACCCGCCCGAAGGACCAGTCGACGACGCAACGTCCCCATTCGGCGCGACCGAGGTTCGTCGCGTCGCCGAGTTCGGTGGCCACGCGTTCGGCCTCGTCGAAGTGCGTCTGGCTTTCGGCGTACGCGCCGGCGAAGCCGGTGAGGAGAGCCGTGCCGCTCGTCAGGGCGGATTTCGCGTGAGCCTGGCTGTCACCGAGAAGCTGCAAGCCACGGGTGTACGACGCGAACGCATCGGGGAATCGGTTGAGCCAGACCTGTTGATAGCCCATGAGCCAGCACAGCTCGCCAGCGGCCTCGATCTCGCCGTGCTCGGCATACACCTCGACGACTTGGTCCCATATCGCGAGGCACTCGTCGAGCCGGCCGAACACCCGGATCGCCTGCCCCCGTCGCTCTTGAAGCTGCGCGGCGCGCAACGGGTCGTCGGTGACCAACGACAGCGCGTCGTCGATCGCGCGCAACGCCTCCTCGTAGGCGGCAGCGCTCATCGCCTGATCTGCGGCGCGCTCGAGACAGGCGATCGTGCGGTTGCGGTCGGCAGCGACTCCCGCCTGCAGCAGGTGGTGCGCGATCTCGGACGCGTGCGACTTGTCGCGCCGCTCCATCGCGTCGGCCACCGCAAGATGAATCCGCTGCCGGCGTAGCAACGACAGTGAGGAGAGCAACGTCTGGCGGATCAGCTCGTGGGCGAAGGAGTAGTGGACCTCGCCTTCACGCTCCTCCGGCACGATGACCCGCGCCGCCTCCGCCTCTTCGACGATGTCGAGCAACCTGCCGCCGGGCACCTCCGTGAGCTCCTCGAGCATCGAGAACGGGAAGGCGCGCCCCACCACGGCGCCTGCTGCGAGTGCCTTCTGCGACTCGGATCCGAGCCGCTCGAGCCGACGACCGACGACCAGCCGCACACTCTCCGGTACGTCGAGCTCGTCGACCGCGACGTCGGTACGGAACTCACCGTCGGGAGCGAAGACCCTCCCCTCCTCGACGAGGTGGCGGTAGACCTCGTCGACGAAGAAGGGGTTGCCCTCCGTCTCGCTGAAGATCGCATCGACGAGCGCGCCAGGCGGCGTACGGCCGGCCAGCGATTCGATCATCGTCGTCACGCCGTCTCGGTCGAATCGTTTGATCGCGACTCGCTCGACCGTGCGAGCACGAACCATCCGGTCGAGGCTCGCCGCGAGGGGCCGTGCCATGTCCAGCTCGGTGTCGCGGTAGGTCCCGATGCCGAGCACCCGCATACCCGGCACGATCTCGGCCATATGTTCGATGAGAAGCAGCGACGGCACGTCGGCCCAGTGCACGTCGTCCATGACGAGCACCAGGGGAAACCGCGCGGCGGCTCGACCGATGAAGGCGCCGACCGCGTTGAAGAAGTACCGGCGCTGCTGTTCAGGCGGCAAGTCGAGCGGCTGCGGAATGTCCGGGAACCGGCGGCGGATCTCAGGGACCATCCGCGCCACCTCGGCGGCGTCGTCTCCCATGTCCTCGCGCACCAGATCCGGCGGCATCACGGCGAGTCCTTGCTCGAGCATCTCGACGAACGGCGAGTAGGGCAGCGCCCCCTCGATCTCATAGCAGCGGCCGAACAGCGCGAGGCCACCACGCGCCTCCGCCTCCCGGATGAACTGGCGCACCAGTGTTGTCTTGCCGACCCCGGGCTCACCGCCGACGAGGACGATCCCGCCGTGCCCGTCGAACGTGCGATCGAGCTTGCCGCGCAAGAACGCGAGCTCGTCGTCGCGACCGACGAAGACCTGCTGAGGCAGCTGCGCGGTCTCACGCACCCAGACGGCTTCCCAGAGGTGCCACGGCTGCGGGAAGCCCTTGAGGTCGTGCTCGCCGACGTCGAGAAACGACAGGTCTGGGATGGTCCCTACCAGCTGGCGGGTGACGTCGGAGACGAAGATCTGCCCTCCGTCCGCAGCGGCACAGACGCGGGACGCGGCGTGGACGGCCGCCCCGGACAGCTGACCTCCTTGGAAGACGACCTCGCCGGTGTTGAGACCGATCCGGACCCTGAGCGGGGGGCCTGATCGGGATCGGTTGAAGGTGTCGAGGCTGCGCTGGATGTCGACCGCTGCGGTGAGCGCGCGACGGGTCGACGCGAACACGGCAAGGAACCCGTCGCCGAGCGCCGCGGACTGGTCCTGGCCGTTGTTCTCGATGATCTGCGCCCGCACCAGCTCGTCGTGCTCGCGGAAGAGCTTGTCCGACTCCTCGTCACCGAGTGCGGTACGCAGCGCCGTCGAGCCGACGATGTCGGTGAACATGATCGTGACGGGACCTTCGAAGTCCAGCCCCGGATCGACCATTCCGACATTTTGCTCCCGCAAAGGTCACACCGCCCACCTAATCCCAAGAGAAATGGCCTAGCCGGGTAGTACGGGCCAGCAGACCTCCGTCGTGTGGGCGAGCAGGTCGTCCGGATCGCCGGTCGGCAGGTAGTACTCCCGGATCGGGCCCGGTGCACCGGCGGCTCGCTCGAGCACCCACGTCCCCAGCGCGCCGTACGTTCGGTCGAGGTCCCCGAACGGCCCGTCGTGTACGGCGACCGCCGCGCGGATCCCCGGGACGACAGTGGCGATCACCCGGCCGGGCAGCGAGCCCGCCGCCAGCTCCGTGACCGGGACGAAGACCGTGACCTCGCCTTCCTCGTCCTCGAAGAACTCGACGGGGAACAGCGCGCCGTCCGGACCGCCGCGGCGACCGCCCGATTCCCGCAGCGTCTTGTGCAGCAGCCCGAGAGCCTCCATCCACCAGGCAACCGCGTCGGCTCCCTTGACGTGCTCGCGGATCGCCAGTGCCGGGGTGGCGGCGATGTCGCGCTCGGTGACCGGGAAGCTGTCGTCCGGCTGCTGCAGCAGCGTCCGCAGGGAAGCAACGGTCTGCTGTGTGGCTTCGAGCTGCGCCTCCATCCGTCGCAGATGGGCGACGAGCGCCTCGTCACGCGCCGTCGCATCAGGGGCTTGCACGATCGTGCGCACCTCTTCGAGCGGCATGCCGAGGTCGCGAAGGCGTCGGATCATCTGCGCCAGCCCGACCTGGCTCGGGAGATAGAAGCGGTAGCCGTTGGCCGGGTCGATCTCGGCCGGCTCGAGCACTCCTACGTCGTGGTAGTGCCGCAGGGCCTTCACGGACAGGTAGGTCATGCGGGAGAAGTCCCCGATGGACAGCTTCGCCGTGGTCGTCATCGCCTCACCTTCGACTCTCCCCCTGGGGGAGGGTCAAGGTCGACAAACAGCCCCTTGACCCTCCGGTCGGTGGAGACCGGACAACGGTCACATGAGCCAATCACTGACCGCGGTCCACGACGTCGCGCCCACCGCCCGCGCGGGCGAGGTGACGGCCGCGCCGTACCGCTTCGCACTGCCTGTGCTGCTCGCAGCAACCTCACTCATCGTTCTCGACTTCTTCATCGTCAACGTGGCGATGGCCTCGCTGCAACGCGACCTGCACGCGGGTTCGACCGCCGTCGAGTGGGTGGTGGCCGGCTACGGCCTGACCTTCGCCGTCCTGCTGCTCGCGACCGGGCGGATGGGGGACCGGTACGGCCGGCGCCGCATGTTCATGGCGGGCACGACGCTGTTCACGGCCGCATCGCTGGGCTGCGGGCTCGCGCCGAACGCCGACCTGCTCGTGACCACCCGCTTCGTGCAAGGCGCGGGCGCCGCGATGATCAGCCCCAGCGTGCTGGCGCTGATCGGCGTGCTGTTCACCGAGGCCGCCGAGCGCGCCCGCGCGATCGGGATCTACGCCACCGTGATGGGCGTGGCCGCGGCTGGCGGCCAGCTCGTCGGCGGGCTGCTGCTGCACCTCGATCCTACGGGCCTGGGCTGGCGCACGGTGTTCCTGATCAACGTTCCCATCGGCATCGCGATCCTCGCCTCTGCACGTCGCCACCTGCCGGAGTCGCGGGCGCCGAAGCCAGAGCCGATCGACGTGATCGGCGTGGTCCTCGCGACCCTCGCGCTGACCGCACTCGTGCTGCCGCTCGTCGACGGGCGTGCGCGGGGCTGGCCATGGTGGTCGCTCGCCTCACTCGGGCTCTCACCGCTGTTGTTCGCGGAGTTCGTGTGGTGGCAGCGGCGGCTCGTCCGGGCGGGTCGAGCGCCGCTGGTCGACCCGGGGTGGTTCGCGATGCCGGCCTTCCGGACCGGCGTCGTCACCCAGTTCGCCTTCTGGGCCGGCCAAGCCTCGTACTTCCTGGTCCTCGCGCTGTATCTGCAGCTCGGTCTGGGCCTGTCGGCGATGCGGTCGGGGTTGGTGTTCTCGATCCTCGCCGCCACCTACCTCGTCGCCTCGATGCGAGCGCCGCGGCTGGTCGCGCGGTTCGGACGCGACGTCATCGTCGTCGGCGGGCTGCTCCTTGCTGCCGGCCACGTGGCGACCGCACTAGCGGCGGCCAACGGCGGCCACGTCGGCGCCCTCGCGCCCGGGTTGCTGCTCGAGGGCGCGGGCATGGGGCTTTGCCTGGCGCCGATCACGGGCGTCGTCATGGCAGGCGTCGGGCCGCAGCACGCAGGAGCGGTGTCCGGTCTGCTCTCGACGATGCAGCAGGTCGGCAACGCGACCGGAGTGGCGCTGATCGGTCTGGTGTTCTTCCACCTCGCAGGCCCGGCGACGCCGCACGCGCTCGCTCACGGCTTCGCGGTAAGCACCGCGATCCTCGGCGGCTTGCTCGTCGCGGTCGCGGCGAGCGCCCGACGACTTCCCCGGTGAGGCCGACTACGCCGAGGCGCTCAGCGACGCGTCACCGCGAGATGTTCGACAGGATTGCATCGGCATCGACCCGGGACCTAGCAACGCCAACTGGAGGTACGAGTCGTCCGAGCCGACTTCCCCATCGTTCGGACCCACACCGGGAGGACCGGCCCGAGCGCGGGCGAACGCGCTATCGCCGAACTCAAGGCTGGTCTCCCGTCCCCACAGTACAAAGCGCGCGCCATTCCGGCGAAGCGCACCGTAGGTCATTACTCCGATCATGAAGCCGGCCGCAACAGCTCCGCCCAGGACGAGGACCTCCAGGATGATCGGCCCAACGGATCCGAGTACACCCACCGCAATGCCGCCGAACCCCAACCGGACGACGGTCGTCCCAATCGAGCTTGTCGGCGTGTCCATAGCGAGAAGTGTGTCGCGAATCGCGTTACGCGTCTATAGTCGTCTTTGTGCCGAGCGCGCCCCGCACCGAGGCGGTCACCACCCCTGTCGTACGGCAGCGGGATGCTCTGACAGCGATGCCTCACGAGTCGGTCGACCACCTCTCTGCCGCCGTCTTCGGCAATCGCTACTTCGCGCGGGTCCTCGAGAGCGCGGCAGAGCTCCACTCCGCCAACGAACTCATCACAACCCGCCGGATCGCGCGCAGCCTCGATGTGCCAGACAGCGTCGTGCGCCCAGTACTCCTGCGCCTCGTGACCGCCCACCTCGTCGTGGCCGTGCCGCGAACGAACGGACCCAGGTCACCGCAGTACTACGAGATCACGAACCACAAAGCCGTTACCACGCTGCTGGACGGGATGAGGGCGGCCGCAACCAGCTAGCCACGGCTGCTGAATGTGATCAGCGGACTGGCGAGCGCTGGGCTTTTGCGGCATCAACGCTTGCACTCGCCTGCGGCAGATGCCGGTTGCACGCGTTGGTGGGCGAGGGGGGAGTTGAACCACTCGGCCGCCGCTTCCTACCTGGGACTTTACGCGAAACCGCAGGTCAGCGCAGTGATTGTCAGTCGTTGCCGGCCGTTCCACGCCGTTCTGCGCCGCACGGTTATGCCCCGAGGCATAACGGATGATCTTGGCTTGGTTGCGTCGGGCCCGACCAGTTAAGAACGCAGGATTGCAACGGCCTGCTGGATGCCGCTCCGCTCCAGTTGCATCAGCACATCCTCCACCGTCTCAGGCGGATTCTGACGACTGTCCGCGATTCGCTGTACCGCGCCGTAAACGACCTGGCGGTTGAGGTGCACCTGGTCCACAAGAAACTCGTCGGCTGTCTTGGGCTCGATGTCCCAGCCCGACAGATAGTCCGCCGGAAAGTCCGAGGTGTTGTTCGTGACCAGAACCTGCGCTTTGGCGCGGATCGCGGCAGCAAGGACATGCCGATCGTCTTCGTCGGGAAGGGTCAACACCGGAATCAAAGACTCGAAGCCCGTGACAATGCAGTCTGCGACTGCCTCAGTCATCAGCGTTCGGCGACGCACCAGGTTGGCTGCCGGGATGTCGGGCCTGTTGGCGCGTAGAGCTTCATCGACTTCGTCGAGGATTCTGTCGGTCCACTTCGCCTGCACTAGACCGGATTGAGCGATTCGAACGAGTAGATCGCGAAGCGTGTTCGGGTACAGAACGTCCGCGTCGTAAACCACGACGAAGGGCACGTCAGGTCAGGCCTAACTCTTGATCCATCGCGGCTAGCTCGTCAGCAGCCTTCCGCCGCCGCAAGTCGTCGGCCCGTCTGTACGCGACGAGACTCTCCATTAGGACACGCCTGTGCGTCCCAACCTTGCGGAACTGGATCTGCCCGTCTTCCAGGAGGCGAATCAGGTACGGGCGCGACACATTGAGCAGGTCAGCAGCTTGCTGGGTCGTCAGTTCAGCCGTCGACGGCACGATCGCGACGCCTTGGCCTGCCGCCATATGCGCCAGCACGCGCGCCAACAACTTGAGGGCGGCACCCGGGACCACAATCTCCTGCCGACCCTCCCGATCTGGCTGATCGTCGTCCTCCACGATCAGGTGGACGATCTCGGAAGTCCGCGGGTGGCGAGCCAGATATGACTGCAGCGTCGGAAGAGCGCCCGCCGCCTGAGCGGCGTCGTCGTCCGAAGGCAAGATCGTTTCGAGCGCGACGGTCATTGGTAGTCCTTCCTCCCATCTGCATTATTCGCAACAAACGAAGCAGCCGCAATAGTCCGATCGACTGCAGTTGAAGCCCATGCCACTTCGCAAGATGCCTTGACGCGACTCGATTCCCGAGTAATCTAGGTCCTAATAGGACCTTTTAGGAGCGACCATAGCGGTTCACGCGCACAGCCCGGCCACGCCGGCTCTTCGCGCACCAACGGCACAAGATGCGTGTCCCTGGTGCGGTCAAGCGATCTCGCACGAAGAGTTCGTCCAAATCGAGAAGAAGATCCAGACGGCCGAGCGCGCTCGGACTAAGGACATCGAGGAGCGCCTTCGGGAAGAAGCGGCACAGCAGATCCGCGCGGCTGAGGCCAAAGCACGGGCGGAGGTGAGTGCAGCGAAGAAGTCAGCTGAGACCGCGATCAAGGCGGCCGATGCCAAGGCGTCAGAAGCGCGCGCTGAGGGCAAGCGCGCGGCCGAGGCCGAGTTGGCTACTCGCATCGCGAACGCAGAACAGGCTAAGAAGGTCGCTGAGCGTCAGCTTGCGGAGCTGCGGTCCGAC
This sequence comes from Frankiaceae bacterium, assembly GCA_025929365.1. Lineage (GTDB taxonomy): Bacteria > Actinomycetota > Actinomycetes > JAFAQI01 > JAFAQI01 > DASZTV01. Next base: position 21,381 of record JAICMG010000037.1, read on the forward strand.
GAAGACGGGCGTCTCCGTGAACTTCGGACGGCACTCGAACAAGACAAGATGAAGGCCCTTCAGTCACAGGAAGCGAAGGCTTTTCGAGATCGACAGAAGCTCGAACGAAAGCTGGATGAGGCTCAGCGACAGCTCCAGCAGAGAACTGCGGGTGAGCTGGGCGAGGGCGCAGAGATCGACCTATTCGAGGAGTTGCGCGCCGCCTTTCCGCAAGACGACATCCAACGAGTGAAGAGCGGCCAAGAGGGCGCCGACATCATCCACACGGTCAAGGACGCTGGGCGGACGTGTGGCGTCATCGTGTATGACTCGAAGAATCGCAGCGTCTGGCGCAACAGCTACGTCACGAAACTGCGTCGCGACCAAATCGCCGCAAAGGCCGACCATGCCATCCTCACCGCTCGGGCGTTCCCGGCTGGCACGCAGCAGCTCCACTTGCACGACGGCGTCATTGTCGCGAATCCGGCGCGGGCACTCGTTCTCGCTCAACTGCTACGAAATCACACCGCGCAGCTCGCAACTCTTCGCCTAAGCGCCGACGCGCGCGCCGAGAAGATGACGCGGCTGTACGCCTACATCACTTCGGATCGATGCGACCAACTGCTGAAACAGATCGAGGGTCGCACCGAAGACATGCTCGAACTTGAAGTTGCAGAGAAGAAGGCGCACGACGCCGTTTGGAAGCGTCGCGGCGAAATGATCCGCTCCGTCCAGCAGGCCTGTGGAGAGTTTGGCTCGGAAGTTCACCACATCATCACCGATGCGCCGCCGCTTCAGATCGTCACGTCATGACCGCCGCCGATCATTCCGCGAGCCGCGCAGACGCCAAGATTCTGGGATTTCAGGAACGTCGTCTCGGACGAACGGCCATACGCACCTACCGCACCAAGTTGGACCTCGACGAGATCATCCCGAACGAGCGGCAACCGCGTTTGGGGCGCAAGGAAGACGAGGAGCTGCAACGTCAAATCGAAGCCAACGAAGGCATTTTCGAGCCTCTGCTCGTCGAACCGCATCCTGAGACGGAGGGCAAGTACCGAATCATTGACGGCGAACGGCGATGGACCAATGCGGGGGTCCTAGTCAAGGCTGGGAAGGCCGAATACCGGCAGGTCCCCGTCGAGATAACGGATCGCACCCTCACAGACGAAGAACGCCTCCGTGCCTGGATCTATATCCACAGGCAACGCAAGGAATGGGACGCCAAAGAGAAGGAGATGGTGGCCTACCGCCTAATCGAACTCGTCGGACGCGCGAGCGCCGCCAACATCCTTGGAATCACCGTCCGGGAACTCGATCGACTTGCGAACGTGTTTGAGCTCTCGGAGCGCTTCGAGAATCTGCGAGAACCGGGCGCGGCAATCACCTGGGCGCGGGAGCTAATGGGGGTGAACAAGAGCCTCCTCACCCCTTCCGTCGTTGACGCGGTGGTCCTGAAGGTCGGACAGAAGAAGATCACTAACTCGAAGGACCTCCGGAAGCTGCGGATGATCCTGAAGGATCCTGTCGCGAAGGCGCACTTCCTTAGCGAGGAGGGCGGGATCGACTCGGCAATGCTCCGGGTCGATCCTGGCCCTCGAAAAGGCGAAGTGGGATTGCTCGGTCAACTCGATGGCGCTATCGACGCAATCAAGCGAGCGCCCTGGACTGAGGTCGAGGAACTGAAGGGTCGCTCGGACGTCATTCAGCGTCTGTCAGAGGCAGAGCAACTCCTCGAGACGTTGCGGTTGAGGTTGACCCCCTGATCTCGCGCCGACACCGGCGGCAGAGTCAGAAGCTCGAGCGGACATACAGCATGGGAGGTGAAAATGGCTAAGGGAA
>JAICMG010000186.1 GCA_025929365.1 Frankiaceae bacterium
CGGGTGCCGCTGCTGGCCGAAGCTGCAGAACTGAGGCGTCGTCGTCTCCAGCTGCGACTGCAGGCACGGGTCGCTCCCGCCGTCCTGCGCGGCGAAGGCAGTATCGAGATGTCGCGGTCGCGCGTAGGGCCGAGGACAGTGGTTGGCAGCGACCATCGCTGCGGCCCCGAAGCAGGAGCGATGGTGGGGGGCGACGACGAGCGCCGCCGACTTCGCCGTGGCGACGGCCTCGAGGCGGTGCTCGTGCCGATCGACCCGGGCGATGACGTCCCCGCTGATGCTTGTCACGGTGAGCACGCCGACGACGGCGAGGGCGAAGGCGGGCCATCGACGCACCCGCCACGCCGCACCGTGCCGCACCGGGTTCTCGACCAGACGGGTCGTCAGGCCGGCAAGGACGAGCGAGGCCAGCAGGATGACGACCTTGGCGCTCCAGCCGATCGGCCGCTCGATCACCCATGGCGCCGCGATGATCAGCGGCCAGTGCCACAGATAGATCGCGTAGGACTCATCCCCCACCCATTGCACCGGCCGCCACTCGAGCAGAAGGCGTGGTGACCACGCCACGCGATCGGGAAGGACCGCAGCCGCGACGAGGACCGAACCGAGAACCGGCACGAGAGCGATGAGCCCTGGGAACGCGTCGTGGGGCGTGATCACGAACATCGAGCTCACGACGACGGCCAGCCCGAGCCAGCTCAGCGAGGCTCGCGCGCGGTCTCCCATCCGGTCCAGCCGCGGCAGCACCACCGCGACGAGGCCGCCCGCCGCGAACTCCCATCCGCGGGTCGGCGTGGCGAAGAACGCCATTGCCGGGTCGCTCGCTGTCCAGAGTGCCGACACCACGAGTGAGCCGGCGGCTGCCATCGAAAGGACGGCGATCAACAACGTCTCGAAGCGCACGACCCGCAGCCGCCGGCTCGCGACGACGGTCAGCACGATCAGGAGCGGCCAGACCAGGTAGAACTGCTCCTCGACCGACAGCGACCAGTAGTGCTGCACGACGGTCGGGCTGTTCGAGGCAGCCAGGTAGTTCACCGCGTGGTCGCCGAGCTGCCAGTTCTCGAAGTACGCCGCGGCGGCGCGAATGTCGGAGAGGTTGGTCACCCAGGTGACACGCGGCATCAGCGTGACCAGCATGAGGATGCACGCGAGCAGGACGACGAGTGCGGCCGGCAGGATCCGCCGGATGCGACGCACCCAGAACTGGGACAACGTCACTCGTCCCTTGGCGCCTGCCTCGTTCGCGAGCTGTTGCGTGATCAGGAAGCCGCTGATCACGAAGAAGACGTCGACGCCGACGAATCCGCCCGGCAGCGCGGTCGGCCAGAGGTGGTAGACCACGACACCGGCGACTGCGACCGCCCGGAGCGCCTGAATCTCCGCCCGGAACACAGCTTGATCCGTTCCCGAACCGCGGATGATCTATCCCGCCCGCCGGCAGGACGTGCCGGGCGGCGCGTGGCGGAGGCTCCGGGATTTGAACCCGGGATGGGCGATAAACCCAAACCGCATTAGCAGTGCCCCGTAAGCGCATCCGTGGATGTCCGTAATCGGCCGCAGCAATCGAACTGCAACTGAAAGTGCAACTGGCGTCGGGGCGGAATAACGACATCCGTTCATAACGGGAAGCGTTATACTAGCCGACGTGATGCGGTCGTTCCGAGATCGCGACACCGAACGGGTATGGCAACGCCAAGTCGTGCGACGGTTCGGAACCGACGTCCAACGAACCGCGCTACGAAAGCTCGTGATGCTCGATGCGGCCGAGACCCTGGAGGATCTTCTGGTCCCGCCCGGTAATCGGTTGGAGAAGCTGAAAGGGTCTCGGCGTGGCTCGTACAGCATCCGAATCAATGACCAATGGCGGATTTGTTTCCAGTGGACCGACGCCGGACCCGAGGAGGTCGAAATCGTTGACTACCACTAATCGGGGACGAACTGTGCCCGGCACGCTCCCACCTGTCCACCCGGGCGAGGTACTCCTTCTCGAGTTCCTCGAGCCGATGAACATCACCCAGCACCGCCTCGCTGTGGCGATCGGGGTGCCACCACGTCGGATCAACGAGATAGTCCACGCCAAGCGGGGAATCACCGCCGACACCGCGCTTCGGCTTGCCCGGTATTTCGGCACATCAGAGCGGTTCTGGGCCAACCTTCAGACCCGCTACGAGCTCGAGACTCAGCGCGACCTGCTCGCCGACCAGCTCGACGGCATCAGACCGCTCATATCGGCATGACACCAACAGCCGCCCGTTATCCGGGGCCGTACATCCGGGCGCGCGGGAGGGCATGTCAGTAAGACTGCGCTTCCCCGATCTTGGTTGGCTACCGCCGCGCAGAAGTGCCTCGTTCCCGACCTCGCCCGCTAGGCGAGGAATGATCACCAGGTGGTCTGGCGGTGGATGGTGGTCGGCAGCCTGTTCGTCGTAGCAGGCTGCTCAGGCCAGCGTCATGGCTCGTATGTCTCCTAGCTCCGGGTGGTTAGCCGTCGACGACGGCGTCGGATAGGTACCGACATGAGTTGCTCTGCCCGTACTGGGCTGTCAGTCTCGGCTCGTGCAGGCTGATTGGATCGACGAGGTCTTGAAGCCACAACTCGCGGACCTTGATGAACGGGAGTGGAAGGCGGAGTCGCTTCGCAACTTCGTCGCCGACGTACATGACCAGATCACGAGCGCGGCGCGAGATGGCGCGCTGCCGAGAGACGGTGTCGGCGAGGCGCGCAAGCTCGTAGCGGACGCCATGCGCGCGATTCCGGGAATCACTGTCGTCGAGCACAGCAGCGCGTTCGGCGGCCGGGCGGTCCAAGCCTCGCGCCTGCCGGGGCGTGGCTCGCGTGCTTGAGGCGGTCAAGCTCCTTGCTGCCCGGCACCCGAGCATCGCGGCGATGGTCGGCGGAACCGGGCGATAGTGCCTGTTCGGGCTGACGGTGTTCCGCTCGCCCGAGCAGGTCCGGAAAATGCGGCTCGGGAGCGTGCGAACTGCAACTGGAAAGTGCGGGTTGGTGCGAACCGTCCAAGGCAGGACGCACGCCGAACCTACAAAGCCCCAGGTCAGCAGCGGAGGCTCCGGGATTTGAACCCGGGATGGGCGATAAACCCAAACCGCATTAGCAGTGCGGCGCCATAGACCGGACTAGGCGAAGCCTCCTCGCGGCGTCACCGCCGCGCGCAGACAGGTTAGCCGAGGGTCGTGACGTCGAGCTCACCGTCGGCGTACTGCTTGCGCAGTACCTTCTTGTCGAACTTGCCGACCGAGGTCTTCGGGACCGCCTCGATGAGGGCCCACCGCTCCGGAAGCCACCACTTGACCACCCGGTCGGCGAGGAAGTCACGGATCGCTGCCGGATCGACGGCCTCGCCCGGCTTCGGCACGATGCATGCGAGCGGCCGCTCCTGCCACTTGTCGTCGGGCACGCCGACGACGGCGGCCTCGAGCACCGCCGGGTGGGCCATGATCTCGCCCTCGAGCTCGACCGAGGAGATCCACTCGCCGCCGGACTTGATCACGTCCTTCGAGCGGTCGCTGATCGTGATGTAGCCCTGCGGGTCGATCGCACCGACGTCGCCGGTACGCAGCCATCCGTCGTGGAACTTCGCCGGGTCGTCGTCCTTGTAATACGACGCGGTGATCCACGGGCCACGTACCTCGATCTCGCCGACCTCCTTGCCGTCGCGCTGCATGACGTTGCCCTCGTCATCGACGATCCGCGCCTCGACGCCGAACTGCACTCGGCCGGCCTTCGCCTGGTAGTCCCAGGCGACATCGCCGCTGGTCCCCGCAGGCGGCTTCGCGATCGCGGCTACGGGCGAGGTCTCGGTCATGCCCCAACCCTGGAAGATCGTGACGCCGAACTCCTTGTCGAACGCCTCGATGAGCGCGCGCGGCACCGCCGACCCTCCGCAGAGCACCGCGCGAAGACTCGACAGCGCACCCGGACGGGGGTTGGCGCGAAGCGTGTGCAGGACGTCGTTCCAGATCGTCGGCACCGCGGCCGAAACGGTCGCCTGCTCGGCTTCGATGAACCCGATGACGGGATCGGCCTGCAGGAAGCGGTCGGGCATCAGCAGGTCGGCACCCGACATGAACGCGGCGTACGGCAGACCCCATGCGTTGGCGTGGAACATCGGGACGATGGGCAGCGCGCGGTCGTCTGCCGAGAGGTTGTTGCTGTTGCCCGCGCAGATCGCAATGGAGTGCAACCAGCACGAGCGATGGGAGTAGACGACACCCTTCGGGTTGCCGGTCGTCCCGCTGGTGTAGCACATCGCGGCGGCCGAGTGCTCGTCGACGTCCTCGGGCCAGTCGAAGCTGACCGATGAGCTCGCGAGGACGTCCTCGTAGGACAGGACCTGCTTGCCGGACGCCTCGAGCGCGGACCGGTCGCCGTCGCCGTTGACCAGCACCGTGTGAACGGTGGTCATCTCCGGCAGCACCTTGGCGAAGACGGGGATCAGCGAGTCGTCGACGATGACGACGCTGTCCTCGGCGTGGTTCGCGATGTAGACGACCTGCTCGGGGAACAGGCGGATGTTCAGGGTGTGCAGCACCGCGCCCATCGACGGCACCGCGAGATAGGCCTCGAGGTGCTCGGCGTTGTTCCACATGAACGTCGCGACGCGCTGGTCGCCGTCGACCCCGAGCCCGCGCAGCCCGTTCGCCAGCCGCGCTGCCCGGGCCGCGGCCTCGCCGTACGACCGGCGCCGGCGAGCGCCGCCCTCACCGAGAGTCACGACCTCGCTGTCGCCGTAGACCTGCTCGCCGAAGCGAAGGATCGCTCCGATCGACAGGGGAAAGTCCTGCATCGAGCTGCGCACGTTCGTCTCCCGGATGTTGGGCACCTGACCGGGGACATTGTGCTGTGGCGGGGGCTTCTAGGCCACCGTCGTACGGCCGGGGCTACTTCACCTTGAGGATCAAGATCGGTGAGGCGGCGGCGCTGAGTCCGTGTCCGGCGGCGACGAAGATCCGGTAGGTGTGCGTCGTGTTCTTCTTCACCGGGTGCAGCCGGAAGGAGAACGCGCCGTCCTTGTCGATGGTCTTGAC
>JAICMG010000106.1 GCA_025929365.1 Frankiaceae bacterium
AGGCCGAGCAGCACGTCGCGCAGCGGCGTGGTTCCCGCCACCTGCGCGGCACGCGCGAGGTAGAAGGCACCGGACCGGTAGTGCAGCAGCGCGGGGTCGGTCGGACGCAGCGCGGCGGCGACCGCAGCGTTGGACTCGTGTCCGGCCGAGCCGATCGTGTAGTAGCCGTGCCCAGCGGCGCGCAGCCGTCGCGCCTCGATGTCCAGGGCGCGGCTGCCGAGCTGCGCGTCGAAGAGGGCGACCGCTTCGCGGACGGTGAGCGTCGTGCCGGACCGGATCGGGCCGCCTGGGTCGGCCTTCGCCACCGTGGAATCCGGCAGCGCCCGAACGGCGCTGCGCAGCTGGGCGTCGAGCAGATCCTCCGGCAACCCCTCCACGACCGGCGTCCTAGTCAGGTAGCCGGAACGACTCGTCCGGCGTGAGCTCGGTGACGTCCATCTGCGCCTTCTGCAGCCGCCCGGAGTAGTCCCAGTTGACGGCCTGCCAGCGGGTGAACTGGTCGAGCACCCACATGCCGGACTGGCGGGAGCCGTTGCCGGACTTTCCGTTGCCGCCGAACGGGAGATGCGCCTCGGCGCCCGAGGTCGAGTTGTTGATGCTCACCATCCCTGCCGAGACGCCGCGGCGGAACCGGAACGCCTCCTGCGGGTCGGTCGTGTAGATCGACGAAGACAGCCCGTAGCCCGGCAGGTTCGCCAGCCGGATCGCGTCGTCGAGGTCGCGGTACGTCGTGACCCCCACCAGTGGACCGAAGGTCTCGTTGCGGAAGACCAGGTCGTCCTCGCGCACGCCGTCGGCAATGACGGGGTGGAAGTAGACGCCGGCGTCGGGGTCGCCGACGAATCCCTCCCTCGGGTTGCGTGAGCTGATCCGGCCTGTCGCTGACGACCCGTAGAGGGTGTGGTGCGGCTGCAGCCAACCGAGGTACGCCTCGAACTGCGCGGCGAACTTCTCGTCGAGCATCGGGCCGAACACCACTCCCGACTCGGGGTCGCCGACGCCAGCCTCGCGGGTCAGCTTGTCGAAGCGCGCCAGGAAGTCGTCGTGAACGCTCTCGTGCACGATGACCGTGCCGAGCGAGGTGCAGCGCTGCCCAGCCGTGCCGAAGCCCGAGAACAGCGCACCCTCGGCCGCGAGATCGAGGTCCGCCGACGGCGTGACCACCATCGGGTTCTTGCCGCCCAGCTCGAGACACGCAGACTGCAGATGCCGACCGGTGAGCTCACCGATCTTGGCGCCGACGGCACTCGATCCGGTGAAGCCGACCTTGTCGACGTTGCCCGCATCGAGCGCGAGCGCGAGACCGTCGTACGTCGACGGGCCGTCAGCAAGGACGAGGTTCAACACTCCCTCCGGCAGTCCCCCGCCACGGACGAACAGCTCGAAGAGCGCCTGCCCGCACGCCGGCGAGTAGTCCGCGGGCTTCCACACCACCGCGTTCCCGCAGAGCAGCGCGGGCACGAGGTACCAGGCCGGAACCGCGACCGGGAAGTTTCCGGCGGTGATCGCCGCGACGACGCCGACAGGGGTGCGAAAGGTGAACAGCTGCTTGTCGGGCATCTCGCTCGAGACGGTCTGCCCGTAGAGCCGGCGACCCTCGCCGAGGAAGAAGTCACAGGTGTCGACGATCTCGCGGACCTCGCCGAGGGCCTCCGCGTACGGCTTGCCGATCTCGCGCGTCACGAGCCGGGCGAGCCGCTCGGCGTTGGCCTCGACCGTGCGCCCGATGTGCGCGATCGCCCGGCCGCGCACCGGCGCCGGGACATCGGCCCAGGCGGGCTGTGCCGCCCGTGCCGCGGCGCATGCCGCGGCGAACGTACCGGCGTCACCGAGCTCGACATGAGCCAGCACGTCGTCGAGCCGCGCGGGGTTGCGGTCCTCGAGCGTGCCGCCGGGCGCGCCGGAGACGGTCATCCCCCCGACGACCGATGCGATGGTCTTCGTCATGCAGGCTCCCGCTCTCGGGTGGGGACGGCGATCCGGCTGAGGACGCGCTCCAGCGCCAGCAGCCCGATCCCGAGCTCATCTTCGGTCACCGACAGCGCCGGGCGGAAGCGGACCGACCGCTCGCCGCACGGGAGTGCGAGCACCCGCTCCTCGCGCAAGCCCGCAACGACCAGGTCGCGCCGGTGGGCGTCCGGCAGGTCGATGGCGCACATGAGGCCGCGGCCGCGAACGTTCGTGACCAGGTTTTGGTGATGATGACCGACGTCATGCAGGCCGGCGAGGAGCCAATCGCCACGACGAGCAGCCGCGTCGAACAGGCCATCGGCTTCGATGATCTCGAGCAGCCGCCGGGACCTCACCATGTCGACCAGGCTTCCGCCCCAGGTCGAGTTGATCCGGCTGGACACCGTGAAGACGTTGTCACCAACGTCGTCCACGCGGCGTCCGGCCATGATGCCGCCGACCTGGAGCTTCTTTGCGAACGCGACGATGTCCGGCGCGAGCCCCAGCTGCTGGTAGCACCACGGCGTTCCGGTCAGCCCCACGCCGGTCTGGACCTCGTCGAGAACGAACAGCGCGTCGTACCGGTGACACAGCGCTTGCATCGCCACAAGGAACTCCGCGCGAAGGTGGTTGTCGCCGCCTTCGCCTTGAATCGGCTCGGCGATGAAGCACGCGATGTCGTGGGGGAAGGCCTCGAAGGCGGCCTGCGCCTGAGCGAGGGCATGTCGCTCGGCCGCCTCGATGTCGGCAAGGTGCTCGTGGATCGGGAACCGCACCGCGGGTACGTCGATGCGCGGCCAGTCGAACTTCGGGAAGCGGTCGGTCTTGACCGGGTCGGTGTTCGTCAGCGAGAGGGTGTAGCCACTGCGGCCGTGAAAGGCGCGGGTCAGGTGCATCACCTTCGTGCCGAGGCCCGGCGAACGGCCGGCAGCCTCGTTGCGGCGGCTCTTCCAGTCGAAAGCGGTCTTCAGCGCGTTCTCGACGGCGAGCGCGCCCCCCTCGACGAAGAACAGGTGCGGCAACGCCGGGTCGCCCAGGACTCGGCTGAAGGTCTCGACGAACTCGGCGAGGTGGGTGGAGTAGGTGTCGGGGTTGGCCGGCTTGTTGGCTGCGACCTCGCCGAGCAGGCGCATGAAGCCCGGGTCATCGACCAGACCGGGCGGGTTGGCGCCGAGGGGGGCCGAGGCGAAGAAGGTGTAGAGGTCGAGGTACTCACGGCCGTCGCGGGCATCCACGAGCCAGCTGCCGCGGCTCGCCGCCAGATCGACCACCAGGTGGAACCCGTCGACGAGCAGGTGCTCGCTGAGTCGGCTGTGGACATCCTTCGGCGCAACCCGCACCGTCCGATAAGAACTCATCCGCTACGCCTCCTGATCCGGATTATCTCCAGTCTAGAGGGCAGGATGCCGGACTTCCTACGGCTGGGGCATGACCTGGAAGGACTATTTTCCGGCTCGGCTCACCTCCACAGCGTGGCCCCCAGCATTTCTCGACTGATCGTGCGTAGTTTTGGCGGTCGGCTCGACGAAAGGCGCCCCCATGCACGTGGATCCCTACATCGTTCTGGGGAGCGCGATCATCGGGCTTCTCGTCGGCACGACCGGAGCCGGCGGCGGCGCACTGATGACGCCGATGCTGATCCTGCTGTTCAACGTACAGCCGGACAAGGCGATCTCGAGCGACCTCGTCGCAGCGGTCCTGATGCGACCGCTCGGGGCAGCCGTGCACTTCCGCAAAGGCACCGTGAACACCAAGCTGGTCGGGCTGCTCGCCGCCGGCTCGGCCCCCATGGCCTTCCTCGGCGCCTACATCCTCCACGTCATCAAGAAGCACGCCGACACCGCGCAGACAGACATCGAGCGGATGCTCGGCAGTGCGCTGCTTCTCGGCGCCGCCGCGATGGTGTTTCGGTTCATCCTCGACCGCCGCTCCGGCAACCAGCGCGAAGGGGTCGTCCACGAGATCGAGATCCATCCCCTTCGCACGGTCGCGATCGGGATGGTCGGTGGCGTCGTCGTCGGCATGACGTCAGTCGGCTCCGGGTCGCTGATGATCGTGATGATGCTCTTCCTCTACCCGATGCTCGGCGCGAACCAGCTGGTCGGCACCGACCTCGCGCAGGCCCTCCCGCTCACCGGCGCAGCAGCGCTCGGAGCGCTCGCATTCGGCTCGGTGTCCTTCGGCGTCACGACATCGTTGATCATCGGTAGCGTCCCGGCCGTGCTGGTCGGGTCGGTGCTGTCCTCGCGCGCTCCCGACCGCGTGATCCGACCGATCATCACCTTCGTGATCCTCGCGTCGGGTCTGAAGTACGTCGGCGTCGGCACCACCGACCTCGGCTGGAGCCTGGTCGGCGTACTGTTCGCAGGGTTCGTGACGTGGTTGTGGTTGGCGAAGCCGTGGGTTTCCAATCCAACAGAGTTGTCGAATGCAGAGCTTTCTGGAGCGAATGATGACGGCGGAGCTGAGCGCGGAGCTGTTCCTTCCTGACCCGGAGCCTCGCCCGGTCCGCTACACGGTGATCTCCGTCGACGACCATGTCGTCGAGCCGCAGCACATGTTCGAGGGCCGGGTGCCGCGCGCGCTCGCCGAGAAGGCGCCCCGCATCGTCGAGACGTCGCGTGGTTACCAGGTCTGGGAGTTCGAGGGCCGTAAATACAGCCAGATCGGCATGAACGCGGTGGCCGGCCGCCGGCCGGAGAGTGTGTCGATGGAGCCGTTTCGGTTCGACCAGATGCGGCCCGGCTGCTACGACGTCGATGCGCGGGTCCGCGACATGGATCTGAACGGCGTGTGGGCGTCGATGAACTTCCCGTCGCAAATCAGCGGCTTCTGCGGCCGGGTCTTCTTCGACGCCGCGGATCGCGAGCTCGGCCTCGCCTGTCTACGGGCATGGAACGACTGGATGTACGAGGAGTGGTACTCCGCGCATCCGCAGCGAATCATTCCGCTCGGCATCACCTACCTCGCCGACCCGGAGCTGGCGGTCGCGGAGATCGAGCGGAACGCGGCGCGCGGATTCACCTCGGTGACCTTCCCCGAGCGACCGCACGAGATCGGGCTGCCCTCACTGTGGGACCGGGAGCACTGGGACCCGATCATGACCGCATGCGTGGAGACGGGGACCGTCATCTCGCTGCACGTCGGAAGCTCCGGGATGCCGCCGCTGCCGCCCGGCGCTCCCGCGGTCCAGCTGTCCGCCACGCTGTTCGGCCAACAGTCGCTCGGCGCGTGTGCGGAGTGGTTGTGGTCGGAACATCCGCTGCGGCATCCGGAACTGAAGATCGCGATGAGCGAGGGCGGCATCGGCTGGGTCGCGATGTTGCTCGATCGCCTCGACAACATCGTCGACCGCTCCGGCTACGGGCTCGGCTGGGACATCCGCCCCGCGGAGGTGCTCAGGCGGAACTTCTGGTTCTGCACGATCGACGACCCGTCCACGATCGACACCCGACACCGCATCGGCGTGGAGAACATCATGGTCGAGGTCGACTACCCGCACGGTGACAGCACCTGGCCGGACACTCAAGACGTGATCGAGCGCGCGTGGGGGCACCTGCCCGCCGATGAGCTGCGGATGATCTGCAGCGAGAACGCGGCGTCGCTCTATCGGCATCCGCTGCCGGAGGTCGTGCTGCCGCGGGACGAGAAGGCCGAGCCCGCCGATACGGGCCGAAAGGACCCCGAAAGGCACCCCTAGCGGCGGGCCCGGCACACCTATAACGATCTCTGCGCCGGAAAAGTGGCGCAGCCACCGCTACGTCTTACATCGGGTTCAGCGGACGGCGTCCTTGAGCTTCTCGCCGGCTTGTTTGAGGTCGCCCTTGGCCTGGTCGACCTTGCCCTCCGCGCGCATCTGCTCGTTGTCCAGCGCCTTGCCGGCGCCCTCCTTGGCCTTGCCCTTGGCAGCCTCTGCAGCGTTCTTGGCCTTGTCCATGCCGCTCATGACGCCGTGCTCCCTTCGCGGGGGTTCAGAAGGACTTCGCCTAGTTCTGTGCCTCGAGAGCCGCACAGAAAACCCTTCCTCGAGAACACCTCGCGATGTCCCTCGGGCTGTAACGAGCAACTAGCCCGGGCCGATTTGAAATGCGACTGCTGGGCTAGTGACCCAGTGGCTGGAAGACATACGGCGTCCCATCCGGCGCGAGCCCCAACCCGCGCCCGTTGTCCATCGGACATGTGTTGCTGCACACGCTGTCGCCAAGCGGCGTGGGGCCCTCTCCTGCACACGTGGAGTACTGATCGCCATAGCAGCCGACGATCGTGTACGCCTTGTCCCACATGTTGAGGTAGTCCTGCGCGCTGGAGAACAACGGGGCCATGTCGTGCGGCGTGACCCCGATGTTGTGAACATCCTGTAGCAAGTCGGGAAGCTGCCCGTACCGCAACATTCCGTACTTGTTGAAGTCGATTGCAGCACCTGCAGGGTCGACCTCCTCGCGCAATGTCGAAGTATGACCGGGTAGACCGGCGAACGCGGCCTCGTAGCGGGCTGACCCGGTGGGGTCCGGCGGCCCAGACTCGTACGCAACCTCGTTGCGCTGCGCGGACCGTTGGTACTGAGCGGGATCCGTACGCTCCTCCGCTTGCCGATTTGGCGCCTCGCGCGAGGCATCGCAGGCGTACGGGGCGCCGAGCGGCGCAGGCGCGGCAGCACCGAACCGGGGCGACGTGCCGCCGACAAGAACCATGTCGGTCCCGATGCCAACTCCTTGGCCCCGCATCTTCTGCAGGCTGTAGAGGTAAGCCTGCGTCCAGCTCTCCGACGAGCCGGCACAGGAGTTCTGCACGGTGCTTGTCGTCGGCCAGTCTCTATGGTCGACGATCTGCCACGTCGGTGTCGTGGCGTATGGAAGATGCGCCGAGATCGTGTCGACCGGGTCCTGGAGAACGACCGGACCAACCACGCCACCGGACGCGCGGATGTACTCGAGCTGCTCAGAGCTGCGTTCGAACTCGCGTGACAGGAATCCCTTGAACGTCGTGGCGCCAGGCAGGAGCGACTGTGCGCGATAGCTCGTATGCGACGACATGAGCGGATAGGCGAAGCGCATGCAGTCCTCCGCTGCACTGTTCGACTCGTTGAACTCCTGGTCGACGCTGCAAGGTGTATTCGGATCGAACGCCCACACCGGCCCGGAGACGTGGCCTGGCGTCGTGCCGGGGTCGATGACGCCGTTGATGGTCGCCTCGGACATGTGCTCCATGTCGATGAGCATTCCGTGGCTCATGAGTGCGCGGATGTAGTCAGCGCCATATGGGGTGAGTCCTTGGGTGTTCACCATCCCTCCGTTGACGCCGTCGTAGAACGCGTAGTGGCCGACCAAGCGTGTGAAGGGCGCCGGGTGGATGGTGAACCCGACATGGCAACAGGTGTCGGTGTAGGCGTTGCCGTCGATCACGGCGAACTCCTGCGAGCCCTTGGGCGACGTCGCGGTACCGGTGCCGTCGGGTGTGTCGAACCGCCAGTTGACGCATTCGCCGCGGGTATCGTTCGGATATTCGCAACCCGCCTTGACGTGCATGAAGTAGCCGAGCGCCGGGGTTCCGGTGAAGCCGGCCTTCGGCTGAATTGCCAGTCCCTGGTCATTGACGTCAGCGAAGGCGCGCAATGCGGTGACGTCTTTGACCGGACGGTTCTGGAAGTCGTTGGCCATGTTGTATGCGTCCTGGAAGGCCGGCGCCCCACCGATCTTGCTGTCGCAGCAGTGGATCGCGGTGACCTGCCGGATCCCGAGGCCCCACAGCCAGTCCACCTCGTCCGAAGCAGACGTGAAGCCGAGAGAGCCGGTCGTGTCGATCTCCGTGCCGAGGATGATCGCGAGCTTGCCCGAGTGCATGATGTCGTAGGCCTGCTGGGGGCTGTAGGCGATCTGCATCCAGGACGAGTTGAGGTTGGCGAGCTCACGCATCCCTTCAACCTGCGCCTTGATGACATTCGCTTCCGGCGTGATGCCGACCTGGTTGACGCTCTCATCCCCGTTGTGTTCGGTCGGTGCCCCGAAGATGTCGCTCTCGGGCGGGCCGCCGTCGTACCGGTGCGGGAAGCCGCCCATGTACTCGAGGATCGAGCTGTTGATCGACAAGCTGGAAAGCAGACGCAGCCCGCCCTCCCAGGCCCGATGAATCTCGTACACGTTCATTTGTTCGTGGGCTGGCCCCACCGTGCCCGACCGGTGCCCGGGGTCACTGCACGCACCGGACGCCGGCCCGATGCAGGTGCCGCCGTAGCGCGGGTGAACATGTGAGCCGACGAGAGAGCTCAGCGCTTGATCCGCGTCCGATTGCAGGGCACGGCCTTCGGCTACATCGATGCCGAACTTCGCGAGCGGCCCGCCGAAGTGGTAGACGTCGTCGCTGTAGACATCGTGGGCGTACGCGCTCGTATCGCGGTCATAGAGCGCGACGTTGCCGCCGATCGTTCCCATGTAGGCGCGAATTCCATTCAGAGCACCGAAGCCTTGCGCCGCCTCCGGGTGGGAATGGAAGTCCGCGAGGCCGACGATCGGCGGCGGCGTACTCAGGTCAGCGCGGATATCGGGCGGGGCCTGGTAATAGTGAGTGTCATCGGCGTTGTTGGGTGCAGTCGTCGATATGTGGAACCCATCGACGTTGACATGACCGCTCGCCGAGCCATCAATGACGGCGAGCGCGACGGTCTGGCCCGAAAGGGCGCTGACGTCGAGACTGACTGGACTCATGGCCTCCCCGGGGCCCGCATCGCGGGTCATGTCGCTGACCACGTGCCACCCCGAGCCGGTGCGCTGCCACAGCTCGACCCGCTCGTCGCCCGGCCGGAATCCACCGCCGCCGCCGAGGAGGTAGCCGAGGTAGGCCTGATCGACCTTGAACGGCCGAGAGACCAGTACGCCCGTCGCCAAGTCGCCGGAAGCGTTGGCGCTGAGACCAACGGCCTTCTTGTCCGGCGTGAACGAGCTCACCCAACCGCCGCTGGCGCCAACCGGCACCGGTACACCGTCGGCGTAGCTTCCGCCGAGCCGGCCGTTGGTGTCGAGCACCTGGGAAGCGCTGACCGTGTCGGCGTGCTGGATCGGTCCAGCGAAGGCGGCACCAACAGTCCGCCATCCGGCTGTCCCTCCGGTGAACGTGCCACGCAGCGGAGTGGGCGAGCCGTCGTGAGTGAGGACGCGGAGGACCCGCGGAGTCCCACGTTCGCCTGTGACCTGGATCATCCGCGTCGCCTGTGTCACGCGGCCCTTGTTGTCGATGACCTCGAGAGCAACTCGGTCGGAGCCGGCGCTTGCCCCTCGGAATGTCGCGCGCGGACCGAAGGCGTCATCGAACACGCCGTCACCGTTGAGGTCCCACCGCCAACCTTCAACCCTCCCGTCGGGATCTGACGAGTGTCGTCCGCTGAGGACCACTGTCTTGCCGGCCGCGACACGATGGGGTGCATCGAGCACAGCGCGAGGCGGGCGGTTGTTCACGAGCGCCGAAATGTTGACGTGAATGGTTCCGGCCGGTGCCCCGTCAGCGACCAGGTCACTCGAGAAGCCACCACCCTCGCCGAGGCCGCCGTACAAGAAGCTCGCCGTCACCTTGTGGTCGGTGTCCATCGTGATGCTGCAGTCCTTCGAGCCGCTGCAGTCATCGCCCCACCCGGCGAAGAACCAGCCCGTATCGGGCGTTGCGGTCAGAGTGACGGCGGTTCCTTGCTTGTACGACTCCACGCAGGCAGATGTGCACGACAGCTGACCGTCGCCTGACGTCACGGTTCCCTGACCGGTGACCGACACGCTGAGGCTGGCGTTGGTCGACGCGTTCTGCGTGAAGGTCGCGGTGACCTTGTGATCGACATCCATGGTGAGGGTGCAGCCCTTGGAACCGCTGCAGTCGTCGCCCCAACCGCTGAACGTCCAACCTGCCGCGGAAGCCGCGGCCAGGTCGACGACGGTTCCCGGCTTGTACGTCTGAGTGCAACTCGAGCTGCACGAGACCATTCCGTCGCCGGACGTGACGGTCCCCTGGCCGGTGACCGACACGCTGAGCGTGGTGTCCGTCCCACTGGCCGCCCGTGCCAGCCCACTGCCTCCGAATCCGGAAAGCGAGGCCGTTGCCGCGACGAGGACCAAGAAGGTCCCTGTGCGCACTCGGTGTGACGCGGCGAGGCGGATCTGCGGACTCATCGGTACCCCCGTCATGGTCGCCTCCTCAACCACTAAGGCGACTCTCCGTCGCTATAGCGCGCCACTCTGGCGGCAATGGTGCGCTATGTCAACGACTTGTCGCGTTATGCTCACCTTATGGCGGCCGAGGGATTGCGGCGGCGCCCGGGCGGTCGCAGCGCGGATGTTCGCCGTCGCGTGCTGGAGGCAACGCTCGATGAGCTCACCGCCACCGGTTACGCAGGGCTGAGCATCGGGGCGGTCGCGGATCGAGCCGGGGTGCACAAGACGACCGTGTATCGCTGGTGGCCTTCGAAAGGGGCGCTGCTCGCGGCGGCGCTGCTCGAGCAATCCAACGATCTCGAGGTCCAGGACACCGGCCGGCTTGGGACCGACCTGCTTGCCCTGTCGGATACTGCGCCAAGAAGCACCGACGCGTCGGATCCGATCGCCCTCGCCGTGGCGGTGACGTGCGCGCTGGATGCAGCGCGAGATGACCCCGATGTCGCTGCCGCGCGTGCTCAGCTGTGGGATCGGCGGCTGGCGATCGTGCGCCAAGCACTTCAGCGGGCCGAGGAACGAGGCGAGATCGCGACGGGAGTCGACTCGGAGATGGTGCTCGACGTGCTGTTCGGTGCCTTCCACACCCGCGTTGTCGCCCGGGGCGTTCCCTACACCGCCGAGTACGCGGGAAAGCTGCAGCGCATGTTGTTCGGGCGCCCGTCAGCGGAAGTTTCGGGCTGACGGGCGTACGCCGAGCGGGAGCGGATCGATCCGCTCCGCCATCACGTTCACGACGTTGTCGCTGTGCTGGAGCATGCCTCGGATCAGCAACGCGGCGGAGCCCTGCGCGACCCTGCGGTAGCGGC
>JAICMG010000145.1 GCA_025929365.1 Frankiaceae bacterium
CCAGCCGCGTCTTCCCGGAACCGCCCGGTCCGGCGAGAGTGAGAAGCCGGACGTCGTCGCGTTCCAGCGTCTGCCGAACCTGGGACAGCTCAACGGCGCGGCCGACGAACGACGACGCGGTAACCGGCAGGTTGGTCCGGTACAGCGTCTTCAGCGGCGGGAAGTCGGCATCGCCCACCTGATAGATCCGCACCGGCGCGGTCAGGTCCTTGAGACGATGCTCGCCCAGATCGCGCAACGCCTCCGTCCCCACAAGCGCGGCGGTCGACGCGGACACGAGGATCTGCCGGCCGTGGCCTGCCGACGCGATGCGCGCCGCCTCGTGCACATCAGCGCCCACATACCCCTCGTCTGCCAGCAGCGGCGTGCCGGTGTGGACGCCCATGCGAACCGGGACTGACAACGCTGCCTGCGCGTCCCGCGCTGCCGCCAACGCGCCGGGCGCGGTGGGAAAGGCGATGAAGAACGCATCGCCCTGCGTATCCACCTCGACACCGTCATGCCGCCGACACACTTCCCGCACGATGCGGCGGTGCTCGGCCAGCACGGCCGCGTACTCGTCCGCGCCGATCTCGCGCAGCAGACGCGTCGAGCCCTCGACGTCGGTGAAGAGGAAGGTCACCGTCCCGCAAGGCAGATCGGGCACGAGGCCATTATCTTGCGCCGGTCATCCCGTGACCCGGGTTTGGCCCTTCTCCGGCTGGGTTGTCAGAACGTGGTGCGGCTATCGGCGGCTATCGGCGGACGAGGTTCTGACAAGTTGGGTCATGCCTCGGGGTCGGCGAAGACGGGGTGCACGAACATGTTCGGGTCGTCGTACCAGGCCCTCGTCACGCCGGGCGGGTACACCAGCTGACGAATGATCTTGGCCGGGTTTCCCCCGACGACACTCTCGTCGGGGACGTCCTTCGTGACGACCGCGCCGGCCGCGACGAGCGCGCGGTTCCCGATCGTCACGCCCGGAAGGATGATCGCGCGCGCGCCGATCCACGCACCGTTGCCGATCCGCACCGGCTCCTCCCGAACCGGCCGGCCTTCGACGCCGTGGCTGTCGCTGTCGGTGATGTAGACCTCGTTGGCGATCGCGACGTCATTGCCGATCGTGATCTCCTTGCAACAGGCGAGAAAGACGCCGTTGTTGAGGAACACGCGGTCGCCGATGCGCAGCTTGCCCCAGCCGGTGACGAGAGTCCGCTTGTGCGTCGACCAGACCTTGAAGTGGTCGCCGACCTCCATGTCGGTCGCGTCGACCGTGGGGCGGCCGAGCATCGTCGCCTGCGCCCCGACCGACTTGCACTTGCGGAGGTACCAGTCGGCGCGCGCGCGCTGCTTGCCGTAGGACCAGAAGAACTGGGCCTCGAGCTGGCGGCGCTTCAGCGCAGCGCGGAGGTCCCCCACGACAGACAACGGTAGATCAACGCGCGGCCTCCATGACAGGCCCCTCTTCGGAGTCGACCGCCTCCGACGTCATGACGACCGACGCCACCCGGACCTTCCGGAGCGCGGCCGCTCCGAGCGCCGCCGCCACGGCACAGGCGAGCGCGCCCAGCCCGAGGCCCCAACGAGCGCCGACGTGCTCCGCGACGGCTCCGGCGACGGGTCCACCGATCGGGGTGGAGCCGAGGAAGGCCACCGCCCACAGCGACATCACGCGGCCCCGCATCTGCGGTTTCGCGGCGAGCTGAAGCGTGCTGTTGCCCTTGGAGATGAAGGTGACGCTTGCGGCGCCGACCGCCGCGAGAGCGAGCAGTTCCAACCACAGGTTCGGCGCAACCGCTGCGAGAGCGAGCAGTACGCCGAAGACCACCGACGATCGCACCAGCGTGGCCAGGCCGGTCCGGCCACGGGCTGCGGCGTAGAGACCACCGATGATCGCGCCGACGCCCATCGCCGCGGTCATGAACCCGTACGTCCGAGAGCCGCCATGGAAGGCGCGCGCGGCGACGACGGGCAGCGTCACCTGGAACTCATACGTGAGGCACCCGACGATTGCCATCATCAGCAGCGGTACGGCGAGGCCCACCTCGCTGCGCACATACCGAAGGCCCTCGACCAGCTGGCCCCGTCGCCGCGGGGTGGGAGTCGATGGCGACAACGCCGACACATCCATCGCCATGAGAGAGGCGACGACCGCGACAAAGCTGCCTGCGTTGATCAGGAAGCAGACACCGGTGCCGCCCGCATTGATGATCAGGCCGGCCGCCGCGGGTCCGATCGCGCGAGCGACGTTGACCATCACGGTGTTGAGGGTCACCGCGTTGCGGAGATGGCCCGGCCCGACCATCTCGAGGATGAACGACTGACGTGCAGGGTTCTCGAAGGTGTTGTTCAAGCCGAGGACGACGGCGAGCACCCCGATCTCCCACAGCTTCACGACGTGGGTGACGGTGAGCAGACCCAGGACGAGCGCCTGGATCCCCATCAGACACTGCAGCGCGATCGTCAGCCGCCGCTTGTCCACGCGGTCGGCGACGACGCCGCCGTACGGGCCCAGCAGCATGACCGGCAGGGTCTGCAACGCGACGATGAACCCGACGTCGGTGCCGGAGTCGGTGATCTGGAAGACGAGGAACGACTGCGCGATCGCCTGCATCCACGTGCCGACCATCGACGTCGACTGACCAGCGAAGTAGAGCCGATAGTTCGGGTTGGCCAACGAGGCGAACGTGTCGCGTCGGAATCGCTGGAGTCGGCTCACTCAGACCAAGTTTCCCATTCACGCACCATCAAGAGCAAAGCCGTTTCAGCGCGGCTCGAAATCCACCACCGTGAGGTCGTCGTCATACGTGCGCTCCGGAGGCTCGATGGAGACGTGTGGGATCAGCCGGTCCATCCACCGGGGCAAGTACCAGTTCGCGTTGCCCAAGGTGTGCATGAGCGCGGGGACCAGGACCGTGCGAAGGACGAACGCGTCGATCAGCACCGCGGCGGCAAGTCCCAGCCCGAACTCCGCCACATCCCGGACACCGCTGAACACGAACGACATGAAGACGACGATCATGATGCTCGCGGCGGCCGTGATGATCCGTCCGGTCTGCGCCTGACCGACCGTCACCGAGTGCCGGTTGTCACCCGTGTGGATCCACTCCTCGTGCATCCGGCTCACGAGGAAGACCTGGTAGTCCATGGACAGTCCGAACAGGATCGCGAACAACATGACCGGGACGAACGCCTCGATCGGCCCGGGCCGGCCGACCGAGAAGAGGCTGCCGAGATGACCCTGCTGGAACACGAAGACGAGCAGGCCGTACGTCGCCCCCGCGGCAAAGATGTTCATCACTGAGGCGGTCAGCGGGATCACCAAGCTGCGGAACGCGACCAGCAACAACAGCGAGGCGACGAGGACGACCACCGCCACGAACAGCGGCAGCTTCGAGGCGAGCACGTGCGCGAAGTCGATGTAGGCACCCGTGGCACCACCGACGTACGCCACCCTGATCGCGGTGCCCGGCAGGGCGCGTGGGATCACCGTCGAGCGAAGTCGCTTGACGAGGTCCGTGGTCTCGATCGACTGCGGGGTGCTCCGCGGAATCGCGGCGAACACCGCTGTGGTGCGGTCCAGGCCGAGGATGGCCGGCCCGACGGCCGCCACACCAGGATCGTTGCCGATCGCGGCTCTCAGCGGGTCGAGCTGCGACGGGCCGCCGGGAGCCTTGAGCTGTGCGGCGACCTGCAACGGTCCGTTGAAACCGGGACCGAAACCCTGCGCGAGCAGGTCATAGGCCTTCCTCGTCGTCTGGTTCGCCGGGTCGTTGCCCTGGTCGCTGAAGCCGAGCTGCAGGGCGAAGAACGGCGCCGCGATCACGGCCACGACCGCGAGTGCCAACACGCTGAGCACCACCCGATGGCGCTCGATCAGGTGTGCCCAACCGAGCCAACCACGGGGAGCGGCACTTTCGTCGGCATCGTGCGCCTCGAGCCGCCGGAGCCCACCGCGCCCGAGCACCTTCGTCCCCATGAACCCGAGCAGCGCGGGCGTCAGCGTCAACGACGCGAGCATTGTCAGCGCGACGGTGAAGGCTGCTCCGACGGCGACACCGACCAGGAAGGTCACGTTGAGCAGCAAGAGCCCGAGCAGGGCCACGCACACAGTCGCGCCGGCGAAGAGAACGGCGCGACCCGACGTGTTCAGGGCGGCACCGATGGAGTCCTCGACCGCCATACCTGACATCAGGTTGTTGCGATGCCGGCTGACGATGAACAGCGCGTAGTCCACGCCCACGCCCAGCCCGATGAGGATCGACAGCTGTGGCGTGAACTGCGCGACGGACATGACCTGTGAGAGCAACGATTCGACGGACGTGCCGACGAGAATTGCGGCGATCGCGGCCACCAGCGGAGTGACCATTCCACGCCATGATCCGAACGCGAGGAACAGCACGATCGCCGCTGCGAGGACGCCCGCGATCTCGCTGCCCTGCGTCGATGGCTGCTGGAGGAACTGGATGCCCTGGCCGCCGAGCTCGACGTCCAAGTACGCACTTCTCACCTGCTGCGCGGTGTTGACCAAACTCTTCAGGGCGGACCGGGGAAGGGTGTTGGCAAGCTGGTCGAACTGCACTTCGGCGAAGGCGATCGTGTGATCGGGATTGATCTGACCGCGCCCCGCAGCCGAGAAAGGCGACACCACCGCGACGACGTGTGGCAGTCCCGCGACCTTGTTGAGCATCGTGGACGCGGAGCGTCGAAGCGTCGCGTCGGTGACCCGGTGGCCGCCTTCGCTGTGCAGGACCACCGTGTCCAGGTCACCTGCGACCTGCGGGAAGTTCGCCTTCAACAGGTCGAAGGCGCGCTGGGTGTCTGTACCGGGAAGGGTGAAGCTGTCCGAGTAGCTGGCGCCCACGCGGTGAGCGATGACGCCGGTGTAGACGGCCGAAGCCACCCAGAGCGCGACCACGATCCAGCGGTACCGAACGCACCAGCGGGCGAGCCCACTCACGACGTCCCCCTGGATGCAGTCTTGGAGTTGGAACCCCATTCTCCGGGACGGAAAACACGCGTCTCACACCGGGGGCGCGGACCTCCTAGCGAGCGCGGGCGCTGGAGCTCCCCACCTCGAGACCCGACTCGTCGCCAGCCTCGAACGCGCGATCGAGATCACGAACTGGTGGACGGGTAACGGAGGTATGTGTCACGCAGCGTCCGCACGAAACCGGGATCGGTCAGCGGATCCGCGGGAATCTCCAGCGTCTGCCCGCGCGCGGCGAAGTCGTCGGTGAAGCGCTTCAGCACGCCGGCGAGGTCGATGTCGTCGACATGCTCGTCGTGACGTCGACGGTCCGCGTCGTCGCTGAACGCGATCCCCTTCCACGACAAACTGACGCGAAGCCGATCCGTGGTGAACGCACCGAGCTCCCTGCCGTCGTCGACGATCGCCCAGCCGTCGCCGTCGCGACGGACGAGCTCCGCGTCCTTCGACATCGTCACCATGCCGTCCTCGACCCGGCCCGTCGGGCGCACGCGGTGCCACATGAAGTCGTTGTCCGCAACGATCGCGGTGTTGTCGATCGCGCCTTCGTGCAGGACGGACGGGCCGTCCGGACCTTGCGGCCAGTACTCGAAGCCGCCGTCGTGACCGCGGTAGAACCACGACACACCGGTCGCGACCTTGACCCGCACGTCCTCGAACAAGCCGGACAAGCCCATGATCGTCAGGAACGTGATGGGGTACGTCGTCCGGTCGAACCCGCGGAAGGCCGGGACGTCTGTGTGCCCGGCGCCCTGCGGGAACGGCAGCTGCCACGTCAAGTTCACGTACACGGTCGTCGGCCGCACGATCTCCGCATCGAACAGCTGCTTCGCGGCGGCGATGAACCGCTCGCTGTCGAGGATGGGTTGCACGCCGTCGAGCACATCGCCCTCGAAGGCCCAGTTCCCACGGAAGACCGGCGCGACGATCATCTGTGCCGGCTCGTCCTGTCCGGACAGCGCGGCGTACTCCGCACTGTTCGCGAAGTAACGCTGCACCGGCCAGTACGGCGCATGCGAATCGATCAGCCGCCAGACCTCGTCTCGGTCGTCGACGACGTGGTCGAGCACGACCGGCGAGCGGGGCAGCGGCATCTCACGGAGGTGCGCCGACGTGACAGCCTCGGTCATCGCGCCTCCGTTGTGTCAGCTCGCCGACAGTTCCGGTGCCGCTACACCGGCTGTCACGCAGCCCCGGTACCTTCGACGTTGCCCACCATTGTCGTGCAGCCGCCTGGGGGAACCGCAAGTGTCGCGTCCGTGCGTGCCCGCGCGCCTTCTCTCGGTCACTGTTCTCGCGGGCTGCTTCGCGATTGCCGCCCCCGCGAACGCCGCGCCGGCACACAGGGTCTGCACCACCAGCGCGACCCCCCCGGCGACGAGGTACGACCGCACCCCGCCCGGACCAGGGCCATGGCATGTGCCCTTCGACCGCTGCAACTACGAGGGGCGGGCGATGCGCGACAGCTCGGTGCCCTACGGCGACTCCACCTACTGGACCGCCGAGAAGCGTCCCGACGTGTTCTACGGACCGGTCAACAAGTACGGCTACCGGCAGTATCCGTACGGCGCGTGGAACGTCGCCGTCGACGCACGCAGAGCGGGATACCGGGTCGACCACGTGGCCCGCGTCGGCGACATTGCCGCCTGGCGCAGCAACGCCACCATGGGCCGGTCGACGGATGGCATGACGTGGTACCGGGCCGCGAGGGGCGGGCACGTCGCGTACGTCGAGGCCGTCCACGGCTCGGTGATCACTCTGAGCGAGATGGGTCACGCCCCCAACGACGGCGGCTACACCTATGACCTGGAGTTCTCCGGCGCGACGCACTTCATTCACAAGCCGCACCGCTGACGCGGCCACCTACCAGGTGTCGACCACGCGGCGCCGTCCGTCGCGCGGCGGTGGTTGCCACGCGCGCAGCAGTGCCGCCACTCTCGCCCTCGTATCCGTGGGGTCGATGACGTCATCGATCTCGCCGTACGTCGCCGCCGACAGGGCGCTGCCACGCTCGTAGGCCGCGGCGACGAGAGCCTCGTACGTCCGCTCCCGCTCGTCGTCGTCCGCGATGGCCGCCAGCTCCTTGCGCATCGCGAGGCGGACCGCACCTTCCAGACCCATCCCCCCGACCTCGCCGGTGGGCCACGCCAGCGTGGCCAGCGGAGCATGGAAGTCTCCGCCGGCCATCGCCATCGCGCCCAGGCCGTAGCCCTTGCGAAGGATCACCATCACGATCGGCGCGGTCATCGTCGCGCCGACAGTGAAGAGCCTCGACGTGTGACGTACCAAGCCGGTCCGCTCAGCGGCCGGACCGACCATCATGCCGGGCGTGTCACACAAGGACAGCACCGGCAGGTCGAACGCGTCACACAGCTGCAGGAAGCGGGAAGCCTTGTCGGCGCAGTCGCTGGTGATCGCGCCGGCGAGGTGCAGCGGATTGTTCGCGATGACGCCGATCGCGCGACCTTCGAGCCGCGCGAAGGCGGTCACCATGCCACGCGCCCATCTCGGACGGACCTCGAGCACCGATCCTTCGTCGGCGACGACGGCCAGCACCTTGCGCACCTCATACGCGCGACGACGGTTCTCCGGGACGACGTCGCGCAGCGACGTCTGATCGGGCTCGGACCACTTCGGCAGCTCGGGCACGAACGCCACGAGCGCCCGCTTCGCGATCTCGACGGCATCGGCGTCGTCGGCAGCCGCGATGTCGACGACACCGGTGGTGACGTGCATCTCCTGAGGACCGACATCATCCGCG
>JAICMG010000166.1 GCA_025929365.1 Frankiaceae bacterium
GCCGAGGCCGAGGCAGCCGATGCCGTCGTCAGCGATGACGATGCGGACGTCGGGCTCGACCTCATCGACGACGAGGAGGCCGACAACGAGACGGTCGACGAGGCGGGGTCGGTGGAGCCCGAGCCTGCGCAGACCGACATGACCGAGACCGAGGAGGCGCCGGCAGCCGAGGTCGTCGAGGTCACGGGCGAGATCGAGACGCCGGATGCGGCAGGCGCCGTCGAGGTGACAGGCGAGGTCGAGACCGCGCCGGCAGAGGAGACCTCGCCGAGCGAGGGTGAGTCCTCCGAGGAGTGACCGCCCGCAAGGACATGAACGAGCCCGCCCTCCCTGCTGGGGAAGGCGGGCTCGTTCGTCTGCGCGTCGACCTCTCCTACGACGGCACCGACTTCTCCGGCTGGGCCAGGCAGCCGGGCCGTCGTACCGTGCAGGAGACCGTCGAGGCCGCGCTGGCGACCGTTCTGCGCCTCGGTTCCGCGCCATCGCTGACGGTGGCGGGACGGACCGACGCCGGCGTGCACGCGATCGGCCAGGTCGCGCACGTCGACCTACCTCCGGCCGTCGATGCGGAGAGGCTGCAGCTGCGCCTGTCCCGCCTGCTCCCGGCTGACGTGACCGTGCGCGCGGTGTCGGTCGCACCCGACGGCTTCGACGCGAGGTTCGCCGCAACGGGCCGGCACTACCGATACCGCGTGACGGACCGCACGCCGGCGCCGTTGCGTCGCTACGACACCGTGGCGTGGAAGCGGCCGTTGGACGAAGCGGCGATGCGAGGTGCTGCGCAAGGGCTGGTCGGGGAGCACGATTTCGCGGCGTACTGCCGCCGCCGTGAGGGTGCCTCCACGGTTCGC
This sequence comes from Frankiaceae bacterium, assembly GCA_025929365.1. Classification (GTDB taxonomy): domain Bacteria; phylum Actinomycetota; class Actinomycetes; order JAFAQI01; family JAFAQI01; genus DASZTV01. The sequence continues at coordinate 852 of JAICMG010000166.1, forward strand.
ACACTCCGCGCTCTCGACGTCTCTCGTGACGGTGACGGCGTCGTGGTGGTGACTGCCCACGCGGACGCGTTCTGCCACAACCAGGTCCGGTCGATGGTGGGCGCGCTGCTGGCTGTCGGTGACGGACGCCGCCGCGCGGAGTGGCCGCGCGCCGTGCTCGTCGCGCGCCTTCGCGACTCGGCGGTGACCGTCGCGCCGCCGCACGGCCTGACCCTCGTGAGCGTCGACTACCCGCCGGACGAGCAGCTCGCCGTGCAAGCGCGCCGGGCGCGCGCTCGCCGCATCTAATTCGCTCGCGGCCGCTGCGACACTGGGACGCATGGGCCACGTCGATCTGCAGCGGGTGAGCCTCGCCCTGCCCGACGGTCGCATGTTGCTCGACGAGATCACCTTCCGTGTCGCCGACGGTCAGAAGGCCGCGCTGATCGGTCCGAACGGCGCCGGCAAGACCACCTTGCTCAAGATCGTCAGTGGCGACATCACGCCGGACTCCGGCGCGGTGACCGAATCCGGCGGCCTCGGGGTGATGCGTCAGTTCGTCGGGTCGGTGCGCGACTCCTCAACCGTGCGCGACCTGCTGCTGTCGGTTGCGCCGCCACGGGTGCGCGGGGCTGCCGCGTCACTCGATGCCGCGGAGCTCGCGATGATGGAACACGAGGACGAGCCCACCCAGCTGAAGTACGCCCACGCCCTCGCTGAATGGTCCGATGCCGGCGGCTGGGACATCGAGGTGCTCTGGGACAACTGCACCGTCGCGGCGCTCGGGCTGCCGTACGACAAGGCGCGGTGGCGTGAGGTGCGCACGCTGTCGGGAGGGGAGCAGAAGCGCGTCGTCCTCGAGGCGTTGCTCCGAGGCCCGGACGAGGTGCTGTTGCTCGACGAGCCGGACAACTACCTCGACGTCCCCGGCAAACGATGGCTCGAACAGCAGCTGGTCGACAGTCCGAAGACCGTGCTGTACGTCTCGCACGACCGTGAGCTGCTGGCTCGGACGGCGAGCCGGATCGTCACCGTCGAGCTCGGTGCGGCAGGTAACACCGCGTGGGTCCACGGCGGCGGGTTCGCGTCGTACGCCGAGGCGCGAGGCGATCGCAACAGCCGGCTCGACGAGCTTCGTCGCCGCTGGGACGAGGAGCACGCGAAGCTGAAGGCGCTGGTGCTTCGGTTGCAGCAGAAGGCTAAGTACAACGACGGCATGGCCGGTGCGTACCAGGCTGCATGCACCCGACTCGATCGCTTCGAAAGAGAAGGGCCGCCACACGCCGTGCCGCTTCAGCAGAACGTCGCCATGCGGCTCCGCGGCGGACGCACCGGCAAACGCGCCGTCGTGTGCGAGAACCTCGAGCTGACCGGGTTGATGCAGCCGTTCGGCCTCGAGGTGTGGTTCGGCGAGCGGGTCGCGGTGCTCGGATCCAACGGCTCCGGCAAGTCGCACTTCCTGCGGTTGCTCGCTGCGGGTGGCAGCGATCCCGAGCCTGAGCATCGTCCCGTCGCGGGGACTCCGCTCGCGCGGGTCGCACACTCCGGTGTCGCCCGGCTCGGCGCCCGAGTACGACCCGGCTGGTTCGCGCAGACTCATGAGCATCCGGAGCTCATCGGGCGGACCCTGCTCGACATCCTGTGGAAGGGCGACGACCACCGCGAAGGCCTCGGTCGCGAGCAGGCGGCGAGAGTGCTCGATCGCTACGAGCTCGCGCAGGCGGGTGAGCAGCCGTTCGAGACGCTGTCGGGCGGTCAGCAGGCGCGGCTGCAGATCCTGCTGCTCGAGCTGTCGGGCGCCACGCTGCTGCTGCTCGACGAGCCGACCGACAACCTCGACATCGCCTCCGCCGACGCGCTCGAAGCGGGTCTCGCCTCCTTCGAGGGCACGGTCGTGGCGGTCACCCACGACCGCTGGTTCGCGAAGTCCTTCGACCGGTTCGTCGTGTTCCGCTCCGACGGCACCGTTGAGGAGACACCCGAGCCGGTCTGGGACGAAGGCCGCGTCGAGCGCCAAAGAGAGACGACGCAGCGCTGATGCTCATCCACCCGTGGGACGCCAGCGAGGGTGAGGCTGAGTGGCGCGGCTTCGTCGAGGCACAGGCGTTCGGGCAGCTCATCGCTGGAGGCCGTGATCGCGAGCTCCCCGTCGTCGTACCGACGCAGTACGTCCTCGCCGCGGACGAGGTGCTGCTCCACCTCGCCCGGCCGAACCCGGTCTGGCACGCGATCGACGAGAACCCGACGGTCCTGCTGAGCGTGGCGGGGGACTGGGCGTTCGTGCCGGCCGCGTGGAAGGCGATCGGGGACGAGGACCCGGCGCTCGGGATCCCGACGACGTATTACGCGGCGGTCCAGCTGCGGTGCGACGCGACCGTCGTCGACGACGTCGCGGGCAAGCTCGCCATCCTTCGCCGCCAGCTCGACGTCTTCGAGCCCGGCAGTGGCCACGCCGACCCGGCCGTCCACGAGCGCAAGCTGCCGGGCATCCGGGGGCTCCGGCTGGCGATCCGTGAGGTGAACGGCAAGTTCAAGTACGGCGGCAACGCCGACGAAGCCCACCGTCTCGCCGTCGCGGAGCGCCTGGCGGCTCGAAACGGGCCTGGAGACGAGGCCGCGAGGGGCCATCTCGAGCGCCGATCGGGCTTTTGACCCTCCAACCGGGCCGCGGGTAGCCTCGTACGGTCTAGCCCGGATCGCTGGGGTGGGCAAAATCCGGATCAAGAAAGCAGAAGGCACCCCTGTGCGTACGTTCCAACCGAAGCCTGGCCAGGTCACGCGCCAGTGGCACGTGATCGACGCCACCGACGTCGTGCTGGGCCGGCTCGCCAGCCAGACCGCCCGGCTGCTTCGCGGCAAGCACAAGGCGATCTTCGCGCCGCACCTCGACACGGGTGACTTCGTCATCATCGTCAACGCCGAGAAGGTCGCGCTGACCGGCAACAAGCGCGCTGACAAGCTCGCCCACCGTCACTCAGGCTTCCCGGGCGGTCTCACCTCGACGCCGATCGGCGAGCTCATGGCGAAGCGCCCGGAGCGGGTCGTCGAGAAGGCGATCAAGGGGATGCTGCCGCACAACACGCTGGGCCGCCAGATGGCCAGCAAGCTGAAGGTGTACGCCGGCCCGGAACACCCGCACCAGGCACAGCAGCCGGTGCCCTACGAGATCACGCAGGTGGCACAGTAGTGAGTGAGTCAGCAACCGAGGACGTCGTCGAGGACATCGAGGCCACCGACGACGCCGAAGCCGGCGACACGATCGTCGAGGACGAGGCCCCTGCCGCTCCGGTCGAGCGCAAACCCCTCGTTCAGGTCACCGGACCCGCCGCCGCCACCGGCCGCCGCAAGGAGGCCATCGCTCGTGTCCGGCTCATCCCCGGTACCGGTGTGTGGACCATCAACGGCCGCACCCTCGATGACTACTTCCCGAACAAGGTCCACCAGCAGATCGTCAACGAGCCGCTGGTCACCCTCGACATCCCCGACCGTTACGACGTGCTCGTTCGGGTGCACGGCGGGGGCGTCTCCGGCCAGGCGGGTGCGGTGCGGCTCGGCGTTGCGCGCGCGCTGCTCGACACCGACGACGCCGCCCGCCCGCCGCTGAAGAGGGCCGGCTTCCTTACCCGCGACGCGCGAGCCAAGGAACGCAAGAAGTACGGGCTCAAGAAGGCAAGAAAAGCTCCGCAGTACTCGAAGCGGTAGGGGCCGTTGGCCGGCCTGTTCGGCACTGACGGGGTTCGGGGGGTCGCCGGAGTCGACCTCACCGCGGATCTCGCGCAGTCCATCGCAGTCGCCGCTGTCGCCGAGCTCACACCTGGTCAGAGCGCGCCGCTCGTGGTCGTCGGACGGGACCCACGGCCGTCGGGTGCATGGCTGCAGGAGGCTGTTGTCAGCGGGCTGAAGTCCGCCGGAGCGGATGTGGCGCTGCTCGGCGTCGTGCCGACGCCCGCCGTGGCGCGTGCCGTGGCCGACGGCGTCCCGGGGCGAACGACGCGTCCGTCCCTGGGGATCGTGATCTCCGCGAGCCACAACCCGGTCCAGGACAACGGCATCAAGCTGTTCGGCGCCGGCGGCGTGAAGCTCGATGAGTCGACCGAGGAGCGCATCGAGGCGCGGATCGGCGGCGCGCCGCGCAGCGGCCGCAGGGGTGTCGTCGTCGCAGATCTCGCCGGTGAGACGGCGTGGTACGTCGATGCGCTTCTTGCGACATTGCCATCCCGGCTCAACGGGCTTCGACTCATCGTCGACTGCGCGAACGGCTCGGCGGCGCGGGTCGCTGCTGATGTGTACTCGCGGGCGGGCGCGAATGTGACGGTCATCAACACCGACCCCACCGGCGCACACATCAACGAAGCTTGTGGTGCGACCCACCTCGAAGCCCTGCAGTCCGCCGTCACCGACGCCGGTGCGGACATGGGCATCGCCCACGACGGGGATGCGGATCGCTGCCTTGCGGTCGCCGCCGACGGCGTGCCGGTTGATGGCGATGCAATCCTCGCGATCCTTGCGCTGGATGCGCGCGCACGCGGGAGTCTTCGGCGTGACTTGGTCGTCGCAACCGTGATGAGCAACCTCGGGCTGCACCGCCTGCTCGCGGCCGAAGGAATCACGCTTGCGACCACCCCCGTCGGCGATCGCCACGTTGCCGAGCGGATGCGCGTCGAGGGCGCGGTCATCGGTGGGGAGCAGTCCGGTCACGTGTTGTTGCTCGACCACGCGACGACCGGCGACGGACTGCTGACCGGCTTGCACCTCGGCGCAGCAGTCGTGGCGACGGGTAGACCGCTGTCCGTGCTCGCGGCCGAGCTGAAGCGACTTCCCCAGGTCCTGATCAACGTCCCGACACAAGACCCGGAGCCGGCGATTGCCCGCGCGCAGGTCGCGATCGACGCGGTCGCGGCAACTCTTGGTGACGCCGGGCGCGTGTTGGTCCGCCCCAGTGGTACGGAACCACTCGTGCGGGTCATGGTCGAAGCGGAAGGCGCCGAGCAGGCGGCGGACCTCGCACGCCAAGTTGCGGCGGCGCTGCGTACCGGAGAATGACCAGGACAACCGCGCTCCGGGCCGCCGTCGCCGTTGCGATCGGGGCGCTTCTGCCACTGTCACCCGCCGCCTTCGGCATGATCCCGGGGCCCCCGACACCCGGACCGTCGCCGACTCCGAATCCGGTGCACGCGGCGTACGACGGAATGACCGCCAAGCAACGGGTCGGGCAGCTGTTCATGGTCGGCGTCGCGACCAGCGGACCGTCCGGCAGGAAGCTGTCGCGCCTGCAGCGGCTCGATGTGGGCAGCGTGATCCTCGACGGCAACTCGTCGGCTGGTCGAACGGCCGTGTCGCTGACCACTGCGCGAATCGACACCGCGCTGACCGAGTCGGGGACGCGGCCATTCATCGCGACTGACCA
>JAICMG010000163.1 GCA_025929365.1 Frankiaceae bacterium
CACTCGTCAGGAGTCACAGGAATGGCCAACCGCCTCGCGAACGCAACGAGCCCCTACCTCCTCCAGCACGCTGAGAACCCGGTGGACTGGTGGGAGTGGGGACCCGAAGCGTTCGAGGAAGCAAGGCGCCGTGATGCACCAATTCTCTTGAGCGTCGGGTACGCCGCCTGCCACTGGTGCCACGAGCTGAACCGATCGACGGCTGTTGGCGAGATTTGACGAAACCGCAGGTCAGCACGGGTATGTCGGTTCACGATGGACCGGCTCGTATCGTCCTTGGACACCGTTTCCGGGGCTTCGTGCATCACTCTCGTGCATCACTTCGGCCCCATCACTGGCGACCCAGTGGCAGCCGATCAGAGCAGGTCGGCGAGCAGGTTCGCGCCGGGTAGCAGCGAGCGAGCCGATGGTCCCGGGGACCATTCTGATCGGCTGCGGGTGATGAGGTCCAGCGCCTGGAGCTGGTGCGACAGGTTGCGAACCTCGTCCTCAACATCACGGGTGGTGATGGGCTTCCCGCCGCGGCTCCACCCGTGGCCGAGTAGCGGATGCACCTCGGCGGCGATCTCCGCGACCTGAAGCGGGCCGCGGGCCGCGACGAGTGCGACGGCACGTTCCGCGGTCATGGTGTGGAACGCGCCTTCGTCAAACCAGGATCTGAGGCGACGTACGCTCTCGAGCTCGTCGGCTGCCGCCTTCGTGGGGCGCAGGACGCCGTTGGTGAGGCGGACCAGCCGGACGTGGCGCAGCAAGTCGTGCAAGACGGCCAGGGGAAGCAGGTCCTCCTCGATGGAGGCGAGCCGCCCCATCGGATTCCATCCCGGACGCACCTGCTGAACGGCGCGGACCACGGACCGCGGAAGCCGGCCACCGGGCGTGAGCTTGACCCCGTCGGCGAGCAAGCCGAGCACGAGACGGACGCTGTCGGGGACGGCGCCGACCGCGTTCCGGACCCGCTGGGTGGTCGCGTGCTGGTCGAACGGTCGCAGTCGGTTCCCGACCCAGGTGCGCATCGACTCGTGCTCGGGGTGCCTCGGGTCGGCGAGGGCCTCGAGGAGCTCCTCGTACCCTCCGACGCCGCCGCAGTCCTCCGGCGGGCAGGCACCCTCGCCGCCGACACAGCCCGGCTTGTCCCCGCCTCTGCCGAGCAGTTCGACGTCGTGCTTCCAGTTGTCGCCGAGGTCGTAGGCGTAGATGAAGCGGGTCGGCAGCGTGGACAGGCGTACGCCGCGCTCGTTGACTTCGCGGTCCTCGCCCCAGTCCTCGAAGGGGACCGTGTAGACGGTGTCCTCGGTGCGGAACTGGTGGAGATGGGAGTCGGTCCAGCCGATAGCGACCTGCAGCACCTCGTGGAGCTCGTCGAGGGTGATCGCGGCCGGTACGTCGATGACGCGCTCCATGCACGGCACGACCTCGCGCATGGTCACCCGCAGCCTGACCGTCTTCACAGCGGCGCCCCGGGCGCCCCACAGCATTTCTTGTACTTGCGACCCGACCCGCACCAACACGACTCGTTGCGTCCCGGGGGCCAGGTGACGGTGCGCGACGGATCTCGCGCCACGTCGGCGGCGTACTGGGCTCGCAGCTGCGATGGGTCTTGCTCGTCCGGGGCGTACTCGGCCACCCAGGGGAGGAACTCGTCGGACCGGACTGGCACCACGGAGAGTCGCGACATGCCGGCCTCGGCGTGATCTCGGAGTCGCCCATCCATGCGTCGGCAGTAGACGGCGTGGCTGACCGGTTCGCCGTTCTGGTCGTGCGTCAACGGGCTGTCGGCGAGGTCCGGCCAGCGTTGGGGCCACTCGGCGTACTCGTCGGCGGGCAACCAGGCCAGCGCGACCGGCATTTGCGACGCCGGCTGGCGCGCAACGCTGACCTCAGGACTGACACGAGGACTGGCCTGCGACTCCAAGCGAGCCGGCAATGTCTGCGTAGGAGTCGCCTTCTGAAGCTCATCCGGCTCGCGTCCGAGATTGGCGAGCGATGTGGCGCGAAGGTCGCGGAGCTGCCCCACGAGCCGCTCAGGGTCCCCAGTGCGGACCGCTAGTTCGAGCCCTCGCGTCAGCCAATCCAGCGCCAGCTCGTGCTCGCCGATCGCGCCGTACTCCAGGCCGGCGTTGTTGTAGACCCACACGTCGTCGGGGGTGTCCGCGGCGACTGCATCCCAGATCGCGGCGGCCTCCGGCAGTCGGCCGTGGCGCGTCAGAAGCTCGGCCCGCCGGCAGCGAGGGTCCGGCTGACTCCTGTATCCCAGTTCGACGAGCAGGTCTGCCTGATGCAATGCCTCCTCGACCCGGCCGAGCCGGTCGTAGGCCTCGGCCAGTTCGCTGTGCAGGTCGACTACGTCGAGGTACTCTGCCGCGGCTGAGTCGCCTTCACATGTGGCGATGGCGCGTTCCAGGACATCGGCGTACTCCGCTGCCGGGCCTCGATTCGCCCTGCGAATCTCTGCGTGGAGTCGATCCAGGTCCTCAGTTCGCACCGCGACATCATGACGCAACCGGAGTACCGCCCCGGTCCCAGGGCACACCGTGCGACGTGAGGATGTGGTCGCGGCCCATGACTAGAATCCTGTCCACATGATCAATATTCTGTTCATGTGGAGTTCGGTGAACCTTTCGGCGGCCTGATGCCTGGAGCGCGCGGTGCGGCGCTCGCCGTGCTGCTTCGCACTGGCGCGCCCCTGACCGGACGGCGCGTGCACGCGTTGATCGCGGATCGGCACAGCCTGGGTGCCGTCCAACAGGCACTGCGAGACCTTGATCGGCTGGGGCTGATCACGACGGAGGCCGTCGGGCGTGCCGGCGTGCACCGCATCAACGAAGGCCATGCAGCCATCGCCCCGTTGCGTGCATTGGCCCGCCCGATCGAGATGCTGACGCGCGTCGTGGAGGAGACCGTGCGAGGCGTCGAAGCCGTCATCGCGTTCGGATCGGTTGCTCGCGGCGATGCCCACGCGGACAGCGACCTCGACCTCGTCGTGATCGCCCCCGAGGCGTGGGACGGTCGGGCCGAGCTGCAGCAGCAGATCCACGAGCGCCTTGGCAATGACTGCGACGTCCTGCACCTGACCGGCGACCACTTCAAGCTCGCTCCAGAGGACCGCGAGCCGGTCGTGTCCGAGATCCTCCGCGACGGGATCGCCCTGGTCGGCACGATGCCGCGGCACAGCCGGGTGGCGCAGTGACGACCATGGAGAGCAGGAACCACGTCATGCTGGGCAAACGGATGGGTGAACGCAGGCTTACTGTGGGCTATTCCGTATCATTTTGATACGCTCTAGCACATGTCACTCCGCGACCAGGTTCTCGAACGAGCCGTGGAGCAACACGGGTATGTGACCACCCGTGACGCTCGAGATCTCGGGATCGACCCTACTCAGCTCCGGCTGATGGCGGCCCGGGGTCGATTGGAGCGCGTAGCGCGGGGTGTCTATCGCGTGCCGGTTCTGCCGAGGACTGAGCATGACGAACTGGCGGAGGCGGTCGCTTGGACGTTGGGCAGAGGGGTGGTCTCCCATGAATCGGCGCTGGTCCTGCACGGTCTGTCCGATGTGAACCCGTCGCGGATTCAGCTAATGGTCCCGCGCGACAACCACCCGCGCGCTGCCGGAGGCGAGCTCTATCGGCTCCACCGTCGCGTGTTGAAGCCCGAGGACGTGACAGAGAGGGATGACCTGCCGGTGACGACGGTGGCGAGGACGATCCGTGACTGCCTCGCCGCCGGCACCGACCCCGCGCAGCTTCGTCGAGCGCTGGATGAGGCGGTGGTGCAGGGGCTGGTTCGTCCTCCCGAGGTCGACGCGCTTCGTGAGGAGATCGACAACCACGGCGCTTCGGGAAGGGCGAAAGGATGACCGCGCCTTACAATGGGGTGGTCAGGTTCGTCGTCGCCCGGCGAGGTGCCGCCTGGTGTCGACCCGCGCGCCTACACTCATTCGCATGACCGCGAATCGCGACGAGCTGATCCACCTGATCGAGGGCCTGCCCGACGATCAGGTCGAGGTCGTGCTCGCAGACGTGCGTCGGTTGACCACGAAGCATCCTGCGGCGGAGTGGCCGCCCAGATTCTTCGGCATCGGTGAGTCGAAGGACGGGCGCGCCGACAACTCGCGTCGTGTCGACGAGACCCTGGCTGAGGGATTCGGCGCCCGACGGTCGTGATCATCTGCGACACCGGCCCGATCTTCGCCGCGGCCGACCGCAAGGACGCGGACCATCATGCCTGCGTCGAGCTGTTCACCGGTCTCCGGCTTGCTGGGCGGCGCCTGCTGCTCCCCCAGACTGTCATGGCCGAGGTCGGCTACATGCTCGAGGCCAAGGTGGGAACCTTCGCCGAGGTCGCGTTCCTGGAGTCGGTCGCTAACGGCAGCTTCGAGTTGGTTGATCTCACCCAATCTGACGCCGCCCGAATCGCCGAGCTGGTCGCTCGGTACGGCGATCTTCCGCTCGGAACAACGGACGCTTCCGTGATCGCACTCGCCGAGCGCCTGGGGCTGGGCGAGATCGCGACTCTCGACCACCGTCACTTCCGAGTCGTGCGCCCGGCTCACGTGGAGTCCTTCACGCTGCTCCCCGAGGGCACCGTCTGAGACCGCACTACGCCGAACGCCATCGCCGTTTCGGCTGGGGGAGCAGATCCGTGATGGCGATCGGCTCCCGCTCGGGCGCGACCAGCGCGTCGAGTGCAGCCTCAGCCAGCTCCATCCGCTTCTCCTCGCACGCCAGCAGCTGGTCGAGCCGCCACCGGTCCGGGTGCGTCATGACCGGTGCCGGGACTAACGAGCGGTCCTTGAGGTTCTGGTAGCCCTTCGTCTTGCCCCAGCCGTAGCGGACCATCACGTCGTGCGCGTCGAGGAAGACGTGCCGCGGGTCGGTGTCGTCTCCGGCGTCGGGCGGCCAGTGCACGGCTCACACCGCCTTCGGCTTGCCGAGCACGGGCTGGGAGGCGAGCCGCTGGGTGCGGATGAAGGTCCGCAGGTCGCCGACGGTCGTGTAGAGGCGACGGCCGATCTTGAAGAACTCCGGCCCAGTGCCCTCCTGCCGCCACCAGCGGACGGTGTTGACGGGCGTCCGCAGGATCTCGGCGACGTCGTCGAGCGTGAGCAGCTCGTCGTCGTGGCGGGCGCGGAAGGGGACGTCGTGGGTGTTGCTGTTCATGGTTCCTCCTGTCAGGCGTTGGCCCGCGAGGATCGTGGGCGACAGGTAGGTGTGAGGGCCGTGCCATTCAGAGGGCCGAATACGTTCGATCGGATATCGTCGAGAGATGGATCGGGCGTACCTGCTCGAAGTCGCACGACGTGCCAGTGGTCTGACCCAGGCCGAGCTCGCCGCCAGATCTGGAACGTCGCAGGCGACGATGTCGGCGTACGAGCGAGGACTGAAGTCGCCCACGCTCAAGGTCGCCGCGCGGATCCTCGAGGCCGCGGGGTACGACCTCAACCTGCGCCGGCTCATCGACTGGGTCGAGCACGAGGCGCCCGGAGTTGGGCACTTCTGGGTGCCGAGCACCCTCTGGAACGTCGAGACGCCCGACTGCTTCGCGATTCTGGCGTTCCCCGACCTCGTCGGCGACGGACCGATGCGCGAGTGGGACATGCACGACCGCGCACAGCGCAAGGGCGTCTACGAGCAGTTGCTCCAAGGTGGCTCGCCGGAGGAGATGATCCGCTGGATCGACGGCCCGCTCCTGGTCGAGGTGTGGGAGGAGCTCGACCTACCGGACGTGGTCCGCGAGGCGTGGAAGTGGCCGATTGTGATCGCGCGGGGACCGACCCACCCGGACACCGTGCGGATCCTGGGCCGAGGGGACGACTCGTTCACGGCTGAAGCGCGGGCCCGCAGACACGAAGCAGTGCCAAGGAGGGCGCCGGCTCCGAAGGAGCCGCGGGTGCGGTTCATCCGGACGCGCTTCGACCCGCGGCCGCCAGCGCCGACGGCGGGCGGCGACGGGATGAAACCGGCAGCGACCGTCGCCGAGATTGCCGAACGGCTCGCCACTCAACTGGCGACGTCGCGGCACCCCGCCGCCCCGGCCACCTGGAACGCTGGAGTCGCGTTCGCGCGGAGGTGGGCGGACTTGGGAAACGGCCACAGCGTTGTGCTTGCACCGAACGAACCCGGATGCGTCGTCGGCGTCACGGTCGAGCCCTACGACGACAGGCTCGACGTCGGCGAGCAACTGATCAGGCTATGGCGAACGGGCTGAATCTGATCCGGTTGCTCAACCGCGCTTCAGAACCCGATGCCCGGTGCCGACGGCGATGCCGCAGGCGGGGAATCGAACTCGGCAGGAAGACGCGGCGCCGCCTGCCGCCTTGGGGCCTTCGGTCCGTAACGCTCCATCGCCTCGGCCGCCGCCTCCTGTGCGTGGGCCGGCCCGAGGTCGGCACGGTCCCGGCCGAACACGTCGCACCACTGCTTGCGCGCATCCTCGGCAGACTCGGCGACGATGTGCGCGACGTTTCGCTCGCGGGCGCGTGTCATCCCGACGTACGCCGAGGCGGCGCCGCTGTGCTCGCCGACCAACACATGGCTCTCGGCGACAGTGGCGCCTTGCGCGCCGTAGGCGGTCGTGGCGTAGGCGAGCTCGACATCGCGGCGCACGTAGCCGGGCGGCAACACACGAGTCCCTGCCTCGCCCCTCA
>JAICMG010000048.1 GCA_025929365.1 Frankiaceae bacterium
GCGCCATCGCCTCGCACGTAACGGTCACCATCTCGAGACTGCGCGCGCTGTCGGTGCGGGCAGCATGGCGCAGCAGGAACTCCAACGCCATTGCGGGCGGGAACTTGGGCGCACCGCCGAAACCACCGCGTGCGTCGTCATGGTCGGCGGACAACTGCGCGGCAGCGGCGTCGAGCCGGTCTGCGGTGATTGCCTCGCCGCGCAACGGCGAGGTGTCGCCGCGGCGGTTCAGCTCCGCGACGATTGCCGACGCCGACTCGCGGACGTCATCTCGACGCGCGTCCCACGTCTGCGCGATCGACTCCAGCAGCTGCCGAAACGACGGCATCCCGTGGCGCGGCGTCGGCGGGAAGTAGGTGCCGCAGTAGAAGGGCTCCGCGTCAGGGGTGAGGAATGCCGACATCGGCCAGCCCCCTTGGCCGGTCATCGCCTGCGTGGCCTCCATGTACACCGCGTCGACGTCCGGCCGCTCTTCGCGATCGACCTTGATCGAGACGAAGTGCTCGTTGAGGTACGCCGCCGTGCCCTCGTCCTCGAACGACTCGTGCGCCATCACGTGGCACCAGTGGCACGCGGCGTAGCCGACGCTGAGAAACACCGGGACGTCGCGACGCCGGGCCTCGGCGAACGCCTCGTCGCCCCACTGCCACCAGTCGACCGGGTTGTCCTGGTGCTGCAACAGGTAGGGACTGGTCGACGACGCCAGGCGATTACTCACACCCCGACGTTACGTAACGGCACGTATGTGACATCGATGTCGTGAATCGCGACACGCATGTGACATACGGGTGGTGAATCACGACACGCATGTGACATAGGGGCGGCCTGTCACAACACCTATGTCACATGCGAGCGGGAGCGCCGGATATCGATCGTCTTCTGGCGGCTTATTTGATCTCGACCGCCTGGTGGAACGTCCCGCGGTTCTCGAACGGCTGTGGCGGAATGCTGATCGCGCCGGCGGTGGTCGCCAGATTCTCATCGCACGTCGGTGCACTCGTGCCGCACAGCACGGGCTTGCGCCAGTGCGCCGGGTCGCCACCGTCGCTCTTCACGAGGCCGGCAACCGCGCGGGCAAGCGACTTGCGAAGTACGTGGCGACACCCGTCCAGCGTGCCGTTGCCGCAGTACGTCGCCCGCGGGTTCGAAGGATCGGCGTGCCCCATCACCTTGTGCAGCACGCCGAGAACCTGGCTCTGCCACCCCCCGAAGAACCCCGATCCCACCGGCGGTTGGCCGAGGTCGAGTCCTTCGGCGTGCGAGATCTGATCGACCAGCGCACTTCCGAGGACAGGGTCGTAGATGCGGTGGACCATCGCCGTCCACCATGCGTCGAACGTCATGACCGCGGCGCTGTGGTCGTCGTACGACCGGCCGTGCGTCGCACGCCGATGGGCGCCGCTTCGCAGCCAGGCACGAAGGTCAGCCACGAGCTGTCGCTCACGATGGCCGGCCACGGGGCCGAGCACATGCAGCATCGCCCGCAGTACCTTGACCGCCCGCAGGTCCTGCGTGCTCGCGTTGCCCGAGATGCCCACCAGGTTCGCCAGGGTGAGCTTGCGGCCGGCTCGGATCGCGTGCCGCGTCGGGTCGGCGAGCAGTTCGACGCGTTGCACCTGCCCCCACGTCCAGGTCTGTGGCGCCGCGGCCATGCCGCGCGCTCCCTTGTTGTTCCAGGATGCGAGATAACCCTGCCGAGGGTCGATCGAGAACGGGTTGAAGGAGTTGGGCTGGCGGCGATAGCCGTACGTCGACGGCCGGAAGCCGACCCAGTCGTCATGACCTGTGCCCCACGCCGGGAGCTCCAGGCTCGTGTGACGCGCATGCCGCTGGAACCAGCCGCTCGCGAACCACGCAATGTGCGACCGCGACACGTAGAACCAGTTTTCGTTGCCGGTGTAGTGCCGCATCGCCGCGATGAACTGCCTCGGCGAGTGCACCTTGTTCTCCGCGAGAAGCTCGAACGCGACGACGCTGCGAATGCCATGGTGGTACACCGTGCTTGCCCTCGTCAGGGCAACCGGCTGCCGGCCCACCTTCGCGAAGTCGACGACCGGGCCGTGCACACTGCGCTCGGTGCGCAGCGTCACGGTTTGTGGTGGCGACGGCGACGTGGGCGCGAGCGGCGTCTGCTCGACGATGGTGCGCTGCGTGAAGGCGCGGCACCTCCCGCGGTACAGGTAGTGCGTGGATGCGTAGGTGGGTCGGGATCCATCCGGGTTGCACAGCTTCTCGGCGAAGGTGTCGGCGTTGTCGCCGAGCGCCGTCGTGCCGGTCCATGCGAAGGATTTGGTGTGCCCGATCAGCACATACGGGCTCGCGCCGGGGAAGACGACGCCGGACTCCTGGATCCCGGGCATGTGCAGCTCGTACTCATCGAAGATCTCCGGCGAGTAGTAGCCGACCTGGGGGCCCATCGCGGCGATGGGATGCCCGCTGCGGGTGTGGCGACCTTCGACGAGCAGCGCATTCGACTCGACGTTCGGCATCCGCAACCCGCGCCGCGCGAGCTGATCCGCCCACGCCGGCATGCCGCGGGTGCTGGCCGCGGTCGTCGTTCCACCGGATTGCGCACCGCCCACCACCGCGTTGCGCGGCACCACGGTGCCCGGCGTGATGTGCGCGTTGGCCGTGCGATGCACGCGCCCCGTGCGGTCACTGTCGAAACGCCGCGTGGTGGTGGTCATCGCGTCCGGGTCGTGGGCAAGACGCAGGTCGTCGAACACCTCCTGGCCGTGACGGTTTCCGAGGCGGTGCTGCAGGCTGCTCAGGATGTCGGACTGGAACTGCTCGCCGTCACCCGCAACGGTGAACTGCGCGATGAGCAGATAGGCCTCGGCCGCCGTGTCGGCAACGGTCCAAGCCCTCGGGGTCGCGCCCAATGCCGGGTACTCAGCGGGCAACAAGGCCGGATTCGTCCTGGTGGCGCCGATGTAGCCGTTGATCCCAGCGACGTAAGAGTCGATGTCGGCGAGGGCCTGCCTGCCGGCCGCCCCCTCCTGGCGGCCGACCGCCTTCACCTCGCGCATCAACTCGGCCGGCGACAAGTCGAACTGCCCGATCTGCGCGCTGTCTCCGCTTACGGCGCTCGCACCGAGCAGCCCGGCAAGCTCTCCCTCGGCGGTGCGCCGCAGAACGTCCATGAGGAAGAGCCGGTCTTGGGCGCTGACGTAACCGGCCGCGTACATCCCGGCCGAACGCGTGCTCGCGTAGATGTGGGGCACGCCGTACTGCCGGTCACGGATCACGGTGGCGCCCGCGATCGGCTGCTCGACGGATGCTGCGTCGTCGCCTCGCGGAATCGAGAAGTCCGAGCTCTTGTAATAGCCGCTCAGGTCGCGGTCGTGGCGCGGCTGCCCGGTGATGACCGCGTTGTACAGGTCGGCTTGGTTGGTGAAGCTCGGCGGCACCTTTCCGGCGGCCTCGAACAACGCCAGGTCGGCGGCATTCGTGGATTCCCCCTCGCCATACCCGAGCACACTGCGAAAGCCGCCCTCGTCGTGCTGGAAGCTGGGAACTGCCGGCGCTGCCGTGGCGGCGTTGCCGGCAGCCACCGACGCGGTGGCAGCCGAGTACGCCGACAACGGTGCAGCCATCACAACGGCGGCAGCGAGCACGACGACACCTCGACGTGACGCGATCACGGTGTGCCCCTAGCGCTCTTCGGTCAGCAGGGACTCGAGGATCGGCAGCAGATCAACCAGCTTTCGCACGTCCTCCGCCGGCATCTCGGACAGCCGCTGGACGAGCTGGGTGCTCTGCGAGCGGCGAGTCGACTCCAGCTTCTCGTGGCCGTCATCGGTCAGCGCGATGTAGGACGTCCGGCGGTCGTTCGGGTCACTCGTCCGTGACAGCAGCCCGAGCTCCTCGAGGCTGGCGACGACGCGAGTCGCCGTCGGTGCGCTGACGCCTTCGCGATCGGCAAGGTCGCCGATGCGGAGCCGTCCGTGCGCGTCGACCATCGCGAGCGATGACCACTGTGACGGCGTCAGCCCACCCGGACTGTGCTGGCGCAGCTGGCGGGCGAGCCGCGCGATCACCACGCGAAGCCGCGCCGCCGTCTCGGCGTGGGTCGCGGTGTCGCGTGCCGGAGCGGTCATTCGGTGTCCTCGTCTTGGGTGGGCGCATCGAAGGAGTTGGGCACCTTGCGGAGGTGCCGGCTCATCGAGCGGAACAGGAAGAACGACGCGACGGCCAACGCCAGGACGATCAGGAACGCGATGAAGCCGGCGCCGAACGTGGAGCCACCCGACGCGAGAACCCGCTCAGCCGTTGCCGCCACAGTGGTCATTTGGACACGAGGTCGCGAACACCTGCGAACAGATCGTTCTCAGGCACCGGGGAATCGACGAGCGACCGCGCGAGCTCGTAGTCCTCGGTCGGCCACGCGGCGCGCTGCAGCTCGAGCGGACAGGCAAACCAGAACGACGTGGGGTCCACCTGGGTCGCGTGCGCGATCAGCGCACGGTCACGCGTCTCGAAGAAGTCCGCGCACGCCACTCGAGTCGTGACTCTCGCGCCGCCGTCGGGGCGGTCGGACCACTCCTTCAGCCGGTCGGCGTACGGCGACTCCAGGCCAGCGGTCTCCATGGCGTGGTGCAACGCCTCGAACCGGGCCCGGTGGAACGACACGTGGAAGTAGAGCTTCTGGACCTGCCACGGCTCGCCGGTCCCGGGGTAGCGATCCGGGTCGCCCGCTGCTTCGAACGCCTCGACGCTGATCTTGTGGCACATGACGTGGTCCGGGTGGGGATAGCCGCCGTTCTCGTCGTACGTCGTCATCACGTGCGGCCGGAAGGTGCGCACCAGACGCACGAGTGGCTCCGCGGCAACCTCGAGCCGCTCGAGCGCGAAGCAGCCCTCCGGGAGCGGGGGCAGCGGATCGCCTTCTGGCAAGCCGGAGTCGACGAAGCCCAGCCAGGAGTGGCGGGCGCCGAGAATCTCGATCGCTGTCGCCATCTCGCGATGCCGAACCGCGCTGAGGTTCGCGACCACTTCAGGGGTGTCCATCGCCGGGTTGAGGATCGAGCCGCGCTCTCCGCCCGTGCACGTCGCGATCATCACTTCGACGCCCTCGTGGACGTACCGCGCCACCGTCGCCGCACCCTTGCTGGCCTCGTCGTCGGGGTGCGCGTGAACGGCGAGCAAGCGAAGCCGTCCGTCATTCACGCGTCCATCGTTCCACGGGAGAACGCCGACAGCCGTGGGTAGCCTTGAACGGATGAGCAGCACTGGATCGCGCGCGGAGCGCGACTCGAACGTGACGTGGCTGACGCAGGATGCATACGACCGGCTCAACGCCGAGCTCGAGGAGCTTTCCGGCCCGGCACGCATCGAGATCACCCGACGGATCGAGGCCGCGCGCGCAGAAGGCGACCTGAAGGAGAACGGCGGCTACCACGCCGCGAAGGACGAGCAGGGAAAGATGGAGGCGCGGATCCGCCAGCTCACTCAGCTGCTGCGCGAAGCCAAGGTGGGCGCACCGCCAACTGCTGACGACGGCGTCGCGGGTCCGGGGATGGTCGTGACCGTTCGCTACTCGGACGGCGAGGAGGAGACCTTCCTGATCGGGTCACGCGAAGAGGCTGCCGTCACCGACCACACGGTGTATTCCGCACAGTCACCGCTGGGTCGGGCGCTCACCGGCGCCAAGCCGGGCGAGAGCCGCACCTATACCGCGCCCAATGGCCGCGACATCACCATCGAGCTGCTCGACGCCAAGCCCTACCTCGGCTGAGGGGCTATCGGCTCAGCACAGCAGCGGTCCGCCCTGCCGCGGGCCGTCCTTAATGGCGAGAAGGTTGCCCTTCACGTAGGGGACGTCGATCTCCTCGTGAACCGGCGACGGGTAGTAGGTGAGGACGTGACTGACCTGGAACCGGGCTTTCAGCGCAGGAATCGTCGGGCGCAGCCGCGCCTGGGTGAGGTACATGAAGCTGTTCTCGTTGTAGAACGCCACGTGACTCGGATCCTGAAACGCTCCGCGGCCGTCGGTGCTCGGGGTATCCGTGAGAAGCAGGCCAGCGTGGGTGAGCGCTCGATGGCAATCATTGAGAAACGCGGCGCGGTCGGGCAGTCGTTGTAAGACGTCCACCGCTTTGATGACACCGACAGCGTTGTCCGCGACATCGATGACCGGAGCGTCCGGGTTGATCTCGACAGTGCGGAACCGTGGATCGACATCAGGAATCTCCAGCGACGTCGGCGTCGTCAGCGCAATGCATTCCAGGCCCTGGCGTCCCGCCCAGGCGAGCGCGAGGCGCTCGATCCACTCGACGTAGAGCTCGACGGTCGTTTCCTGGATCTCGGCGTTGATCTTCGGGTCCATCTGAGTGTTGCGGCGATGCATTCGCTGGAGGTAGAGCAGCTTGGGGACGTGGACGAACTCGCCCTGGAGGTACAGCCGCGACATCAGGTCCTGGTCGTCGAGGATCGTGCGCGCGGGGTCGTAGCCACCCGCAGCGTCGAACGAGGTACGCCGAAAGGCACGGACGTGGTTGGGGGCGTACCAGATGTAACCCACGTTGTGGGGCGTCGCCGCGAGCGCATGGCACCGCAAGTAGGTGGTCCCGTCGACGTTTGCGTCGGTGTAGACCCAGCCGTTGTGGACATCGAAGCGGGCGTCGTTGGGTGAGCCGTCCTCGTTGATCTGGCCGAAGTCCGAGAACACCAGTGACGCGCCAGGGTTGGCGTCGAACGCCTGGACGATTTCCTCGAGGGCATCAGGCAGCAACAGATCGTCGTGGTCGAGCTCAACGAACAGGTCGCCACTGAGCCGGCTGCAGGCGTCGCGCTTGATCGCGCCGACACCCTTGCCGCGTTCGGTCGCGCGCTCGACCCGCACCCGCGGGTCCGGCCGCGGCGGACTCCATGCGCTGGCCTTGCCGTTGAGCAGGACGAGCCATTCCCAGTCCTCGAACGACTGCGCGGCGAGGCTGTCGAAGCAAGCGTCCAGATAACGGGGATGGTGGCTGGGACTGAAGACGGAAACCCGCATCTAGCTGCTCAAGGCGTCGGAGACTGTGATGCGCCGGATGGGCTGCCGGAGGCGGCTGCGGAGGCCGAGGCGGAGGCGGAGGCGGTAGCGGTAGCGGTAGCGGAGGTCTTCGGCTTGGGGAGGTGGGCGGCCTGTGCCGTCACGACACCGCGGAACTGACTCGGCAGCCGCGACAGCAGGTCTGGCTTCTGGTTGACCGCCTCGGCGAAGTTGTGCACCGCACCTTGCACGTGGCCGGCGTCGAGGAGAAGGAAGCCGAGGTTGAGGTAGGCCGTCGCAAAGGTTGGCTGCAGCTTGATGACCTGCCGGTAGAGGCCCTGGGCGCGGAGTGGCTGGGTCTTGCCGTAGATGGTCGCCTCGTTATAGAGCGCCGCGGGGAAGTTCGGATTGATGCTCACCGCGGCCTCGTACCGAGTGAGCGCTTCCGTGGTGTCGCCCTGGGCCTGGGCGATCACCCCCAGGTCGTACTGCGCGAAGTAGTTGCGGGGGTCGGTGCGGAGCAGCTTCAGATAGATGGCTTTGGCCTGGTCGAGGTGCCCGTGCTGCTGAAGCTGCAGGGCCTGGCTCAAGGTCCCTCCGGACGACCCACCGCCACAAGCGGCCAGGAGAAGCCCCAGCCCGATCGCACCGGCCGCGAAGGCCCCGCGAGCGTGAAACTTGCCCACCTTCATGCGGTCATCGCCTTTCGCCCGACCCCGGACCCTTGCGTTCCGGAAAAAAAATTCCGTCCGGACGATACCTGTTTGGGCGATTCATGGTGGAATACCGCAACGTCCGCGACCGGCGGCGCCATCCGCAGTCTTACGGGGGAACTGGAAAGGATCGCAAGTTGGCGAAGTCCCAAAGCACTCGGCGCCAAAAAGCGCGCGCCGTCGGCGTAGCCACCGTGGCAGTTACCGGCATGGTGAGCAACTGGGCCGGCACCGCAATCGCGTCGATTCCAAGTGCAAACGGCAACGTGCACGCCTGCTACAACCCAAAGACTGGCGTCGTGCACGTCTACACGAAGAAGAGCAAGAGCAAGCGTTGCAAGCCCGGCTGGCCGACGTTCAAGTGGAACGTCAAGGACGATGACAGCAATGTCGGCGGTGGCGGCACCGGCCCGCAGGGCCCGGCAGGCTCTCAGGGTGCCCAGGGCGCCCAGGGTGCCCCCGGCGCGACCGGCGCGCAGGGTGCGCAAGGTGCTCCCGGCGCAGCGGGCGGAGGCGGCGGCGGGGTAGGCGCGCCTGGCGCGCCTGGTGCGACCGGCGCCACGGGTGCGACCGGCGCGACCGGCGCTACCGGTGCAGCCGGATCGGCAAGCTCCACGGGTGCAACCGGCCCGCAAGGCGCAACCGGCCCCACCGGTGCAACCGGCCCCACCGGAGCAGCCGGCTCCGCCAGTGCAACCGGCGCGACCGGCCCGCAAGGCGCAACCGGCCCCACCGGTGCAACCGGCGCAACCGGAGCAGCCGGCTCCGCCAGTGCGACCGGCGCGACCGGCGCGACCGGCCCGACCGGTGCGAGCGGCCCCACCGGTGCCGCGGGCCCGACCGGTGCGACCGGCCCCACCGGCTCAGCCGGCGTGACTGGTTCGACCGGTGCGACCGGCTCAGCCGGCGTGACTGGTTCGACCGGCCCCACCGGCTCAGCCGGCCCGACCGGTGCGACCGGCCCCACCGGCTCAGCCGGCCCGACCGGTTCGACCGGCCCAACCGGCGCTACCGGACCACAGGGTGTCGGAACGTCGATCTCGCAGACCATCACCACGGGTTCGGCGACAACCACGACGAACAACGCGACAATCACCGCAACCGTCGGGTGTCCTACCGGAGACGTTGTGACCGGTGGCGGCTACCAGCTCAGCGCAAACACCGAGGTGGTTCTGGAGTCGTATCCGTCGGACAGCACCCACTGGAAGGTGAGCGTCAAGACCGGTAGCGGTGGCGGAAGCGTGACCGTCTACGCCATCTGTGCGGTGGGCAGCTAACGGGACGCCCCGCTAGCTGACGGCGTCTACCGACAGCACATAGCCGGCGGCGCGCAACCGGGACAGCACTTCGTCCCGGTGCGCGCCGCCGCGCATTTCCAGCACAAGATGCACCTCGACCTCGTCGAGGTGCATCGCGCGGCCGGTCCTGGAGTGCTCGACATCGAGCACGTTGGCACCGGTCGCCGCCAGCTCGGCCAGAAGTCTGGCCAGCTCACCCGGCCGGTCCGGCACCCGGACATGGAACGAGAGATAGCGCCCGGCCGCCGTCATGCCGTGACGCATGACGCGCATCAGCAGCAGGGGATCGACGTTCCCGCCCGACAGGACGACCGCAACCGGCGGCTCGAACTGTTGCGAATGCTCCATGACGCAAGCAACGCCAGCGGCCCCGGCCGGCTCGACGACCAGCTTCGCGCGCTCGAGGCACAGGAGCAGCGCGCGGGCCAGCGCGTCTTCCGAGACGGTGCGCACCTCGTCGACGTGACGCTCGATCAGCTCCAGCGACAACGCGCCCGGGCAGCCGACGGCGATGCCGTCAGCCATGGTCGCCATCGAGGCAAGCGCCACCGGATGATGCGCGCGCAACGACTCGGGCAGGCTTGCCGCGCCCTCGGCCTGCACCGCGATGACCCTGGTGTCGGGCCGCAGCGCCTTCACCGCTACCGCTATCCCTGAGACGAGACCCCCGCCTCCGGCACTGACGACCACGGTCCGGACCTCGGGGACCTGGTCGAGCAGCTCCAACCCGACGGTCCCCTGCCCGGCGATGACATCCGGATGGTCGAACGGATGGATCAACACCGAGCCGCTGTGTTCGGCGTACGACCTGGCTGCCTCGAGCGCCTCGTCGACGGTCAGCCCCGCGAAGCGCACCTCAGCCCCGTAGTCACGGGTTGCCTGGACCTTCGGGATCGGCGCGCCTTCGGGCATGAACACGACCGCGGGCGCGTCGAGCAGACCAGCCGCGAGCGCAACTCCCTGGGCGTGGTTGCCGGCACTCGCCGCGACGACGCCCGCACGTCGCTCGTCGTTGGTGAGTCGCGCGATGCGCACGTATGCACCGCGGATCTTGAACGAGCCGGTCCGCTGCAGGTTCTCGCACTTGAGCCAGACCTCGCCGCCGACGCTTCGCCCGAGCGAGCGTGACGGTTCCACGGGCGTACGCCGAACAACGTCGCCCAGCAATGCCGCCGCAGCTTCGACGTCGGACAGCTCCACGGTCATGAGTGTCCGCCTGCCCGTGCCAGGTAGCGGGGCTCAATCACCAGGGCGGCTGCGCCGATCAAGCCGGCATCGCTTCCGAGCTGGGCCGGCACGATCTCGCATCCCGCCGCGAAGTCCAAGCACGCGTGCCGCGCGTAGGCGACACGTGTCGCCCCGAGCAACAGCTCGCCTGCGCCGACGGCAAGGCCACCGCCGATCACGGCGCGATCCAGCTCGAGCAGATGCGAGGCGCTCGCCAACGCGACCCCCAGCGCCTCCCCGGCGCGATGAAGCGCGCCGACGGCCGCCGGGTCTCCGGCTTCGGCATCCCGAACGAGCGCTCGACCATCGATGACATCGCTCGCCGGGCGCCAGCCGCCGGCGAGCGCAGCGGCCACCACGGCCGGGCCACGCGCGACCGCCTCGAGGCAGCCACGTCCGCCGCATTCGCACGCGGGACCATGCGGGTCCACGACAACGTGGCCGAGGTGAGCCGCGTTGCCGGTCGGCCCGTTGACCGTGCGCCCGTCGACCACCAGGCCGGCGCCGACTCCGGTCGAGACCACCACCCCGAGCAGGCTCGATGCCGCCCTTCCCGCACCGAGCCAGTGCTCGCCGACGGCCATGGCCGCGGCGTCGTTGTGCAACCTGACCGGCAGGTCAGGAAATCGGTGCGCGAGCCGTGCCACCACGGGAAAGCCGCGCCACGACGGGATGTTGAGCGGCGAGACCTCCCCGAGGTCGAGCCGCAAGGGCCCTCCACAGCCAACGCCGATGCCGACTGGGTCGACGTCGGCGACCACCTCATCGATGAGCTCGCCCACCGCCGACCAGATGCGTTCGTCCTCACCTGCCGGCGTAGGTCTGCGCGCGGAGCGCACGATCGCCCCGCTCGGGTCGACCAGGCCGGCCGCGAGCTTGGTCCCCCCGATGTCTATCGCGAGGACAGCATCCGACGCGCTCACCCGGTGAAGGCCAGCATCGATGCGGTGAATCCGTGGACGAAGTTGCGTCCACCGACCGGTCCGATCTCGCCCGCCGCGAAGAAGCCCGCCACACCGGAGTGCGCGAGCGCCTCGCGAAGCACCATCGGATCGTGGTCGGCCGACCCGAACAACGACGCCCCGCGGCCGTTGCACGAGAAGAGCAGAGCACCTTCCGCGCGACCGCGCGAAGGGTTGTCGCGAAAGTCGCCCAGCACCTCGCGAAGATCGGCGTCTGCAGCCTCCGCGTCGCGGACCTGGAACCGGACCGTCCGACCGACCGGCACGACGTCGCCGACGACAAGACCCTCGCGCTCGGCGTCAGCACCGGCGATCCCGCGAACCAGGAAGTCGCCCTGACGATGCTCGTCGACGTACTCGTCGCGAGCGATTCCCAGTTGCAGGCCGCTGGTGGCCATCGCTTGTTCGACCGGTGGCAACTCCGCGACGATCTCGCGCAGCTTCGTGACCGCGGGCACACCGGCCAGCTCGAGGATGACGTTGTCCTCGGCCGCGGTGACCGTCATCGCCGGCCCGATTGGCCGACACCCTTGGCTGACCAACGGGTAAGCGTTCACTGCGCCGCTCAGCATCACCCCTACAGCGCCGCGGTCGATCACCGTGCCGTCCACGAGCAACCGGGTCGAGCCGCGGCCGTGCGCTCCCGCCGCCATGCCGCCGACGACCGGCAGGCCGCCCCGCGACTCGTTGCTGCCGGCCACGAAACCGTCCACCGGAAAGGACCAGGGATCGGCGAGGACGACGGCCACGACGTCATCACGTGCCGGCTCGGGCATCCCGACCACCGCAAGGCCTTCGTCGGTCGGCATCACCTCGAGCGAGAAGCTCCGCAGGCGAACGCCAGGCAGCACCGCACACCAGACGGCAACGGCGCTGGTCCCCTCGAGGCCGCGTCCCCCGCCGATCACGCCGGTCGCGCTGCACCCGACCACGGTCGACGCGTTGCTGGCGGCAGCGACCAGGTGCAGCGCGCCGGCCGTTGCGTCGTCCGAGCTCCCGCACACAAAAACGGCGGTGAGATCCGGCTCGGCGCCGTCGAGCGGCTTCAACGCCCCGCGCAGGGCGCGCTCGGCTGCCTGGTCGAGGTCGGCGTCCTCGACCAGGGCATCACCGAACCGCGCCATGCCTGAAGTCTGCACCCGTCACACGGCGCTGTCCGCCCGTCGTAACGTGAGGCGATGGACACCACCCCCCTCCCCGCAGACGCAGCTCGCACCCTCGGCGCGCTTCGCGCGTCGGGACACGTCGAGAAGTCCGTGAAGGCCGAGCTGCGCGACAACCTCCTCGCGAGAATGCGCGAAGGGACCGATCGCTTCCCGGGGATCATCGGCTTCGACGCGACCGTGCTTCCCCAGGTCGAACGCGCGATCCTCGCGGGTCACGACATCGTGCTGCTCGGCGAGCGGGGACAGGGCAAGACGCGACTGATCAGGACTCTCGTGCAGCTGCTCGACGAGTGGACACCGGTGGTCGAGGGATGCGAGATCAACGACCACCCCTACCGGCCGATCTGCGGCCGGTGCCGCCGTCTCGCCGCCGAGATGGGCGACGACCTGCCCGTCGCGTGGAAGCCGCGCGACGAGCGGTACGCCGAGAAGCTCGCCACGCCCGACGTGTCCGTGGGCGACCTGATCGGTGACGTCGACCCGATCAAGGTCGCCGAAGGTCGCGTGCTCGGCGATCCTGAGACCGTCCACTTCGGCCTGGTGCCCCGAACCAACCGCGGCATCGTGGCGATCAACGAGCTGCCCGATCTCGCGGAGCGGATCCAGGTGTCACTCCTCAACGTCCTCGAGGAGCGCGACATCCAGGTGCGTGGGTACACGCTGCGGCTGCCTCTTGACCTGGTGCTGCTCGCCTCGGCCAACCCCGAGGACTACACCAACCGTGGTCGCATCATCACCCCCTTGAAGGACCGCTTCGGCGCGGAGGTCCGCACCCACTACCCCCTCGACCTCGAAGACGAGCTGCGCGTCGTACGCCAGGAGGCGCTCATCGTCTGGGGCGAGGACGCGGTGTCGGCCGCGCTTCCTGACCACCTCATCGAAGTGATCGCGCGGTTCACCCGCCACGTCCGTGAGTCCCCGGCGGTCGACCAGCGGTCCGGGGTATCCGCCCGGTTCGCGGTGTCCGCCGCCGAGACGGTCGCGGCCTCGGCCGTGCGTCGCGCCGCGCTGACGGGCGAGGAGGTCGCGGTCGCGCGGGTGGCCGACCTGCCTGCGATCGTCCCCGCGGTGCAAGGCAAGGTCGAGTTCGAGGCGTCCGAAGAAGGCCGGGAGGCCGACGTCCTCGACCATCTGCTCCGGCGCGCCGTCGCCGACACGTTCCGGTCACGCCTCGGAGGTGTCGACCTCGCGCCCCTGGTCGAGATGTTCACCGAAGGTGCGACGGTCGAGACGGGCGAGCTCGTCCCGGCCACCGAGCTGCTCGCGCGGCTCGGCACGGTGCCCGGCCTCGGCCGGCTACTCAACGCCCTTGGCATCGACGAAGGCGCGGAGACGCCAGGCCTCGCGGCGGCTGGGCTCGAGTTCGCCCTCGAGGGCTTGTACCTCCTGCGCCGCCTGTCCAAGGAGACGCTGCCCGACCGGACGGTCTACGGCGCGCGATGAGCAGAGCCCGGTACGGCGAGTGGCAGGGCGGTGACGATCCGCTCGCACCGCCGTACGACGTCTCCGACGCCCTCGACCAGCTCGGCGACAACGTCCTCGACGGCATGTCGCCGGCCGAGGCGTTCCGCGCGCTCACCCGCCGTGGCCTGTCCGGCCGCCGTGGTCTCGACGACCTGATGCGCGAGATCCGCGACCGCCAGCGCCAGGCGCGGCGAGCAGGGCGCCTCGACGGCACCCTCGAGCGGGTCCGCGAGCTGTTGGACCAGGCGGTCGAGGCCGAACGGCGCGCACTGTTCCCTGATCCGAGCGACGATGCGCGGCTCGCGGAGGCCGAGCTCGACGCCTTGCCGCAGCAGACAGCCCGCGCGGTGCGCGAGCTCAACGACTACAACTGGCGCAGCCCTGAGGCGCGGGCGGCCTACGAGGAGATCAAGGACCTGCTCAAGCGCGAGGTGCTCGACAGCCAGTTCCGCGGCATGAAGCAAGCCCTCGAAGCCGGCGATTCCCAGACACAACAGCGGATCAAGGACATGCTCGCCGCGCTCAACGACATGCTCGAAGCCGACGCTCGTGGCGAGGACGTCAGCGATCAGTTCGAGCAGTTCATGTCGAACTTCGGTGACTTCTTCCCGGACAACCCGCAGAACCTCGAGGAGCTGGTCGACTCCCTCGCGCGACGCGCGGCTGCGGCACAGCGCCTGATGAACTCGCTGTCGCCGGAGCAGCAAGCCGAGCTCGCCGGCCTGATGCAGCAGGCCATGCAGGACGCCGGTCTGGCGGATCAGATGGGCCGGTTGGGCGACCAGCTTCGGGCCCGCCGTCCGGAGCTCAACTGGGGCAGCCGGCAGCAGATGAGTGGCGACACCCCGCTCGGTCTCGGTGACGCGACAACCGCGCTCGAGGAGTCAGCCGACCTCGACGAGCTCGCGCAGATGCTGGGCCAGGACTATCCGGGGGCATCGCTGGAGGACGTCGATCCCGAGCTTCTTGCCCGCGCGCTCGGGCGTAACGCCGTCGACGATCTGGAGGCGCTAAGGCGGGTCGAGCGCGAACTGCGAGAGCAGGGTTACCTGCAACGCAGCGACGGTGAGCTCACGCTGACGCCTAAAGGAATGCGACGGCTCGGCGAGACGGCGCTCGGCCGGATCTTCGCGCGACTACATGCCCGCGGCCGGGGCGACCACGACACTCGCGACGCGGGCGCCGCCGGCGACCCGACCGGTGCGACGCGGCAGTGGGAGTTCGGCGACGAGCAGCCGTTCGACGTCGTACGCACCGTTCGCAACGCCGTGCTACGCGGCGGCAGCGGCACCCCGGTACGCGTCTCGGTCGAGGACTTCGAGGTCGTCGAAACCGAACGCCGGTCTGGCGCGGTCGTCGCGCTGCTCGTCGACCTGTCGTACTCGATGGCCTTGCGTGGGACGTGGCCGGAGGCGAAGTCGACCGCGCTCGCCCTTCACACGCTGATCTCCACGCAGTATCCGCAAGACGCGATCGAGATCATCGGCTTCTCGCGCTACGCGCGCGTGCTGCGCCCTTCCGATCTGCCCTCCCTGTCCTGGGACATGGTGCAGGGCACGAACCTTCAGCACGCGCTCGTGCTGGCCTCACGACACCTCGCGCGCCACCCGGATGCCGAGCCTGTCGTGATGGTCGTCACGGACGGCGAACCGACCGCGCATCTGATGGCGGACGGCAGCGCATGGTTCGACTGGCCGACTCATCCGGAGACGACGGCGGCGACCATGGCCGAAGTGGAGCGCATCACACGCCGAGGCGCGACGATCAACGTCTTCATGCTCGACAACGAGCCTGGCCTCGTGCGTTTCGTGAACGCGATGGCGGCACGCAACGGCGGCCGCGTGTTCACCCCCGATGCCAACCGCCTTGGCGACTACGTGATCAGCGACTACCTCCGTGCCCGACAGGGGCAACGGGGACGCCGGATCGCGTAACAACTCAATGGCACGAGGCAAAGCCGAGCAGCATCCGCTGCCGCGAGAGGTTCGCGTGCTCGTCGCGGTCGCGTTCTTCGTCGCGCTCGGCTTCGGCTTGGTCGCGCCGGCGTTACCGCTGTTCGCCCGCAACTTCGGCGTCGGCAAAGCTGCCGCCGGGCTGGTGCTGAGCGTCTTCGCGATCATGCGGATCGCTTTCGCGTTCCCGGCTGGACGGCTGGTCGATCGACTCGGCGAGCGGATCGTGATGGCCACCGGCATCGGAATCGTCGCGGTGAGCAGCGTGCTCGCCGGCGCGGCCCAGTCCTATGCGGAGCTGATCATTCTCCGAGGCGCTGGTGGCATCGGCTCGGCGATGTTCTCGATCTCGTCGTTGGGTCTGTTGGTTCGGATGACCCCACCGACCCAGCGCGGACGCGCGATGGGCTTCTGGACGGGCGGCTTCCTGCTCGGCGGCATCACCGGGCCCGTGGTCGGCGGACTGATCGACCAGGTGTCGCTGCGGCTTCCCTTCTTCATCTACGCCGCGACGTTGACCGCAGCCGGCGGAATCGGCCTGATCGCGCTTCGCGCGACGCCGCTCGCCGATCGAGCTGAGGCAGGCACAGCCGCGAACACGAAGCTCACGGATGCCCTGCGCAGTCGCGCCTACCGCGCCGCGCTCGCTGCGAACTTTGCCGACTCCTGGGGCGCAATCGGCGTCCGCTCCGCGCTGGTGCCACTGTTCGTCGGCGACGTACTCCATCGCAAGCCGATCTGGATCGGCATCGGATTCCTCGTCGTGTCGGCCATCAATGCCGCGACCCTGTTGCCCGCGGGACGCTACGCCGACGGGGTGGGTCGCAGGCCGCTCCTCGTCGGCGGCTGCCTCGCCAGCGCGGCAGGCATCGTCGTCGTCGGCGCGTTCCAGGACCTGCCCGGCTATCTCATCGGCTTGGCGGTGCTCGGGTTCGGCTCCGGGCTGCTCGACGTCGCGCCCGGCGCGATCGTGGGTGACGTCGTCGAGGGGCGCGCGGGCCCGGTGTTCGCGGCGTACACGATGTCGTCGGACATCGGGACCGTCGGAGCGCCCGTCATCGCGGGGGCGATCGCCGACGTGTCCTACGCCGCCGCTTTCTTCAGCACCGCCGGGATCCTCGGCGTGGCCGCTGCGCTGGCTGTCGTTGCGCCGGAGACGCGCGGTGGGGCAGGCGGGCCCTCACGCCAGGGCCCGCTCCAGATCGGCCAGCAGATCGGACACGGACTCGATCCCGACGGACAACCGAACCAGGTCCCCGGGAACCTCAAGGGTTGAACCGGCGACGCTGGCGTGTGTCATGCGGCCCGGGTGTTCGATCAGCGACTCAACCCCGCCGAGGGACTCCGCGAGGGTGAACAGCCGAGTCTTGCCACACACCTCGAGTGCGGCCGCCTCTCCACCGCTGACCCGGAACGACACCATGCCGCCGAAGCGGCGCATCTGCCGCTTCGCGACCTCGTTCGTGTCGGGATAGAGCACCTCGGCGACCCCAGCGTGGGAGCGCAGCATCTCCACGACCTTCTCAGCGTTGTCGCAGTGCCGGTCCATCCGGACGGCAAGCGTCTTGATGCCGCGCAGGACCAGCCACGCATCCATCGGACCCGCGACGGCACCGATCGCGTTCTGATGGAAGGCGAGCTCTTCACCGAGTTCGTGGCTGGCCACGACCAGGGCGCCGCCGACGACGTCACTGTGACCGCCGAGGTACTTGGTCGTCGAGTGCATGACGACGTCAGCACCGAGGGAGAGCGGCTGCTGCAGGTAGGGCGAGGCGAAGGTGTTGTCGACGACGAGCAGAGCACCGCAGTCGTGGGCGATCTCGGCAAGCGCGGCGATGTCGGCAATCCCGAGAAGGGGATTCGTCGGTGTCTCGCACCAGATCACCCGGGTGTGATCGTGGACGGCCGCACGGACCGCGTCGAGATCATGCTGGGCGACGGGCGAGTAGTCCAACCCCCACTGCTCCAGGACCCTCGCGAACAGCCGGTACGTCCCGCCGTACGCGTCACCTGGAATGACGACGTGTTCACCGGGCGCGCAGATGGTGCGAAGCAGCGTGTCGGTGGACGCGAGGCCGCTCGCGAACGCGAAGCCGCGGACACCACCTTCGAGAGCGGCAACACAGGTCTCGAGGGCCGTGCGGGTCGGGTTGCCGCTTCGGCTGTACTCGTAGCCACCGCGAGTTCCGCCGACGCCGTCCTGCGCGTACGTCGACGTCAGGTAGACGGGCGGGGTGACCGCGCCCGTTGTCGGGTCAGGCTCCTGACCGGCATGGATCGCGAGCGTCTCGAACCCGTCGTCCTCCGCCACGGAGCCCACGGTAGACGCGCGCCTCAATGCGACGCGAGGAAGCCGAGCAGATCCTGGCGGGTCACGATCCCGACCGGACGCCCGTCGTCGAGCACGACTGCCGCGTCGGCGTCCTGGAGGGCGGCGACGGCGGCGGCAACCGGCTCGCCTGAACCCACCAGCGGCAGCGATGCCGACATGTGACGTTCGAGCGGGTCGGCGAGCCGAGCCCGGCCGTTGAAGAGCGCATCGAGCAGGTCGCGTTCGACGACGGAGCCCATCACCTCCGCGGCCATCACGGGAGGCTCCGCACGAACCACCGGCATCTGGGAGACGCCGTACTCCCGAAGGATGTCGATCGCTTCGCGCACCGTCTCACTGGGGTGGACATGCACGAACTCGGGAAGACGCCCGCTCTTCCGCGTGAGGACATCGCTGACGGTTTCCGCCTTGTCGTCCACGGCGAGGAACCCGTAGTCGGCCATCCATTCGTCGCTGAAGATCTTCGACAGGTAGCCGCGGCCGCCGTCGGGTAACAGCACGACGACGATGTCCTGCGGGCCGGCGTTCTCGGCGACGCGCAGCGCCGCGGCTACCGCCATGCCGCAAGACCCGCCGACGAGCAGGCCCTCCTCCCGGGCCAGGCGCCGCGTCATCACGAACGAGTCGGCGTCAGAGACGGCGAAGACCTCGTCGCACACGTCACGGTCGTAGTTGGCCGGCCAGAAGTCCTCGCCGACGCCCTCGACCAGGTACGGGCGGCCCGTGCCACCTGAGTAGACCGAACCCTCGGGATCGGCACCGATCACCCGCACCGCCCCGCCGGACGCCTCCTTGAGATAGCGCCCGGTCCCACTGATCGTCCCGCCGGTGCCGATCCCGGCGACGAAGTGGGTGATTCGCCCGTCGGTCTGCCCCCACAGCTCCGGCCCGGTCGTCTCGTAGTGCGACTGCGGGTTGGCGGGGTTGGAGTACTGGTCCGGCTTCCAGCCGCCGGGCAGCTCGCCGGCCAGCCGGTCGGACACGCTGTAGTACGAATCTGGATGCTCCGGCGGGACCGCCGTCGGGCACACGACCACCTCTGCGCCGTACGCGCGCAGGACGTTGATCTTGTCGCCCGACACCTTGTCCGGGCACACGAACACGCAGCGGTAGCCACGCTGCTGCGCGACGATCGCCAGCCCGATCCCGGTGTTGCCGCTCGTCGGTTCGACGATCGTGCCGCCCGGCGGCAGGGCGCCGCTCGCCTCGGCGGCGTCGATCATGCGGGTGGCGATCCGGTCCTTCACCGATCCGCCCGGATTGAGGTATTCCACCTTCGCGAGCACGGTGGCGGGCACGTCCTTCGCGACGCTGTTCAGCCGCACGAGAGGCGTCCGGCCGATCAGGTCCACCACCGAGTCGAAGACCTCCACGAGGCAGAACGTACTCTTGGGCATCTGCCGTCGGCGTACTCGTCGATCCCCCGAAGGAGCAGTCATGCCAGAGGCCGTCATCGTCGCCACCGCTCGCTCCCCCATCGGGCGCGCCTTCAAGGGGTCACTCGTCGACTTCCGGCCGGATGACCTTGCCACGACCATCATCCAGGCAGCACTGGACAAGGTCCCGTCCCTGGACCCGCACACGATCGAGGACATCATCGTGGGCTGCGGCCTGCCGGGCGGCGAGCAGGGCTTCAACATCGGTCGCGTCATCGCGGTGAAGTTGGGCCTTGACGACGTACCGGGTACGACGATCACCCGGTACTGCTCGTCCAGCCTTCAGTCCACGCGGATGGCCTTCCACGCAATCAAGGCCGGCGAGGGCGACGTGTTCGTGAGCGCCGGCGTCGAGATGGTCAGCCGCTTCGGCAAGGGCAACAGCGACTCGCTGCCCGACACACAGGACCCGAGCTTCAACGATGCGCAGGCTCGCTCGGCCAAGATGGCCGAGGGCAACTTCACTTGGTCCGACCCGCGCGCCGAGGGCAACCTGCCCGACGTCTACATCGCGATGGGGCAGACCGCGGAGAACGTCGCCCAACTCAAGGGCGTATCGCGTCAGGAGCAGGACGAGTTCGGCGTGCGGTCGCAGAACCTCGCCGAGAAGGCGATTGCAAACGGGTTCTTCGAGCGCGAGATCACGCCGGTCACCAAGCCTGACGGCACGGAGCTAGCCAAGGACGACGGGCCCCGTGCCGGCGTGACGCTCGAGGGGGTCTCCGGCCTGAACCCGGTCTTCCGCCCGGACGGGACTGTGACGGCAGCCAACTGCTGCCCGCTCAACGACGGAGCCGCGGCAGTCGTGATCATGAGTGACACAAAGGCGAAGGAGCTTGGCCTGACCCCACTCGCTCGCGTTGTCGCCACAGGCGTGTCCGGGCTCAGCCCGGAGATCATGGGCTTGGGCCCGATCGAGGCCACGAAGCGCGCACTCGCACACGCCGGCAAGTCAATCGACGACATCGACCTCGTCGAGATCAACGAGGCGTTCGCGGCGCAGGTCATCCCCTCGGCGCGCGAGATCGGAATCGACCCGTTCGGCGACAAGCTCAACGTCAACGGCGGGGCGATCGCGGTCGGGCACCCGTTCGGCATGACCGGCGCGCGCATCACCGCGACGCTGCTCAATGGACTGCAGACTCATGACAAGACGTTCGGGCTCGAGACGATGTGCGTTGGCGGGGGCCAGGGCATGGCGATGGTGCTCGAGCGCCTGAGCTAAACGCGCCACTGGGGGTGAGCGGTGCCCGCGGATCGGCGGGAAGACAATAACCGGGGGCTA
>JAICMG010000020.1 GCA_025929365.1 Frankiaceae bacterium
CTCGTCCAGCGACTCTTCGGTGCTCCGGTTGATGTTCTTGCGGTTGTGCGTGTCCGACGCGGACACCACGACTTCGATGTCGCGGAAGCCCGCGCTGAGCGCGCGCTGTGCGCCACGCAGGTTGGGAACGAGCGCGGAGTAGCGCACATCGGAGTTGCGCGCGATCCCGGCCCAGACCGCATCGGCGTCAGCCATTTGCGGGATCGCCTTGGGCGACACGAAGCTCACCGCCTCGATGCGCTGCACGCCTGTCGCCGACAATGCGTCGAGGAGCTCGACCTTGGCTTCGGTGGACACCGGTGCCTCGTTCTGAAGGCCGTCCCGTGGCCCCACCTCGCGCAGGCTGATCGATGCCGGAAGGTCACTCACGACGGCGAGCCTAGGACGCCGATGCACGGCGGCGCGGCACGCTCACCCCGCGCGGCGCAGCCGGAACGGCTGGAGCATCGCGTACCCGCGCACCGGTCGAGGGGGCACCCGGCGCAGCTGCCAGCCGGGATTGTCACCGAGCGCCTCGGCGAAGTGACGGTCCACCAGCACAGACCCGGGTCGAGCAATCGACGTCAGCCGGCTCGCAAGGTTCACCGGCTCGCCGTACACGTCACCGAGCCGCGAGAGCACCGTGCCGTAGGCCATCCCCACCCGAAGCTCCGGCAGCGCGTCCTGCTCGGGTACGCGTTCGGCCAGCCGCACCCCGATCTCGGCGGCCGTCGGCACGTCGTCCGCGACGAACAGCACCTCATCACCGATCGTCTTGATGACGCGACCGCCCGACGTCGCGACGATGTCGGAGGCAAGCGCCTCGAAGCGCTCGACCAGCACACCCAGCTCCTCGTCACCGATCTCGCGGGTCAGGCTGGTGAAGCCGACCATGTCGGCGAACCCCACTGCGATCGTGCCCGAGGCGAACTCCTCGCCGCTGCCGGCGAGTGCCCGGCCGGCAGCAGCGGCGAGATGGCGCCGCCACACATAGCCGATCAGCTCTTCGACGACGGGCACGAGCTCCTCGGCCCGCCGCATTGCCTGGTCCGGCGCCAGCGAAGGATTGAGCATCGAGCCGACGGCGGCGAGCTGCCAGTCGGCGAGACGTGACAGCGACTGGCCGAGCGCCCGGGCCATCGAGACCTGCAGGTCGTCGGCGAGCCAACCGGCCGCGCCGAGTGCGGTGACGGTACGAACCGCCCAGACGTCGCGGTCCGTGAACGCGCACACGTCATCGGCAACGTCGGCGAACCCCAAGGCGTGCCACAGCTCGGTACACCGCTCGATGGGCACGCCCGTGAGATCCGCGACCTCGTGACGGGTGTAGCGACGCTCGCCGCCGAGCAGCTCTCGCTCGAGCGCGGCCGGATCGACGTCGGGTTGGCTCATCCGCGCAGCAGTCGCTCGACTTGCGCGGCGAAGCGCTGCTGCGCCGTGGTGGGGTCACCCAACGCTTCGGCGATCAGCGCCCGTCGACGTGACGCCGTGGCGTCCCGGCCGCCGCCGGCGGCAGCCACGAACGCGCCGATTCCCGACAGGTCAGCGCCGATCAAGAAGGCGCCGGCCGTGGATGGGAAGCGTCGCGAGACGGCGCGCCTACCGAGGGCGCGCGTGTCGACGACCGCGTACGGCCGGTCATAGGAGAGGTACTCGCCGATCACGCCCGACACGTCGGCAACCAGTCCGGAGGCGCCGGCCATCGTGACGCCGAGCGGCTCGTCGCTCGGTACCCGTCCCACCCGGGTGAGGATGGCCTCGTGCGCGCGGCGCACAGCGGGGTCGCGGCGGCCGGTCAACGGGTGCGGGCGGTAGCGGACCGTCACATCCGGATGCGCGAGCAATGCGTCGACCAGCGGGACACCGGCGTGCGGCAGCGAGCTGTGATGGTCGTCGTCACCCCAGCCCTCCCAGGTAGGCGCATACACGATCACCGCAGGCCGCGGCGCCGGATCGCCGGGGGGCGAGAACTGCGGCCGCCCGACCTCGTGAATGGCGTCGTCGCGCACGCCGACCGCGGCGTCGGCGTATCGGCGGCGGCCGAGAGGGCCCGCTACCCACACCTCGTCGTAGACCCGGGCGTACGGGTTGGAGCTGTCCGGCTTGTCACTGTCGCCATGCCCTACGAAGACACACACCGTCTCGGGCCGACGCAGCATCGACAGGTTGTTGCCGCTGTGGGTCACGAACAGGGTCACGACGCGCTTCGGCAGCGGCAGCGCAGCAATCAGGCCGTTGTACGTCGTACCGATCACCGGGAACGGGGACTGCGTCAGTGCGTCCATGACCGCGTCGCTGCGCACCACGACGAGCGTCGGCACGCCGAGTCGCTCGACCGGCGCGAACCACATCCGGAGCTGGTAGAGCTCCTCGGCGCTGCCCGCGAAGTAGAGGACCAGCTGTGGCGCGAGCCTCCCGACCGACTCCGAGATCGCCGCGGTTGCCCGCTGCCGCAGCCCCGAGCGGTGGTCACGCAGCAACAGGCCGCCGAGGACCGCAACCGGCAGTATCGAGAGCGCTGCGGCGACCGCGGCCCCCGCCACCGCAACTACGTCGCTCCCGTCACCGGCAGCGAAGCCGGCACCGAGTCCTGCGACCACGACGGGCAGCCACTCGGTTCCGCGGGGACGCATCAGGACCCGCGGAGGGTCAGCCGGAATGCGGAACTCCGCGAGGTCGAGGCCGTGAGCGCGAAGCGGCGTCCGGCGCATCCGGATGACGAGCTCGCGTGCGCCCTCCGCGGCCGCGGTGGCCGCAACGAGGATCGCCAGCGAGACGGCGACGACGATCCCGCCGGCAAGGGAGGTGCTGCGCGCCGCGACCAGCGCGATCGCGACGGCCGCGATACCGACCCCGGTCGGCGTCGCGAGTCCGGCCGATCGCAATTTGGAGATCACCGAAGCCGCTGCGCCTCGTCCTCGACGAGACGGTAGATCTCCCGCTGCACGTCCTCGACGTGCGGCACGTCGTTGAGCGTGACTTGCCCACGGTCACCCGCTGACTCGATGACGAGTGTGCCCGAGCCGAAGAACCGCTCGATGATGCTGCGCGAGAACGACACGTCGTTGACGCGGGTCAGCGGGACATCACGGCCGGTGCGCGACAGCACACCCTTGCGCATCAGGACCCGTCGATCGGTGACGACGTACCGCGTCGTCAGCCAGAACAGGAACGGTCGGGCCGACCACCACAGCAGGATCACGAGAGCGACCGCCAGGATCACCCAACGGAGGTACTTTCGCACGCTGTTGTCGGGCAACGCGAACCACCCGTACGACGCCAGCCCGACGACGATGGGCGCGAGCACGACCGGGCCGGCGACGCGCCGCCAGTGCGGCCGCAGATTGCGGACGACGTGCTCGTCGGAGTCGAGGATGTTCTCGGGGAAACCCACGGCTATCCCCGCCGCGCGTGGGTCACGTCGCCGACCAGAAACGACCGCCGCTCGCCGGTGCGCGCATCCTCGACGACCAAGCGGCCCATCTCGTCCACATCCACTGCTGTCCCACGCAGCATGTCTCCCCCTGGCAGGTCGATCTCCACGTCGGCGCCAATCGTCTCGCATCGCTCGCGGTAGGCGGGTAGCACCGACGCCGGGTCCCCGGACCATCGCCATGCCCCATACCGCCTCGCGAGCGCGCGCAACACCTCTTTCAGCAAAGACTCACGGTCGGTCACCCCTCCGACCAGCAGCAGACTGGTCGCCGTCTCGACCGGCAGCTCCTCCGGACGGGTCGAGACGTTGAGGCCGATGCCGATGACAGCGGCGCCGCCGACGAGCTCGACCAGCAGCCCACCGAGCTTGCCGCCGTCGACGAGGATGTCGTTCGGCCACTTGAGCATCGCCTCGACCTTGCCCACGGCCAGCACTGCCTCGACGGTGGCGAGGCCCGCGATCAGGGGCAGCAAGCTCAGCTGCGCCGCCTCCAGCGAGGGACGCAGCAAGACGGAGAACGTCAGTCCGGCGCGGGGCGGCGACTCCCACTGGCGGTCGAGCCGGCCACGCCCGCCGGTCTGCTGTTCGGCAACGAGGACGAGACCCTCGGGCTCACCCGCGCGGGCCGCCTCAGCGAGATCTGCGTTGGTCGAGACGGTGGCCTCGACAACGTTCACGTGACGCCAGAGCTCGCCGGCCAGCGCGTGCTGCAACCGCGTCGCGGACAGCCGCGGGCGCGACAGGTCGCTGAACGGCCCGGAGGTCACCGGCCGTACGCTACGGCCTCATGAGCGCACAACCCGCAACCCCCGCCGACGCCCCCCACGACGGGCCCGCGCCGCGGACAACCGCGGGGCGGATCGCGGAGCTCGAGCGCCACATCGACGAGGCCGTGCACGCCGGCTCGCAACGCGCCGTCGACAAGCAGCACGCCAAGGGCAAGATGACGGCGCGCGAGCGGATCGCCTTGCTGCTCGACGAGGGCTCCTTCGTGGAGCTCGACGCTCTCGCCCGGCACCGCGCTCACGACTTCGACATGCAAGCCGAGCGACCATACGGCGACGGCGTCGTCACCGGCTACGGCACAATCCACGGCCGGCAGGTGTGCGTCTTCAGCCAGGACTTCACCATCTTCGGTGGATCGCTGGGCGAGGTCTTCGGCGAGAAGATCTGCAAGGTCATGGACCTGGCCATGAAGACCGGCTGTCCCGTCATCGGGATCAACGACTCCGGTGGTGCGCGGATCCAGGAAGGCGTCGTCGCCCTGGGGTTGTACGCCGAGATCTTCTACCGCAACGTCATGGCGTCCGGTGTCATCCCGCAGGTCTCGCTGATCATGGGACCGTGCGCCGGCGGCGCGGTCTACTCACCCGCGATCACCGACTTCACCATCATGGTCGACCAGACATCGCACATGTTCATCACCGGACCTGACGTCATCAAGACCGTCACCGGTGAGGACGTCACGTTCGAAGACCTCGGTGGCGCGCGCACCCACAACACGAAGTCGGGCGTGGCTCACTTCATGGCGGCCGGCGAGGCCGACGCGTTGGAGCTGACGCGGGCCCTGATCTCGTTCCTGCCGAGCAACAACATGGAGCAGGCGCCGTCATTCGACGGTGCCGACCTCGACCACCTCGAGGCGGATGCGTTCCTCGACACGTTCGTGCCGGACTCGCCGAACCAGCCCTACGACATCGTCACCGTCATCGAGCATGTCGTCGACGACGCCGACTTCCTGCAGGTGCACGCGCTCTTCGCGCCCAACATCGTGTGCGGCTTCGCCCGGATCGACGGCCATTCGGTAGGCGTGGTCGCGAACCAGCCGATGCAGTTCGCGGGAACCCTCGACATCGATGCATCGGAGAAGGCCGCCCGCTTCGTCCGCACGTGTGACGCCTTCAACATCCCGGTCCTGACCTTCGTCGACGTACCTGGCTTCCTGCCCGGCACGGCGCAGGAGTGGAACGGCATCATCCGGCGCGGCGCCAAGCTTCTCTTCGCCTACGCCGAGGCGACGGTCCCGAAGGTCACCGTCATCACCCGCAAGGCGTACGGCGGCGCGTACGACGTCATGGGATCGAAGCATCTGCGCGCCGACGTGAACCTCGCCTGGCCGACGGCCGAGATCGCGGTCATGGGGGCCAACGGCGCGGTCAACATCCTGCATCGCCGCACCCTCGCGGATGCGGCCGACCCAGATGCCGCCCGCAAGGATCTGGTCACCGACTACGAGGACCACTTCGCGAACCCCTACATCGCAGCGGAGCGCGGCTATGTCGATGCGGTGATCAAGCCGTCCGCAACGCGCGCCGAGGTCGTGAAGGCGCTGCGACTTCTTCGCACGAAGCGCGAGTCGCTCCCGCCGAAGAAGCACGGCAACATCCCGCTATGAGCCAGCCCACGTTACGTGTCGTCGCGGGCGGCGAGCCGACGGACGAGGAGCTGGCCGCTCTCGTCGCCGTGCTCGCGGCGCGCGGCGGATCACCAGCGGAGGAGCCGAGGCCGCTGCGTCAGCCGTTGCCGCCCTGGGTGGCCAGCGGCCTCGTCAAAGGCACCCGCACCAAAGCCTGAGGCGCCTACTCGCGACCTGTGCCGCTGCAAGCACAACCTGCGATCTCGATCGCATGTGACATAGGTGTTGTGACAGGCCGCCCCTGTGTCACATGCGTGTCGTGATTCACCACCCGCATGTCACACGCGTGTCGCGATTCACGACACCAATGTCACATACGTGCCGCGGCGGGGCGGCCGATCTCGCCTACTCGGCGCCGGCGGCTACTCGGGTCGGCACCAGACGCACCGCCGTCTGGTACGCCGCATCTACTGCTGCGGCGAACCGGGTCATCGCGTCCGGCGTCGAAGGACCGAGCAGGTACTCCTTCAGCCGAGCCCTTGCACTCGCCAACGGGTCATCGCCGCGCACCATGTCGAGGATCGCGCCGATCCGCTCGGCTGCCGGATCGAGCAGGTACGCCTCGCCGGCACTGCGGAACTTCTCCCGGAACTCGTCCTCCGCCAGCCCGGTCAGGTTGGTGACGACGTACGGCTTCTCGCTCGCGATGAAGTCGCTCAACACGCTGGAGATGTCTGCGACGAGGACGTCGGCGTCGTTGAAGCAGTCGAACAAGGTCGGCGACGGGCCGGTAATCGTCGCGTGCGGTGTGCCCGCGCGGGCCATCGTCGCCCGGATCGCGGCGTCGGCCTTCGCCGCCTCGGCGCTGACGCTGCCGGTCAGCGGATGCGGCTTGTAGACCACGCGCACGTTCGGCATCGCGACGAGCCGCTCGACCAGCCCGGGGCCGGTGCGGACGATCGAGGTGTGGGCGGGATCGTTCGTCCAGCCTTCCCACGTCGGCGCATAGAGCACGGTCACCAAGCGGTCACCCACCGGTCCCGGGTCCCGCAGCTTGATGCCGCCGAGCTGAGGGCGGCCGACCTCGATGATGTCGTCGTCGTGAATGCCCACGCCGGCCCGGCTGTAGCGATCGCGGCCGCCCCTGCCCGCTACCCAGATCTCGGTGTAGACCTTGCTGAACGGGTTCGCTGACGCCGCCTTGTCGCTGTCGCCGTGACCGATGAAGACGTGGCGAACGCCCGGCTCGCGCAGCATGTGGATCGTCTTTCCGACGTTTGCCGTGTACATCGCCACCCGGACGTCCGGGAGGGTGAAGGTCATGAAGTCGACCGGGTCGGGGATGCAGACCGCGGGCGAGCTCGTCGCGCCGAGCTGGGCGAAGCAGTCCCGCTCGCGGACCACTATCAGCGTGGTCCGGTCCAGCCGATCGACCGTCGACAGCCACATGTTGACCTGGTACGCCGTGTCCTCGGTACCCGAGTGATACAGCATCAAGCCCGGGTGCAGCGCCGTGACCCGCTTGAGGATCGCCGCGTGCAGGCGGTCGCGGACCACCGCGCCCCGGGACCGGAACAGCCAGTGCGCAGCCCACCCGACCACGACCAGCTCCGCGACGACGACCACGCCGACGATGACGAAGGCGACCACTCGCTCCTGACTGGCGACGGCTACGGCCGCACCCGCCACCGCGACCGCGGAGACGCCATGGAACCGCTCCGACAGCCGCCGGCGAGCGACGTCAGGCACCGGCGGCGCCAGCCGGAGTCCGGTCAGGTCGATGTTGCGCGTCTCGACCGGTGGCAGCGAGCGCCGCCTGATCAGCACGAAGAGCAGGTGGTATCCGAGCCGCAGTCCGGCCACACCGAGCACGAGTACGGCGACGACACGCGCGCTCCCCTGGCTGCTCCAGGCAGCGCTCAGCACCAGGGCTGTGACTCCCAGCTCACGGACCAGCGTCCGGGTCGCGATGCCGAACTGGCCACGCGCCAACGCGGCGCGCACGTCCTCGTTGCCGATGATGAGCAGGTCCAGCCCCTGGCTCACCACCACCGCGACCAGCGTGGGGATCGCCCACGCAAGAACGCCGCCGAGGACGACGGTCACATAGGCCGCAATCGCAAGCGACGCGATCGTGCGCGGCCCGCGCGACGGCATGCGCGGGTCGTGGTCCCGTAGTTCCTCGGCGACCTCGCCGCCGGCGCCTGCGAGCGGCTCGGTCACGACTTGTCGTGCTCGCGGGCCGCCTCAACCGCGGCCTGTTCCTCCGCCGCCTCCACCTGCGCGGCGACGTCCTCCGCGGCACCACCACCCGTTGCGACGGTCGCGACCGGACGACGGACGTCGATGACCTGCCCGGTGATCTCGGACACCAGGACATCCACCGAGCTACGCGCAACCTGGCCGGCATCGAGCAGGTCCTCGGCCGGCTCGACACCGAAGGCCTTGGTGCGCATAGGTGTCGCCGTCCGCTCGGGGTTGATGCAGTTCACGCGGACCCCGAGACCGAGCCACTCGTCCGCGAGCGCCTGCGTCAGGTTCACGACGGCGGCCTTCGTTGACGAGTAGAGGCTGTAGCCGCCTCGTCCGCGCGTGTAGCTGCTGGAGGTGAAGAGCAGCAGCTGGCCCTTGGTCTGTTCGAGGTAGCCGACACCGAACCGTGCGATCTGCACCGGCGCCACGTAGTTGACGCCGATCATCTCCTCGATGGTGGCGTCGTCGACCTTGGCAAGCTCGCCCGTCGTCAGGACCCCGGCCGTCACGACGATGTAGTCGATACGGCCGCCGTCGCGATGCGCCTGCTCGAGCGCGTCGCGTACGTCGTCGGCGCGTTCGACATGCGTGTTGGTCGAGGAGCGGCTGAACGAGAACACCTTCGCGCCATAGGACTCGAGAAGCTCGACAATGCCGGCGCCGATCCCGTAGCTTCCGCCGAACACGACGGCCACCCGGCCCCGCAACGCCTCGGAGTACGCCGCGGGGCTCGCCAGCGGCTCGGCGGTTGCCGAGCCCAGCTGGAACAGCTTGTCCGCGATGAAGAGGTCGACCGGCGCCGTGACCTTCATGTTGTGCTCGGAGCCCTCGACCACGTGGATCGCCACGCCCGGCAGGTACTTCAGGACGACGCTGCAGTCGTCTGTCGCCTTGAAGCCAGGGTCTTGCCACGCCACCTCGTACGCGCGGCGAATCGTCGACAGCCGGAAGCCCTGAGGCGTCTGGCCACGCCGCAACCGGGACCGGTCGGGAATCTCGGTGATCTGCTCGGCGTCGTCGACCACCACGATGGTGTCGGCGGATGGGATCGCCACATCGACGGCTTCGTACGACCGCAGCGCGTTGACGCACTCGCGGATGATGCGCGGGCTGACCAACGGTCGAACCGCGTCGTGGAAGAGGACGTTGCACTCCTCGTCGCCGAGGTGAGCCAGCGCGTTGCGGGTGGAGTCGTTGCGGGTCAGGCCGCCCTCGATGACGGCGCTCACCTTGCGGAAGCCGCGCGCCGAGACGATGGCCTCCACATCCGCGACGTACCCGGGAGTCATCAGGACGATGACGTCGTCGACCTCCGCAGCCGACTCGAACACCGCCAGGGTGTGTTCGATGATCGGCTTCCCGGCGATCTTCAGCAGCTGCTTCGGCGTACCAAGCCCGACCCGGGTGCCAACACCGCCGGCGAGCACTACTCCGACAGTCCGGAGCGCCGACCTCACTGCCATGACGGGCGAAGCCTACCGTCGGGCACGCATCCGGCTTCAGGAATCCACGCCACGCCTTCAGGTACGGCCGATAACGTCCAGTCGTGGACGCCGTCGTGGTCATGCCGACGTACAACGAGCGGGACAACATCGAGCGGATCGCGCGCGCCGTGGTCGAGCGACCGTGCCGGCCGCGGCTGCTGGTCGTCGATGACGGCTCACCCGACGGCACCGGCGAGATCGTGGCGAAGCTCCACGCGGACATGCCGGAACGCGTCAGCCTGCTGGCGCGCGAGGCCAAGTCGGGTCTCGGCCGCGCCTACGCCGCCGGCTTCGCGGTCGCGCTGGCGGACTTCCGCCCCACCGCTGTGGTGCAGATGGACGCGGACGGGTCACACGACCCGGCAGATATCGACCGCCTGCTCGGCGAGCTCGACGACGCCGATCTGGCCCTCGGCTCCCGCTACATCTCGGGTGGTGAGATCGAGGGCTGGAGCCGAGGGCGCGAGCTGCTGTCCCGGGGCGGCAACCTCTACACCCGGGTCATCCTCGGCTCGCCGTTTCGCGATCTCACCGGGGGGTTCAAAGCCTGGCGTGCAGAGCTGCTCGGCACGCTCGACGCCGCCACGACCGCCAGCGACGGCTACGCCTTCCAGATCGAGATGACGATGCGGGCGCAGGCCGCCGGCGCGCGAATCATCGAGGTGCCCATCACCTTTCGCGAGCGCGTTGCGGGCGCATCGAAGATGTCGGGCAAGATCGCGATCGAGGCACTGCGAGGCGTGCCGGCCATGCGTCGATACAAGTAACGCCCCGCACGTCCGCTCAGATGATGGGCGGCCGCCCCAGCCTGGTCAGCCGCCACGCCGTCCGCCAGCGGATGGGACGCCGCACGCCAGGGTCCGTGCGCATGCCTGCGCGGAACCCGCGCAGCGCAGCATGGGCGCCTCCGCCGCGGACAACGGTCGCGGTGCACCAGACCGCGAGATACACCACGGCGAGCGGGAGCGGCAGGTTGCGGCGCGCGACCCAGACCCGGTTGCGCGCATCCATGAAGCGGTGCTCGGGTCCGCGAAACGGAGCCGCCGGCGGGTTGTGCACGACGAGATCCGCGTCGTAGCGGATCCGGTGGCCGGCATCGACGAGACGCCACGCGAGCTCGATCCCCTCGTGGCCGTAGAAGAAGCGGCCGGGCCAGCCGCCCGCGGCTTCGAAGGCGGACCGCCGGATGAGGGACGCCCCTTCCCAGAACCAGGCCACATCACCGCTGCGCTCGGGATCGCCGGCGCGCAGCCGGGGCACGTGACGGCGCGCAGTAGCTGAACCGCCGGGATCGACGGCACGTGGCTGGACAACCGCGAGCGCGGGGTCCGCGGCGAACTGGGCGACGGCGCGGGCGAGCAGGTCCTCGCCGACCAGCTCGATGTCGTCGTCGAGGAAGAAGAGGAGATCGCCTGCCACGGCGCGAGCCCCGATGTTGCGCCCCTCCGGCACTCCCGCGTTGTCGGCGAGCGCGACCGTCGAGACTTCGGCGGGCAACCCCGTCGGCTGCCACCCGTTGCCCACGACGACGACGTTCACCACGACACCGCGTTGGGCGAGCACCGACCGAACGGCACGCTCGAGCTCCGCCGGCCGGTTGCCCTGGCTCAGCAGGACACAACCGACGGCAAGGCTCACCGCAGCCGATCCGAAGCCATGGTCGCCGCAAGGTGCCCGACGACGACGAGCACCGCCACGACGAGCAGCACGACGTCGAGCACGCGCGTGGCACCGAGCCCGCCGCGCGACGCATCGACCGCAGCCGCGGTCAGCGCCAGCAGCGTCATCTCCAGGGCGAGCAACGCGCGGTTGAACGGAAAGGACGCCGCGATCCGGCGCAGCCGGCGCAGCAGGCCCGCACGCGGACGCGCGACCTCCGCCGTGTCGGCGATCGGCGCACGACCCGACTGCACGCGTGCGACGTGCACCAGATCGGTCTCGGCCTTCGTCACCAGGATGAGGAAGCCCGCCGCGAGTCCTAGGGCAGTCCAACCGCCGATCGCGCCGAGACCGCCGTCGGCGTGCACGCCGACTCCGACGGCCAGGCACCCATCAGTGACGTAATGACCGATCCGGTCGAGATAGATCCCGCTCGGCCCTCGCTGGTCGCGCCAGCGAGCCAGCTCACCGTCGACGCAGTCGAGCGTCCCCTGCACCTGGATCACGGCGAAGGCAACCAGCGGTCCCCACAAGTGAGGCACCGACATCGCGAGGGCGGCAAGTGGCCCGGTCACGAGCATCGTCCAGGTGACGGCATTGGGCGTCACGCGGGTCGGCACCAGCGCCCGGGTGATGAAG
Source organism: Frankiaceae bacterium (assembly GCA_025929365.1). Classification (GTDB taxonomy): domain Bacteria; phylum Actinomycetota; class Actinomycetes; order JAFAQI01; family JAFAQI01; genus DASZTV01. The sequence continues at coordinate 11,807 of JAICMG010000020.1, forward strand.
ATCGAGACCCGCCGCTGGTAGAGGCGGCCGGCCCAGTGCTCCCCGCTGACGCGACCCACAACGGCCTCGGGCTGCGCCACCGCGCGCAGCTCGGTGATCGATGGCCGCCCGGAGGAGCTGGTCACGACTGGTCGACGTCGGACAGATACATCTCGAGGATGTCCTCGATCGGACCTTCCATCGGCTCCTGCTCGCGCCGCAGATAGATCCCGCGCTGGCACCAACGGCGAAGATCGCTCTCGTTGTGGGACACCAGCAGCATCGTCCGGCCATCGCCGAGCATGCCGTCGATCACGTCACCGCACTTCCTGCGAAAGGCCTTGTCACCGACGGCGAGGACCTCGTCGACGAGGAGGATCGGCTCCTCCATCCGCGTCACGATCGAGAACGCGAGGCGCGCACGCATGCCGCTGGAGAAGTGCATCACGGGGGTATCCACGAACCGCTCGACGCCGGCCCACTGCATGATCTCGTCGAATCGCGCGTCGGTCTGCTCGCGGGTGAAGCCGTGCAGCGAGGAGATGAGGTAGACGTTCTCGCGGGCAGAGAGGTCGCCCACGAAGCCGGCGGAAAGCTCGATCATCGCCCCGACCCCGCCGTTGACCCGGATGGTGCCTTCGTCCGGCAGCATCACCCCGGCCACAAGCCGAAGCAGCGTGCTCTTGCCACACCCGTTTCGGCCGACGATGCCTACCGACTCGCCTTTCTTGACCCGAAACGAGACGTGCCGAAAGGGCCAGTACTCCCCCACACCGGTCGTCGCCGTACGACCTTCGATCAACAGGTTCTTCACCCCGAGCCGGCGGCGGCGGTTGATCGCGAACTTGATCCCGACGTCTTTGACGACGATGGCGTCCTTCTGCTTGGGGGGCATCGCCGGGCTAGAGCTCCTTGAGCACGGCACGCTCGATCCGTGCGAAGACGCTGAATCCGAGCAAGAGGATCAGCACCGACCCGATCACGGAGAACCACACCGGCTGCCAACCCGTCCAGTACGCCGGCGTCCAGACCGCGCGGTTGATCGCGAGGATCCCGGTCATCGGGTTGAACGACTCCAGTCGCTGCATCGACGGAGAAAGGTTCGACAACGGGTAGAGCACCGGCGAGAGGAAGAAGAGCATCCGGATGACCATGCCGATGCCTTGCTCGATGTCGCGCAGCACGGTGTTCAGCGACGACACCAGCAGCGCGATTCCGACGCAGAGCATCAGCTCGAGCACGAAGGCGAGCGGCCACACCGCGAGGTACCCCGACGGCTTGACGCCGTAGATCCATGCCACGAGGACGAGGACGGGAAGGCTCAGCCCGAACTCCACCGTCTTCATGCAGACCTCGGCGAGCGGATAGATCTCGCGAGGCAGCGCGATCGATGTGATCAGCCGCGAGTTCTGCCGCAGCGTGCTGGTCGAGGAGTTCACGACCGACGCGAACCACTGCCACGGCAGGATCGCCGAGCTGATGAACAGCGGGTACATCGGATAGCTGCGATGGAAGATCTTCAGCAGCAGGAAGTAGGTGAAGACCAGCATGGCCGGCTCGAGCATCGACCAGGCGTAGCCGAGCACCGAGTTCGCGTACTTGTGTCGCAGGCCCCGGTCCACCAGCATCCGCAGCACGTCGCGGCGATCCCAGATGTCGTAGAGCCGATCGACGATCGGCTGACCGACCGCCGAGCGGATCCGGGTGCCTTCGTGAAGCCGCCGAAATCGAAGCCCGGCAAGGCCTATCGACGGTTCCGCCACGGCATCACGGTATCTGTGTGAGCAGCTCCGGCCCGATATCCGCGAGCGTTGCGCAACCCGAGAGCGCCATCGAGAGCTCGAGTTCGGCGAGCAGGCAACGCACGACGTGGCGGACTCCGGCGACGCCGCCGATGCCGAGCCCGTAGATGTACGACCGTCCGATGAGCGCAGCCTTGGCCCCGAGAGCGAGTGCCTTCATGACGTCGGAACCCGTGCGCACACCGGAGTCGAACAGGACGTCGATGCGGCCGGCCACGGCCTCGACCACCCCTGGCAACGCGTCGAGTGCCGCGATCTCCCCGTCGATCTGCCGGCCGCCGTGGTTGGACACGAGCACCCCGTTCATCCCGGCGTCGATCGCCCGCCTTGCGTCGTCCGGGTGCAGCACGCCCTTGAGCGCGATGGGGCCCTCCCAGTGCTCCCGCACCCACGCCAGGTCCTCCCACGTGTTCGTGGGGTCGCCGAACATCGACTGCCAGTGCAGGACCGCGGCCATCGGGTCCTCATCCGGACCCTTCGCCAGGCCGGCGAGGAACGCGGGATCCGACTCATAGTTCGCCAGGCCGAGCCTGGAGAGGAACGGCAGGTAGGCGTTGACCAGGTCGCGAGGCCGCCAGGCAAGGATGAAGGTGTCGAGCGTCAGCAGCAGGGCGGAGTAGCCGGCGGCCTTCGCGCGCGCCAGCAAGGATGCCCCAACGTCACGGTCCCTCGGCCAGTAGAGCTGGAACCAGTGAGGTGACTCGCCACAGGCGAAGGCAACCTCCTCGAGCGAGTACGACGACACGGTCGACAGTGCCATCGGCACCCTCAGGTCGGAGACGGCGCGCGCAACTGCGATCTCGGCATCCGGATGAACGATGCCCTGCACGCCGACCGGACCGAGCACGATCGGTGCCGGGAGCGGCGTACCGAGCACCGTGGTCGACAGATCGCGCACCCCGACGTCGCGCAGGAACCGAGGGACGATCCGCCAGCGCTCGAACGCGGCCCGGTTGGCTCGCGCCGTCGACTCGGTGCCCGCGCTGCCCGCGACGTAGCCGAAGGCCTCGGGGGTGAACCGCTCCTGCGCCGCCGCCTCCAACGACGCCGGATCCATCGGCAGCTCCGGTCGCACACCGAGCGCGCCGTTGAGGTAGATCTCGGACTGGAACGCGGAGAAGGGCTCGGCCACGGATGCACCCTAAGACCGACGAATACGTTACGGACCGGTACGCAATAGAGTCTTGGCATGCGCAAGGTGCTGATCGCCAACCGCGGCGAGATCGCGGTGCGAGTGGTGCGCGCCTGCCGTGACGCCGGCGTGGGCAGCGTGGCGATCTATGCCGACCCCGACCTCGATGCCCTGCACGCCAAGCTCGCCGACGAGGCGTACGCCCTCGGCGGGTCGACGCCGGGAGAGACGTATCTCGACATCGCGAAGATCCTCGACATCGCCGCGCGCTCCGGCGCCGACGCCGTGCACCCGGGCTACGGCTTCCTCGCCGAGAACGCGGCGTTCGCAGCCGCCGTCGCTGACGCGGGCCTGACCTGGATCGGACCGCCGCCGGCCGCGATCGACGCACTCGGCGACAAGGTCAAGGCACGCCACATCGCGGCGGACGTCGGTGCGCCTCTCGCCCCCGGGACGCCGAACCCGGTCGGAGGTGTCGACGAAGTCCTCGCCTTCGCCGACGCGCACGGCGTCCCCATCGCGATCAAAGCCGCGTACGGCGGCGGCGGCCGTGGCCTGAAGGTCGCGCGCAACCGCGAGGAGATCCCGGAGCTGTTCGACAGCGCGGTGCGCGAGGCAGTCGCGGCGTTCGGACGCGGCGAGTGCTTCGTCGAGCGCTACCTCGACAAGCCACGCCACGTCGAGACGCAGATCCTCGCCGACAGCCACGGCAACGTGATGGTCGTCGGAACCCGCGACTGCTCGTTGCAGCGGCGACATCAGAAGGTCGTCGAGGAGGCCCCGGCGCCGTTCCTCACCGAAGCGCAGCTGGAACGCCTCTACGAGGCGAGCAAGGCGATCGCTCGCGCCGCCGGCTACGTCGGCGCCGGCACGTGCGAGTTCCTGGTCGCCCAGGACGGCGCGGTGTCCTTCCTCGAGGTCAACACGCGGCTGCAGGTCGAGCACCCGGTGACCGAGGAGACCAGCGGCGTCGACCTGGTGCGCGCGCAGTTCGCGATCGCTGACGGGCAGCGGCTGGCCAACCACGACCCCGTCCCGCGCGGCCACGCGATGGAGTTCCGGATCAACGCCGAGGACGCCGGACGCAACTTCCTTCCGGCGCCCGGCCGTATCACGGCGTGGCAGGTGCCGTCCGGTCCTGGCGTGCGGGTCGACGCCGGCTACGTCGACGGCGACACCGTCCCTGGCGCATACGACTCGCTGCTCGCGAAGCTGATCGTCACCGGGGCGACCCGCACCGAGGCGATCGAGCGTTCCCGCCGAGCCCTCGCGGAGTTCGACGTCGGCGGAATGCCGACGATCATCCCGTTCCACCGTGCTGTCCTCGAGGACGCCGACTTCACCGACGAGCCGTTCCGGGTGCACACCCGATGGATCGAGACCGAGTGGGCCGGCTCGGTCGCGGCGTACGACGGCGGTCCGGACGGGTCCGGGGACGCCGCGGAGCGAGAGCGGATCACCGTCGAGGTCGGCGGTCGCCGTCTCGAGGTCAGCCTGCCCGGGGGGATCGCCGCCACCCGAAGCTCGGCCGGCCCAACCGGTCGCAAGCCCCCCTCGGCGCACAAGGCGACGTCGGCAGCCGGCGCGGCGAGCGGCGACTCCCTGACCGCGCCGATGCAGGGCACCATCGTGAAGGTCGCCGTCGCCGACGGCGACACCGTGGAGTCCGGTGACCTCGTCGTGGTGCTCGAAGCGATGAAGATGGAGCAGCCGATCACTGCCCACCAGTCCGGGACGGTGAGCGGCCTCGCCGCCAACGTCGGCGACGTGGTGGCGGCCGGCGCCGTCGTGTGCGAGATCACGCCCTCATAGCCCGTTCAGGTTTCGTGGCGAGACTCGGGCGGTTGTGTCCGAGGACTCTGCGCGGCTCGCGCGCCGGCTGACCGTCGCGCTGGCGGTCGTCAGCACGCTGCACGCGCTCTCACCGCTCGTCCTCCGTGGCATGCACAGTGGACTCGGCTGGGACGAGACCGTCTACGTCAGCCAGATCGACCCGCACGTGCCGGCGGGGCTGTTCAGCGCGCCGCGTGCCCGTGGGCTGACCCTGCTCACCGCACCCGCTTCCCTCATCTCTCCATCCCTCGCGCTGCTGCGCTGGTGGCTCGCCTTCCTGTCCGGCGTGGGGATGTCCTGCGCCTTCCTGCCGTGGTTGCGGCTGCGGCGCAGCTACGTGGTGCCGCTCGCTGCGGCCCTGTGGTCCGGCCTGTGGGTCACGACGTACTACAGCTTCGAGGCGATGCCGAACCAGTACGTCGCCTACGGCGCGCTGGCGGCGACCGGCTGGTTGCTGTTGGCGCTCCGCGAGCCGCAACGACGCCGCTTCCTCTGGTATGCCGCGGCGGCACTGACCTTCACGGCCTTGATCCGGCCGAGCGACTGCCTGTTCGTCTTCGTGCCGCTCGTCGTTGCGGTCCTCGCCCACCGGCCGCACTCGAAGCAGTGGCGCGGATGGGCCACCGCCGTGCTCGGGCTGGGGGTGGCGGCGGGACTCGCCGAATGGGTCATCGAGGCGTTCGTGCGCTTCGGCAGCCCGATCGCTCGGTTCCACGCGGCCAGTGCCGAGAACACCGGCGGGTTGCACTGGTCGCTCGGCGCGCAGATGCGCGTCCTCGCCGGGCCGATTCTGTGCCGTGGCAGCTGTCATGTGTCCGCCGGGCTGGCCTACCGGCTGTGGTGGTTCGCACTCCCGATCCTCGTCGCAGTTGGCTTGTGGGTGGCACGACGGCAGCGTCGCTTCGGTGCATACGTCGTCGCCACCGCGGTCGGCGTCAGCGTCGCCTTGCAGTACTTCATCGCCATCGCCTACGCCGCGCCCCGGTTCCTCGAGCCGTCCTACGCGCTGCTCGCGCTGCCCGCCGCCGAAGGGGTCGCATGGCTATGGCAGCGAGCCGTCGTGATGGCCCGCCCGCTGGCGATCGCAGCGGCGGCCGCCGTCGTCGCCTTCCAAGCCGGCACCCAGTACCACCTGCTGCACGTCGCTGACCGGCACCAGGATCTCGACGCCGCCAAAGCCGCCCTGATGGCCGACTACCTGTCCGACACCGATGTCGACCGGCCGTGCTGGGTCGGGGGGATCGAGGCGGGACAGATCGCATTCCTCGCGCACTGTCACGTGCTCCTGCCCGACGAGCCGGTCGCCGAGCAGACACACACGGCGAATGCCACAGCGGTCGTGATCGAACAGACCGCACAGGCGCCGACGCGGAGGGTCGCCCATTGGCCGGACCACACGATCACCGAGCTGTCCGTGGTCAACGGATGGACCGTGTGGCGACTCGATCCGCTGAGCCCGGCGATGCCCGGTGAGATGACGACGCGCGCCGCCTAGACCCGAAGCAGCGTCAGTCCTGGACTGACAGGTGCAGTCGGCGCGCCGCCTCGGTGATGCTGCCGCTGATCGACGGGTAGATCGTGAAGGTGTGGGCGAGCTGGTCGACGGTGAGCCCCTGCTGCACGGCGAGGGAGACCGGCAGGATGAGCTCGCTGGCGCGCGGAGCGACCACTACCCCGCCGAGAACGATGCCGGTGCCGGGACGGCAGAACAGCTTCACGAAGCCGTCCTGGATGCCCTGCATCTTGGCGCGCGCGTTCGTCGCGAGCGGCAGCTTCACCTCGCGGAAGCCGGATCGGTCGGCAGCGGCCTCGACAGCAGGCAGGCCCACTGTGGCGATCTCGGGATCGGTGAAGACGTTCGCGGAGACCGTCGCGAGGCGAAGCGGGAGCACCGCGTCGCCCAGCGCGTGCCACATCGCCGTACGACCTTGCATCGCCGCAACCGACGCCAGCAGGAGGAGGCCGGTGCAGTCGCCGGCCGCGTAGACGCCCTGCACGTTGGTGCGCGACACGCGATCGACCTTGACGTAGCCCGCATCGTCGGTCGCCACTCCGACCCGGTCGAGCGCGAGATCGGCGGTGTTGGGCACGGACCCGACCGTGACGAGGCAGTGTGATCCGCGCACGGTGCGGCCGTCCCGAAGCTCGACCTCGACGCCGCCACCGGAACGACGCACCGCGGCCGCACGAGCCTGCTTCATGATCTGCATGCCCCGCCGGGTGAACACCTCCTCGATGAGAAGTGCCGCATCGGCGTCCTCGCTCGGCATGACCCGGTCGCGGCTGGACACCAGCGTCACCTGGCTGCCCAACGCGAGGTACGCGCTCGCGAACTCCGCGCCGGTCACCCCGGACCCCACGACGACGAGGTGCTCGGGCAACGCGGGCAGGTCGTACACCTGCTGCCAGTTGAGAATGCGCTCGCCATCCGGCTCCGCGCCCGGCAGCACGCGCGGTGACGCACCGGTGGCGATCAGGATCACGTCAGCCGCAAGCTCCTCGCTGCCACCGGTGCTCACCACCTCGATGCGGCCCGGACCGACGAAGCGCGCCGTGCCTTGCCGGATCTGCACTCCCTCACCGAGCATGCGGTGAGTGATGTCCGCCGACTGCGCGGCGGCGAGCGTCTTGACCCGGCTGTAGACGGTGGGCGCGTCGACCTCGACGTGCTCCGTCGCCGCACCTCCCGCGCGCGACCGGACGCCGAGGGCCTCGATGCCTTCCAGCGCGGCAATGGACTCACTCGTCGCGATCAGCGTCTTCGAGGGAACGCAGTCGGCGAGCACGCACGCCCCGCCGACGCCGTCGCGCTCGACGATCACCACCTCGGCACCGAGCTGGGCAGCGACCAGCGCCGCTTCATAGCCACCGGGTCCGCCGCCGAGAATCGCGATGCGCGTCACGCCGCCCATTCTTCCCGTCGAGCCGTACCGTCACTGTCGTGGCGGTGTACGCGGCGTACGGGTCCAACCTCGACCCGGCGCAGATGCACGAGCGCTGCCCCCACTCCCCCTGCCGTGGCCAGGGCTGGCTCGAGGGCTGGCGGCTGACCTTCGGTGGCGAGGAGCTGGGGTGGGAGGGGGCACTCGCCACCGTTGTCGAGCACCCGGCCTCCCGCGTCTTCGTGATGCTCTACGACATCGAGACCTACGACGAGGCGACGCTCGACGAGATCGAGTTCGCCGCCACCGGCCTGTACCGCAAGATCCGAGTCAGGGTGCAGACCCTCGACGGTGTGCAGCTCGCCTGGCTCTACGTCCTCGCCGGTTACGAAGGCGGCCTGCCGTCGGCGCGCTATCTCGGCGTGATGGCGGACGCTGCCGAACGAGCCGGCGCCCCCGACGACTACGTCGCTGAGCTCCGGGCGCGGCCGTGCCGCTCGGTAGGCGAAGATCACTAGGTGAATGACGAGCCACGGGTCGGTCACACCCCGCTGCAGCGCCACCTGGGGATGTACTACCTCGACGACCTGGACAACCCGCCGGCCGACGGCTCGGCCACGGTGGCAGGCGAGGTTCGCGACGAGCTCAAAGGACCGGCCGGCTCGCTCGAAGGCGGGTTGGTGGCAACTCTCATCGACACCGCAGGCGCCACCGCCGCCGCCCGCGCGCTCAACGGCCTCGTCGCGACACAGTCGCTGACGATCAGCTTCACCGCACCGGTACGCGTCGGCCCCGCGGTGGCACGAGGCATCCCGGTGCGCGTCGGCAAGCGGGACGCGGTCGTCGAGGTCCACCTCACGGACGCCGGCAACGGCGACCGGCTGTGTGCCACTGCGTTGCTGACCGCGGTCCGCATCGGCGAGCGCCCTGCGCTGGGAGAGGACGGCCTGGTCGACCGCTAGCCGCCACCGGTGAGCGCCACGCCCGTGAGAAGAGCCACCCCCACGCCGATGCACCGCTCGTCCACGTCGAAGCTCGACTGGTGCAGGTCATACAGGGTCGTGCTTCCGGGCGTCCGGACCCCGAGCCGGGCGAGCGCGCCGAACACCCGGTCGAGGTACCACCCGAAGTCCTCACCGCCGAGGCTCTGCGCAGTGTCGGCGACCAGCCCACCGGGAATCGCCGCCGCCGCGGCAGCGAGCGACGCGATGCATTCAGGGTCGTTGTCCACCGGCGGCACTCCGCGGACGTGGGAGATCTCGACCCCCACGCCGTACGGCGCAACGACGGCGCGCACGACGTCGTCGACCAGCGGGGGCAGCGCGTTCCAGGTCTCGCGTGACAGCGTGCGCAAGGTGCCCCTCAGCGTGCCGGCGCGAGGAATCACGTTGGCGACCGTTCCGGCATTGACCTGCCCCCAGACCATCGTGGTCCCGGAGCGCGGGTCCGCCCGGCGTGCGAGCAGCCCTGGCGTGTCCGTGATCAATGCACCGAGGGCCGCGATGAGATCGGCGGACAGGTGAGGCCGAGCGGTGTGCCCGCCCGGACCGGAAAGCCGGACCTCGAGCAGATCACTCGCCGCAGTCACGGGTCCGCTCCTGAGCCCGACAGTGCCGACATCGGCCGACGGATCGCAGTGCACGGCGTACATCCGCCGGATTCCCTCGATCCCCCCGGCGCCGATCACGTCGAGCGCGCCCCCAGGGATCACTTCTTCGGCTGGTTGGAAGACCAGTCGCACGCCATGCGAGAGCTGGCCGCGCGAGGCGAGCCCGCTGAGGACGAGTCCTGCGCCCAGCACCACCGTCGTGTGCACGTCGTGACCGCATGCGTGCGCAACACCGTCAACGGTGGATCGATAGTCCACGTCCTTGGTGTCCGTGATCGGCAAGGCGTCGAGGTCGGCCCGCAATGCGACCTCGGGCGGCTCTGGGCCCACGTCGCACAGCAGACCGGTTCCCGCCGGGAGCACCCGCGGCTGGAGGCCCGCGTCGGTGAGATGGTCGCCGACGAGCTGCGTGGTCCGAAACTCGTCGCGGCCGAGCTCGGGGTGGGCGTGGATGTCACGCCGCAGCTCGATCAGCCGTTGCTCGTCGTCACACAGCGTGGCGCCGCCGTTCATAGCGCGAGGCCGGCCGGCGCCTCCTGGCGCATCTCCTCGAGCAGCCCCGACACGACAGCACGCATGTCACCTCCGGCTGCCGCTGCACAGGCGCGTTGCCGTAGGTAGCTAGGTCCGACCTCGAGCACGTCCTTGATGCGCAGCAGCTCCTTCGCGCAGTCGAGGCGCTCGCCTATCGGCACGAGCTCGTCGACCAGTTCCATCAGCATCTCGCGAAGCGGACGCGTGCTGCCGTTGTCGGCGACGATCACCTCGGCGTCGATTCCGTAGCGCGCCGCCCGCCACTTGTTCTCCCGGACGGTCCAGCCTTTCGGCACCGGCAGGGTGTAGCCGCGATCGAGCTGTCCGTTCAGCATCTCGACCAGGCACTGCGAGAGGGCGGCCGCCCACGAGATCTCGTACATGGTCGGCAGGCCGTCGCAGATGCGCAGCTCGACCGTGCCGAACTGCGGATGCGGCCGGACGTCCCACCACACCTCGCGCACCGAGCTGATCGTCTTCGCACAGATGAGGGTCGACATGAACTCTTCGAAGTCATCCCATCCCGACAGCTGGTAGGGAATGCCCGCTGTCGGCAGGCCTTCGAACACCTTGCTGCGCGCCGAGGCCAGTCCGGTGTCATCCCCGACCCAGTACGGCGACGAGGCCGACAGCGCGAGAAAGTGCGGGATGTAGGCAGTGAGCGCATTGACGATCGGGATCGCCTTCTCGGGGGAGCGCACGCCGACGTGGACGTGCACCCCGAAGATCTGCAACCGCCGGGCCAGCCACTGCATCTGCTCGATGAGCTTCTCGTAACGGGGACTGGGACTCACCTGCTGCGCCGACCACTCGCTCATGGGATGGGTGCCTGACGACATCACGCCGATGCCGCGACGCGCGGCCGCTGCCGTCACCTCGGCGAGGGTGGCCCGCAGGTCCTGGACCGCCTCGTCGACGGTCCCGCACACGCCGGTGATGATCTCGATGCACGACTCGAACAGCTCATGCTTGGCCTTGGGGTGTTCCGCACCGCCGCCGATCTCGGCGAGGATCTCGGAGGCGGCGCCGGTGAGCTCGCCCGTGGCCAGGTCGACCAGCTCGAGCTCCCACTCGACGCCGAGGCTCGAGACCGGCGAGGGGCTGAACGGGATATCCACAAGCCCTTCATGACCAAATCGGCGCGACACCACACCACCAGCGGCTCGAATCACCCGGGCACCCGATACCGTGTTCCGCAATGCCACGCCGCCTCGCGGCCGGATTCGCCGCGCTGATGCTGCTCGCCCTGTCCGCTCCGCTGAGCGTTGCCGCGGGCGCGCCCGCTCGCGTGCGCGCAGGCACGACTGAGCCCGCCCAGCCGATAGGCGGCGCCTTGCTCGCCACCACCGGCGTGGTCGTGCGGCCGCTTCCCGGCGCACCCGCGCTGCCCACGCCGTCACGGCTGCCCGCCGCGTCCTGGCTCGTCGCGAACCTGACGACGGGGCAGGTCCTCGCGGCGAAGGCTCCGCACGAGAGGTTCCTGCCGGCCAGCACGCTCAAGATGTTGACAGCGGCGACGCTGATTCCGCGGCTGGACCCGGGTGCAATGGCCCGGATCTCCTACCACGACGAGGTCGTCGACGGGACGAAGGCCGGGCTGACCGTCGGGATGCTCTACCCGATCTCGACGCTGTTCCAATGCATGCTCGAGATGAGTGCGAACGATGCGGCGGAGGCGCTCGCGGAAGCCTACGGCGGCGTCAAGGAGACCTTGCGTGCGATGAACGAAGAGGCGCACGTGCTGCAGGCGAACGACACTCACGCCGACACCCCGAGCGGTCTGGACGGTCCGGGTGAGACGACCTCGGCGTACGACCTGGCGCTGATCGCGCAAGCAGACTTCCAGATGCCCGCGTTCCGGCACTACATCACTCAGGTCAGCACCGAGATCCCCGCGAAGCACCACAAGCACTTCCAGATCCAGAGCCACAACAACCTCCTCACCACCTACCGCGGCGACATCGGCGGGAAGAACGGCTACACCGTCGCGGCGCAAGCGACGTACGTCGGCGCCGCCACTCGCCACGGACAGACGATCGTCGTGTCGCTCATGCACGCGTATCCGATCTGGTGGCCGATGGCCCGCGACCTGCTGAACTGGGGCTTCAAAGCCACCGGGAGGGTCGCGCCCGTCGGCCGGCTCGTGCAGCCTCTGCCTCCGCCGCAGCCCGTCACGCCGCACGCGTCGAACGTTGCCAACACAACCGTTGCGGCATCGAGCCACCACAGCGGGACCACCGCAGCGATCGAGACCCTCGCTGTCATGGTCACCGCGTTCGCGGCCGGCATGACCGCGATCCGCCGCATCCTGCCGCGCCGGGGTCCGTCAAAGCTCAAGCTGCCGCCGATCTGACCCGGTGGCGGGTGGGGACGTGGGCGGGTATCGTCCTCGCCAATCTGCTCCACACCGGAGCGAGGATCGAGCAAACCTGGGGTTAGTCGTGGCGCAAGGCACGGTCAAATGGTTCAACGGCGAAAAGGGCTACGGCTTCATCGCCGTGGACGGCGGAAGTGACGTCTTCGTTCACTACAGCGCCATCGAGATGGACGGTTACAAGACCCTCGAAGAGGGCCAGCGGGTCGAGTTCGAGGTCACCCAGGGACAGAAGGGCCCGCAGGCCGACAAGGTTCGCGCCGTCAGCGCGTAACGATCGAGCGGGGCCACAGCCGATCCTGCTTGACGACGTTCAGCTGCGCGGCGAGCAACACCACCTGCGCCTGCAAGAAGAACCACGACAGCATCACGATCACCGTTCCGAACGAGCCGTACGTCGCCGATGCGTGCCGAAGCTTGTGCGTGATCAACGCGGCAGACACTGCCTGCAGCAACGCGAGTACTCCGGCCGCCAGCGCGGCGCCGGGAAGGACGTCACGCGCCGACAGCCGGCGCACCGTAAGCCACCGGAAGACGACGACGAAGACGAGCGTGTTGAACAGCGCCGACACGACCACGCCGAGAACGGTGAGGCCCCACCCGACAGGGATGTGAAGCGCCTTGCCACTCGTGACCGTTCCGGCGATCGCGGTGGTCAGCACCAAGCCGAGCCCACCCACGATGACGGTACGCAGGGCTCGCAGGTTGTTCTGCAGCCAGTTCGGGCGCTGGTCGCGCTCGACGCAGTACACGGTGTTCCATGCGGTCTCGGCGGCCTTCGCGACACCCAGGCCGCTGTACAGCGCGAGCGCGGTGCCCAGCACGACCGCGATGACGCTGCCGTGATAGGGCAACGGCGCGTTCTTCAGGAGCGGCAGAGTGTGCACTGCGGAGCTCTCGATCTTCGACTGCAACGTCGGGTTGCCGGCGAGCACGAAGCCCAGCACTGATGCCAGCGCAAGCAACAACGGGAACACCGAGAAGAACGCGTAATAGGTGATGACCACCGCGAGGTTGCCCGAGGAGTCGTCACCGAACTTCAGCAACACCGCTACCGGAAACGCGAGCCACGGATGCTGCAGCTGATAGGCGTCGACCCGGTCCCGCAGCTTTCCGAGGTCCGGCTTGTTCACCATCCTTCGTCGGTGCGCGCGTGGCGCTCTTCCGTCGGACCTGGCAGTCCTCCGGAGGAGAACGTGAAGTCGCGCTGCGGCCGCCAATGGAGGTCGGGACCCTGCTCGAACAGCGAGAAGCCCCACACCTCGAATCGGGCGTCATAACCGGACAGCTCACCGAGCGCCCGATACAGCGCCTCGTCCGGAAGGTCGTGCGCCACCGTGACGTGCGGGTGGTAGGAGTAGTCGAGCGGGCGCGTCAACGGGCCCGACCGCACCTGAGCCTCCATCTGCTCACACTCCGCGATGCCCTGCACCAGCGGGACGAAAACCACCGATGACACCGGAAGGAACGTGGCAGACCCGCGCAGCCGGATCTCGAACGGCCGGAACCTCGCTGCCACCCGGCGGAGGTGCTCCTCGATCTCCGGCAACGCTCCGGTTCCGACGGTGGTCGGCGGCAGCAGCGTGACGTGCGGGACGATTCGCAGCGCGTTGGGATCTCCGAGGCGCTCACGCCAGCCCTGCAGCTCGGATCCGAACGGCTCCGGGATGCCGACCGCGACACCGATCTTGCGGGTCTCGCCGACGTCTGTCATCGCCGAGCGGGCAAGAAGCCGACGGCGTCGTACGCCGCCGCCAGGGTCGCACCCGCAACCTCGCGGGCCCGAGCCGCGCCGGTCGCCAGGACCTCGTCCAGTCCGGCCTCGTCGGACAGCCACTTCTGGGTCCGCTCCCGAAGTGGCGTCAGGTAGTCGACCACCACCGCGGCAACCTCGCTCTTGAGATCGCCGTAACCCTTGCCCGCGTAGGACGTGACGAGCTCCTCGATCTGCCGGCCCGAAAGAGTCGACTGAATCGTCAGCAGGTTGCTCACGCCAGGTTGTTTCGCGGGGTCGAATCTGACCTCGGTGCCGGTGTCGGTGACCGCACGCTTGATCTTCTTCGTGATCGCCGCCGGCTCTTCGAGGATGTCGATGACGCCCGCCTGCGACTCACTCGACTTGCTCATCTTCGCGGCCGGATCGGCGAGGTCGACGATCTTCGCCGTCTCTTTCACGATCAGCGCATCGGGGATGACGAAGGTGTCACCGAAGCGGCTGTTGAACCGCTGCGCCAGGTCCCGCGTGAGCTCGATGTGCTGGCGCTGGTCCTCGCCGATCGGCACGACGTTGGCCTGGTACAACAGGATGTCGGCAGCCTGCAGAATCGGATAGGTGAACACGCCGACACCGACCTTGTCGCTGCCGTACCGGGCCGTCCGGTCCTTGAACTGCGTCATGCGGCTCGCCTCACCGAAGCCGGTGATGCACTCCATCACCCAGGCGAGCTCGGCGTGCTGCGGCACGTGACTCTGCACGAACAGCGCGCAACGATCCGGGTCCAGGCCAGCGGCGAGCAGCTGCGCGGCCGCCACCCGGGTCCGTCGACGCAACGCGGCCGGGTCGTGGGGATTGGTGATCGCGTGCAGGTCGACCACGCAGTAGAAGGCGTCATGGCTGTCCTGCAGCGGCACCCAGTTGCGGACCGCACCGAGGTAGTTGCCGAGATGGAACGAGTCCGCGGTCGGCTGGATCCCGGACAGCACCCGTTGCCGGTTCGTCATGAGCCCATCTTCCGCAACACGGTCACCCGTACCTTCGCTGCACGCCGGCCATCGAGCTTCGTGACCTTCAGCCGCACCCCATCGATCTCCACCGCGTCACCCACCTTCGGCAACCGGCCGAGCGTTGCCACGAGGGCTCCGGCAACGGTTTCGTAGGGTCCGTCCGGAAGGGTGACCTCGACCGCATCGGCGAAGTCATCGAGGTTCATCAGGCCCTCGACCTCGATGTCACCACCACGAAGCTGCCGTGCCTCGTCGTCGGAGACGTCGTACTCGTCTCTGATGTCACCGACGAGCTCTTCGATCAGGTCTTCGAGTGTGACGATGCCCGCGGTGCCGCCGTACTCGTCCACGACGACGGCGAGATGGTCGCCCGAGCGTCTCATCTCCGACATCGCGGCGAGGACGCGCTTCGTCGAGGGCACCATCGGAACGTCGCGGAGGACGTCACCGACCTTGACGCCGCGGCGCTGGCCACTCGGCGGCCGGAACAAGTCGCGGACATGGATGAAGCCGACGACGTCGTCCTGCGAACCGCGCACGACGGGAAAGCGGCTGTGCGGCGAGTCCTGGGCGGTGCGGGTGGCCTTCGCGAGTGACCAGCCTGCATCGAAGAACTCGACCTCCGTGCGCGGCACCATGATCTCGCGAACCTGGCGATCCCCGGCTTCGAAGACCTCGTCGATGAGCCGGCGCTCCTCGCGGGACAGCGCCTCGTGTCCGATGACCAGGTCGCGGAGCTCGCCCTCCGTGATCTCCTCGCGGTTCAGGGAGGGGTCGCCCCCCAGCAGCCGGACCACGACGTCGGTCGACGCGGACAGCAGCCAGATGACCGGGCGCATGAGCGCGGCGAAACGGTCGATGGCCGGCGCTACCGCGTTGGCCGTCCCTGCCGCGCGCTGCAGCGCGAGCCGCTTCGGCGCGAGCTCGCCGACGACGAGCGTGACGTACGCGATGACGAGGGTGACGCCGAGGAAGCCGAGGACATCGGCGAAGCCCTTGCCGAGTCCGGCATCACGCAACGCCTCGGCGAGCGAGTGCGACAGCGTCACAGCGCCGAACGCGCTCGACAGCAGCGCCGTCGTCGTCACGCCGATCTGCACGGCGGACAGGAAACGGTTCGGATCCGAGACAAGCGTGGCGAGCCGCTCACCGCGCTTGCCGCGCGTGGCGAGGGAGCTGACCTGACCCTCACGGAGGGTGACGAGAGCCATCTCGCTCGCGACGAAGACCGCCTCGACGAGGATCAGCAGCGCGACCACGACAAGGCTGAGCCAGGTCACGGCGCGTCCGATCCGTTACAGATTGGCGACGTCAGCCTGTTTGGCACGAACCGCCTCGGCCGCCTCGACGAGCCCCGCGCGCTCGCTGTCGGAGAGGTCGCGCTCCACCACCCGACGGACGCCGCCCGCGCCGAGCTCGGCCTCGACGCCGAGATACACGCCGGAGATGCCGTACTGCCCGTCGACCCAGGTGCAGACCGGCATCACGACCCCGCTGTCCTCGGCAACCGCCTTGGCCATGCGTGCCGCCGCGGCCGAGGGGGCGTAGAACGCCGACCCGGTCTTGAGCAGCGCCACGACCTCGGCACCACCGTTGCGGGTGCGGTCGACGAGCTCATCGATCGTCGCCGCCTCGAGGACCTCGGACAGCGGCCTGCCGTTGACGGTGCACGCACTCGGGACGGGCACCATCGTGTCGCCGTGCGAGCCGAGGGTGAGCGTCGTGACGGCAGCCACCTCGACCCCGGCCGCCTCCGCGACGAAGTTCGTGAAGCGGGCGGTGTCGAGCATTCCGGCCTGGCCGATCACGCGCTGCTTGGGGAAGCCCGTGACGTTCGCGGCCAACGCGGTCATCTCGTCGAGGGGGTTCGACACGACGATGACGACCGCCTCCGGCGAGTGCTTGGCGACCTGCTCGGCGACCTGGCGAACGATCTTCGCGTTGGTCTCGATGAGATCCATGCGGCTCATCCCGGGCTTGCGCGGCAGGCCCGCGGTGATGACGACGATGTCGGAGCCCGCGGTCTTCTCGTAACCCGAACCGTCGGTGCCGGTCGTCACACCGACGACCTTCGTCTCGAAGCCTTCGATCGGCCGCGACTGGTTCAGGTCGAGGGCGAGACCCTCGGGTCGACCTTCGATGATGTCGGTCAGGTAGACCGTGTCGAAGACGTCGTACTCAGCGAGCCGCTGTGCGGTGGTCGATCCGTAGAAGCCCGCGCCGACGACGGTGACTGTCTTGCCCGTGCTCAAGACTTCATTCCTTCCAGACGTTCGATGATCGCGTCGGCGTATTGCGAGGTCCCCACAGCGGTGGGGTCGTCTCGGTGTGGCTTGAGGTCGTAGGTCACGCTCTTGCCTTCCGCGATGACCTCCGACACGGCGCGCTCCAGGTTGTCAGCGGCAGCCGTCTCGTTGATGTGACGCAGCATCATCTGACCGGAAAGGATCATCGCGGTGGGGTTCACCTTGTTCTGGCCCTTGTACTTCGGCGCCGACCCGTGGGTGGCCTCGAAGACCGCGGCGTTCGTGCCGATGTTCGCGCCAGGCGCCACCCCGAGACCGCCCACCATGCCGGCCGTGAGATCGGACAGGATGTCGCCGTACAGGTTCGGCAGGACGAGCACGTCCCACTCTTCGGGGCGCTGAATCAGGCCCATGCAGGTCGCATCGACGAGGTTCTCCCACGGCTCGATGTCCGGGTAGTCCTTCGCGACCTCGCGGAACACCGCCAGGAACAGGCCGTCGGTGTATTTCATGATGTTGGACTTCGTGACGCAGTGAACCCGCTTGCGCCCGTTGCTTCGGGCGTACTCGAACGCGTAGCGGATGATGCGCTCGGAGCCGAACTCGCTCATCGGCTTGATCGACAGGCCCGACCCGGCCCGGATCTGCTTGTCCTGCAGGCCGTTGAGGAACTCGATGACCTTGTCGGCATCTGGCGTGTGAGCCTCGTACTCGATGCCGGCGTAGAGATCCTCGGTGTTCTCGCGGACGATGACGACGTCGACGTGGTCGAAGCGCGTCCGCATGCCCTGGTAGCTCTTGCACGGGCGGACGCAGGCGTAGAGGTCGAGCTCGTAGCGCAGTGCCACGTTGACCGAGCGGAAACCGGTGCCGATGGGCGTTGTGATCGGGCCCTTGATGGCGAGCCCGGTACGTCGTACCGACTCGAGCGTGGCGTCCGGCAGCGGTGTGCCCGCCGTCTCCATGATGTCGACGCCGGCTTCCTGGGTGTCCCAGACGAACGACGAGCCAGCCGTCGCGGCGGCCGCTTCGAGCACCCGGCGGGTTGCCTCGGTGAGCTCGGGACCGGTCCCGTCACCGGGAATCAGGGTCACCTCGTGGGTGGTCATTCAAGCTCCTGCTGTAGGCGGGCACGGGTTGTCCGGCCCGAAACGAGGTTAGTGCAGTCGCCCAGCCCCCCGGCGGGCGCGGTCAGCCCTTGCCACTCGGGAACGGGGTGACCGCTGCGAGCACGCCGAGCGCTATCGCGAGACCGGCCAGGACGGCGACGTCGAGTCGCCGGATCCGCACCACGAGCGACCCTGCGTCGCGCTCGCGAAGCAACAGCCGCAGCACTGCGCCGCCGGCCAGAGCCGCGCAGACGATCCACATCCCGATCTGCGGGTGATGAAGCGTCGCCACCAACAGCCCGACCACGACGATCGC
>JAICMG010000094.1 GCA_025929365.1 Frankiaceae bacterium
CCGGACTTGGTGAGCTGGTAGCGGTCCACGTCGAGGGAGTCCTCGAACGCGTAGAAGGAGCGCTGTTGCTGGAGCTGTTCGAAGGTCTGCGACACGACGTTGGGATCGAGGACCCGTAGCTGAGCGTCCCTTGCGACGGCCTTGCGCTGCTGCGCGGGGCTCAACGCCGAGATCCCCGGGTACTGCGTCGTCGTGACGTTGGCGGCGGTGCCGAGGGTGCCGATGCCGTAGGCGACCTGCGTCTGGCTGATGTTGCGCCCGATGTACTTGGCTTCGAGATCTTGTGCACTCGGCTTGACCTTGAACTGCTGGACGATCGCCGGGTAGGCCCCGCCGATCACGAGCGCGGACACCACCATCAGCCCGAACGCGACTGCCGGCAGCATCCAGTTGCGAGTGCGGATGTTCGCGAAGAACAGCAGGGCGCAGATGATCGCGACGAACACGAGAATCGTCTTGGCCGGCAACACGGCATGGACGTCGGTGTAGGACGGCCCCGTGACACTCCCGCGGCCCGAGAATGCAAGGCCGTACCGGTCGAGCCAGTAGGCCATCGCCTTGAGCAGGACGAACACTCCGAGGAGCACCGACACGTGCACCCGGCCGGCCGGGGTCCACTTCGGTCCTGGAGTCTGGATCCGCAACGATCCGTAGAGATATGCGGTGACAAGTACGGCGACCAGTGAGACCGCCACCATGGCGAACAACATGCCGAGGACGAACCGCTGCATCGGGTACGTGAAGGCGAAGTACGAGACGTCGCGCCCGAACTGGGGGTCCTTGTGGTGGAACGACGTCCCGTTTCGCCACAAGAGCCAGGTCTGCCAGCGCCCCGAGGCGACGACACCGCTGATGATCGCGATGATCAGAGCTACCGCGGCGAGCGCGAAGACGCGTAGCGGATGGATCAGCTGGCGATACCGATCGAGCGACTGTTGCTCGGCCGACATCGGCGTTGACTTCGGCCGGAGCCGGTAGGCGATCGCGATGTTCGCGGCGACGACGATGCCCATGACGCTGCCGAAGAGGAAGAACAGCACGATCTGGGTGACGAGGCGGCGGCTGAAGACGGAGGAGAAGCCGACCGACCGGAACCACAGCAGGTTCGTGTACTGGGAGACGAAGACCGACCACAGCACCACCAGGACGATGAGCGCGATCACCGCCGCGATGACGATGCGGATCCGAGTGGTGATCACAGGTAGCTGGGGCCGTGGTGGTCGCCGCGGCATGCTGAAGGTCACGCCTGAAGCGTACGGAGTGTCGCCGAAGCCGCCTGTGAGACAGGCCGCGGCTACCGTTCGGCGACCGGGACCTCGATGGCGAACTCCGAGCCCTTCCCGGGCTCCGAGCTGACCTCGAGGGTCAGGCCGAGCGCGTCGGCGACCCTGGTGACGAAGCCGAGCCCGAGGCCCATGCCGCCGACGTTGCGGGTGTCCGAGGAGTCCGCTTGGGAGAAGTCTCCGAGCAGCTCGGCGAGCCGCTCGGTGTCGATGCCCTGGCCCGCGTCACGCACCGCGATGCTGACCGCCCCGTTGCTCCCGCGTGATGCGGCGAGCGTGATCGAGGTGCCGGGATCGGTGTACTTGACCGCGTTGTCGGCCAGCTCGTCGAGCGCCTTGCTCAGCCAGCTCGCGTCCACCTCGATGGACGGCAGCCTCGTCGCGACCCGGCGGTGAAGGTCGTCGGCCCGCTCGGGGTATCTGGCTCGCCAGGCAGCGAGCCGCTCATCGACGAGCTTCTCGACGGC
Organism: Frankiaceae bacterium; assembly: GCA_025929365.1. Classification (GTDB taxonomy): domain Bacteria; phylum Actinomycetota; class Actinomycetes; order JAFAQI01; family JAFAQI01; genus DASZTV01. The sequence goes on from JAICMG010000094.1 coordinate 1,751, forward strand.
AATCCGGTCCTGCTGCGGCGAGACGCGGCCGGCATCGAGCGCCGCGACGTCGACCAGCAGCTCGACGGCGCGGCTCATGCGGGCGGTGCCGGCCAGGATCTCCGCGACGAAGCTCTGCACCCGCTCCTTCGGAAGGTCCGGTCGCCGCGACAACATCTCGGCGTAACCCCGGATCGGCGTGAGTGGCGTCCTGAGCTCGTGGCTCACCGTGGAGAGGAACTCTGTCTTCAGCCGCTCGACCTCGCGTTCGCGGGTCCGGTCGGAGAGCACGACGACCTCGCCGCGCTGGTCGGCGAGCGGCGAGCGGGCGAGGCGCACCGGGATCTGCTCACCGTCGGGACGGTTCAGCGTCGCGTCGACGACGAGCGGCGTCTCGCCACGCGTCAGCAGTGCAGCGCCATCGGCACCGCGGACGTCAACGACGTTGGTCAGGATGTGGCCGACGATCTGGGACTCGCGGCGACCGAGCAGCTCGAGGGCCATCGGGTTGGCCGCCACCACGACGCCCTGGCGGTCCGTCGTCAGCAGCCCGTCCGTCATCGACGACACCACTGTCTCGAGTCGCCCGCGAAGCCGCGCCTCTTCTACCGCGGACGCGCGCAGATCCCCGGTGAGGGTGCGAAGTGACGTCGTCATCGCGTCGAACGCCCGGGCCAGCTCGCCGACCTCATCGCTGCCTTCGATCGCCACTTCGCTCTCGAGGTCACCGGCGCGAATCCGGCCCGCCGCGACAGTGAGCCGCCGGACCGGGTCGGCGATCCGCTGTGCCATGAGGAAGGCGTAGATCGCAACGGTGACGAGCACCGCGAGCGCGGTGAGGACGAGTCGGCGCAGCACGCTGCGTTGTGCCGCCAGGGCGGTGCTCGCGGACTGGCTGACCGCAAGCGTTGCCAGCCGGGTGTTGTCGTTGCCGGCCGCAGTGATCGGGACGAACTCGGTGCTCGGCGCGGTGCCCTGTGCCGGAACGAATGAGTCGGTGCTCGGACCCTGGTTGTCGATCCCCGCGGCCTTGGCCTCACTGATGACCTGCGCCCGCTCGGGCGAGGCAAGACTGCTCGCGAGCACGAAGTTGTCGAAGATGATCGAGACGTCGTAGCCGATCTGCTGCTGGACGGTCTCGAGGTAGTTGTCGACCAGACCGATCCCGTAGACGCCCGCGACCTTCGCCTTCACCTGCGCGCTGCTCGTCGCTGGTACGGCGGCAACGATCGCCAGCCGCGCGGGCGCTCCCGGCAGCAGGATCGGTCCGGACGACGGCGTTTGGAACGTCCGGCCGAGATGCAGCGAGCTGCTCACGACCTGGCTGCCGGCGAGCTGAAGCAATGCGGCGTTGTTGAGCGCGTGCTTGTTGGGTGCGATGAGCTTCACGCCAGACCCGGGCTGGTAGATCGCGGCGAAGTAGCTGGGGTCCTCCGAGAATCGCTGCAGGCCGTAGATGCATGCCTTGCCCGGACACTCGACGGCCACCACGGTCGCAAGCAGAGCGGCCCGCGCCTCGAGCGCCTGGAACGACTGCAGCTGCGCACCTGCGACTGAGGCCAACCGCTGTGCCTGGTCGTGCTGCACCTCACTTGCGACGCCGATGCCGACCACCGCAACCGCGCCGACCGCCATCGCCACGACGCCCGCGACGATCGCGCTCACCACCTTGCCCAGCAGGCTCGTCCGTGCGACCAGCGCGATCGCTGCGATCAGTGCGATGCACGCCGCACCCCTGGCGGACAGCTGCGCGAGTGCGTAGGTGGTGCTCTCGCCGCTCTTCTCTGCGAGTGCCGCGGCGACGGCGGTGAGTCCGATGCCGGCGGCCACCCAGGCACCGACCCGGCGGTCCGCCCGCCAGCCGCGGGCGAGGGCGGCGGCTGCGGCCACGATGCCGACGGTGCCGCCGGCGACAGCCAGTGAGGTGCTCGCACCAAGGGGCGCGGTGATCGCGGGAAGCGCGACCGGCGGACGCTGCGGTGCACCGTCGGCCAGTCCGACCAGGATGAGTGAGAGCGCGACGAGACGAAGCAACGCGATGCCGTCGGACGATCCGACGTCGAGATGAAGTGCCGTCAGCGCATCAGCGGCCGCCATCGCGACCGACGCGACGACGACGACAGGTGTGGTGCGCCGTACCAGTCCTGGAAAGCAGCATGCGGCCGCGAAGCCCAGCCAGACCGCGACGGCTGCCAGCTGGACTACGCCGAGCAGCGCGAACGGAACGGCGGGCGCCATTCTTGGGAGCGTAGAGGTAGGTACGGGCTAGCAGCGGGGAAACGCGCTGCTGCCCGACTTGATGGCCTCGAGGGCTTGGACCGCGCCGTGCAGCGTCGTCACGCTGACCAACGTGAGCGACGATGGTGCCGCGGCTTTGGCGTCCCTGCACTCACTGGCCGGCGCGAAGAACACTGTTGCGCCGGCCTCAACCGCGGCGGCCACTTTCTGTTGAATTCCACCGATTGGTCCTACTTTGCCCGCCCGGTCGATCGTGCCGGTCCCGGCGATCGTGCGGCCACCGGTGATGCCACCGGGTGTGAGCTTGTCGATGATGCCGAGGGCGAGTGCGGTGCCGGCGCTCGGGCCTTGGATGGCGGTGGGGTCGATGCCGATCGTCACGTTGATGCCGTTGAACGTGGGCCGGCTCGCGACGGACACACCTAGTCGGGCTTTGCCGTCCGGCCCCCTCGTCGTTCGCACGCGGTACGGGCGGTGGACGGCGCCGCGCTTGACAACGAGCGAGACAACGGAGCCGGGCTTGACCGCCTGGACGATGTCCAGCAGCTGCCGCGGTCGCGCGATGCGGGTGCCGTTGGCCGACACGACTTCGTCACCTTCGCGGAGGACGGATGCGGCCGGTACGCGAGGTGCCACGGCTTCGATGAAGACCCGGCTGCCCGTGGACTTGTACCCGAGCTCGGTAAGGGCGGCGTACACCGCGTCGTTCTGTGACTGCGCCATCTCGTCGATCCCGTGTTGCTGTACCACCTGACTGCTCTCGCCGGGCGGGCACTGGACCTGGTGTGGTTCGACCGTCTTGGTCGAGCTGAACCACGCCTTGATGGCGTCGACGAGCTGGAGATGTGCACTGCAGCTGCCCGGAAGCACTCCCACCGTTGTGAGGTACAGGTGACCACTCGTCCGCTCCACCTTCGCGCCGGAGATGCGGATCACGGGCCCGCCGGCGCTTCCATCTGTTGCTTCGCCCCGGGGAATCGTGCCGAGGGTGTCGGTGACAGGGCCCGGCGCGAGCACCACGTACGGGACGGGGATGCGTACCGCCGTGATGAGCAGGCCGACGAACAGAACGATCGCGACACCAAATGTCACGGTGCGGCGGCTCATGTCAGGTCAGAGCGTATCGACGCTTCCGTCAGCGTCGTGGTGGGCCCGAGCCGATCGATCAGGAGCGCGCGAAAAAGCCCATGCTGCGACGGCCCGGCGGGACCGGCACGACCTCTTCAGTTGTCGGGTCGACGACGTTGGGGTCGACCGGGGCGTGCTCGGTCGAGTCTTCGGCGTTTGCCTCGGCGGGCGGCGGAAGTGCGGCCGGCTCGCTCTTGACGAACGCTTCGACCGCTGCCGAATCAGCCGCTGGAGGCAGCGGGGCGGCGGCAAACGGAACGCTCGCGGGCGGCGGCATCTGCTCGACCGGTGTGGAGGCTTCTTCGAGTGCGGTGAACGACAGCGAGGGCGTTGGGCTCGCCGCGGCGGGCGCCGTGGCCTCGGGAAGCGGGGCGTCGACAGCTACCGCCGGGGCGGCATCGAGGTACGACGGGTAGGACGTCGGGGCCGGGTCTGCCTGCGTCGGCGTGCCCGCGGGGGCGGCCGCGGCGGTCCCGTTGCCCGAGACCTCGACGTGGTAGTACGCACGCAGGCTCAGCGTGACCGGAGCGAGTGAGTACACCGAGAAGTCGGTGATGTTCTCGACGTTGCGCAGGTGCTCGGCGAAGCTGACCGCGTCGTCCAGCGAGGCCACCCGCCGAAAGGCAGGCGTGCCCTGCGCGGACTGGTAGAAGACCACGTGCTCCATCGACGATCCCTCTGCTCGCGGGCAGGGTCATTCCAGCCCTGCTTCCCATGTCGGCACCCGACGGGGGCCGGTTGAGGCCCGATCATTCTGGGGCGCGGCGCTCAACTCAAGCTGAGCGGGTTCAGCGGCTAGGAAGCGCGCCGGGTTTGGCCGTGAGTGGCCGGTCGGTCAGCGCGCTGATGCGGCTGCGGCTCGACCAACGTGACCGGGCGGGTGAAGGCCGCCTTGAACCGCTCTCGTTCCGCGAGCGACTCCTCGGTCTCGACCGGGCCGCGAGGTCGCGCCGCCCAGTTCACCCACACGATCGCGATGAGGGTTGCGACAGCCGGCGCTCCGAGCCACGCGAGCACGCCCATGGCGCCAGTGTAGGGGGTTTGGGACGGTTGTCCCCATGCCGATGCGCGGCGGGTTGCCGCCGCGTATCGGTCGTCAACGGCGTCGCGCTCGACTGCGCGCAAGGGCCAAAGATCCAATAACTGCAAGGGTTGCGCCGGCCCCGGCGGCTGCCCGGGTCGCGTACTTCCGGTCAACGATGCCGAGGGTGCGACCGGCACGGTCTCCGAGCCGTTCGAGGTGATCTTCCAGCGCCGCCTCGTTCGTCCAGCGCGGCGACCATCCGCCCGCCCTCAGTCGCTGCGAGCCGACGACCCACGGATGCAGCAGGTAGTGGAGGTCGCTGGCCGGCGAGGCGAGCGCGCCGATACGGTGCAGCCGCTCCGCGGCGGCGAAAGCCGCGGCCTTGGGGAGCACGACCGAGCGCATCCCGGAGATCGCCTCGACGTGTTCTCGTTCGAGCCAGCCGTCGCAGCCGACGGTGACCGCACCCGACAGCCCTCCGGTCGCCGCCATGACGAGGGCAGCGACCAGGTCGTCGTGGTGACAGAACTGCCAGAGACAGTGGGCGTCTCGGATGGCGAGCAGCCGAACCGCCTCGAACATGCCGGGCATGAGGTGGTCGGCGATCGGGCCGACGAGCGAGGCGGGTCTTAGCGACACCACGTCCAGCGTCCCGGTGCTCACCGTCCGCCGAGCCGCGGCAAGACGTTCGACGGCAAGCCAGTCACCGACCAGTCCGTCGGACCCATCGGTCGTCAGCGGTGCGTCTTCATCGAGCGGAAGGTCATTCGAGGCACCCGCGCCGTACACCATCGCGCTTGTCAGCAGGACGACGCGGCGCACGCCGGCACTGCCGACGGCATCGAACAGCGCGGTGGTGCCCGCGATGTTCGTCAGGCGGCGTTGCTCAGGGGCGGTCGTCGTTGAACGATCGACCGCGAGATGGACGACGGCGTCCGCGCCGGCCAGCTCGTCGGCGAGCTTGGGCGAGACGGCTTCGATCTCGACGACCACCGGTTCGGCGGGGTGTTGGTGCAGCCGCTCGACCAGCGCCGCCCCGATCGGCCCCGCCGAGCCCGTGACGGCAATGGTGCTCGGACTTCGCCCTCGGCGAACCCGGGCCCCACCTTCAGCCATGGGTTCATCTTCGCCCCTACCGTGGGGGACATGACTTCCCCCCCGTTCGGGTTCGGCCCCAGCGGTGACAACGATCCGGCCAAACCCGGCGATCCGTTCGGCCTGGGTGCGAACCCTGACCTCGGCGCGATGCTCCATCAGCTCGGCGACCTGATGTCGGGTGAGTCCGGGCCGGTCAACTGGCAGGTGGCGCGGCAGGCGGCGATGGCCGTCATCGGCGCTGACGCCGGGACGACGGCGGCGGACAGCGCCGAGGTCGCCGACGCCGTGCGTCTTGCCGACGTCTGGCTCGACCCCGTGACGGCGCTTCCGTCCGGCGTGGGATCGACTGAGGCGTGGAGCCGCCGGCGCTGGCTCGAGGCGACGAGGCCGGCGTGGACAGAGCTCGTCGAACCGGTTGCCGCGCGGGTCGGCGCGGCGGTGGGCGAGGCGCTGCCCGAGGAAGTCCGCACCATGGCCGTACCGCTCATTGGGGTGATGGCGCAGGTCGGCGGACTCATGTTCGGCGGGCAGGTCGGCCAGGCGCTCGGCACGCTCGCCACCGAGGTGGTGTCCTCGACCGACATCGGCATGCCGGTCGGCCCCGACGGCGTGGCGGCGTTGCTGCCCGAGTCCGTCCGGGCCCTGGGGGTCGGCCTGTCCGTGCCCGCCGACCAGGTCAGGCTCTTCGTCGCGCTGCGGGAGGCTGCCCACCAGCGGCTGTTCCAGCACGTGCCGTGGCTGCGCGGGCACCTGTTCGCGGCCGTCCGCAGCTACGCGGAGGGCATCACGATCGACACCAGCCGCTTCGAGCAGCTGGCCGGCAGTGTCGACCCGAATGACCCCGAGTCGTTGCAGCAGGCGATCGGGGAGGGCCTGTTCACCCCGACGGCGAGTCCTGCGCAACAGGCCGCATTGCAGCGCCTCGAGACCGCCCTCGCCCTCGTCGAGGGCTGGGTGGACACGGTCACGGCGGCCGCCGGCGCAACGCTCCCGAGCCTGTCAGCCCTGCAGGAGACGATGCGGCGCCGCCGCGCGACCGGCGGTCCGGCCGAGCGCACGTTCGCCACGCTCGTCGGCCTCGAGCTGCGGCCACGGCGGCTGCGGGAGGCCGCGACGCTGTGGCAGGCCCTTGGTGACCGGCGGGGGATTGACGGGCGAGAGGCGGTCTGGGCGCATCCCGATCTGCTGCCGGGCTCCGCCGACCTCGACGACCCGCAGGCCTGGGCCGACCGAGGCCCGGACGACAGCCTCGACCTCAGCGAGCTCGAGTAGAGGCGTCGAAGCCTTCGAGGTAGCCGCGGGCCCGCTCGAGCCGCTCGAACCCGGCAAGCTCGGCCCAGAACGCCGGCCCGTGGCCCGGCACGAGCAGGTGGGTGAGCTCGTGCAGCAAGACGTAGTCGACGACGTACTCCGGCATGCCGCGCAGCCGTCGCGACAGCCGGATCGAGCGGTCCAGCGGGGTGCACGACCCCCACCGGGAGCTCATCGTGTCCACCCACCGCACGCTTCCCGGAACCGCCCGACCGCCGAGATACGCCGACGACAACCGGTTGGCCCGCTCGGTCAGCTCGTCGTCCGTCGGGGTCGAGCCGGCCTCTTTGGCGAGCACGCGGGAAACGAGCGCCTCGACCATGCGCGCCTCCTCGGCGCGGGTCATCCGGGCCGGGACCGCCACCACGATGCGGTCGCCCTCTCGATGCGCGGAAACCGTGCGGCGTCGCCGCGCGCTGCGCCGGATCTCGACCTCGTCCATCTGCCCGACGCTAGTGAGCCGCGCCGACGTCGTTTGGTCCGACGCGCGATGAAAAAACTTCGTGTGCACAACCGGTGCACGACGTCGTCCCAGGTCATCGCGGCGTGGCGAGGGTCGTCCCGCATCGTGTCCACACTCGGTGGACAACGACGTCCACAACGACACCCCATCTTGTCCCCACCGCGTCCCCAAGGGTTTCCACAGGCTGGTGACAACGGGCGTTGACGGTCGCGCCGGCGCTTCCGTACGGTCGTGTCCAACGGAGCCCCCGCGGTTGACCGCACGGACGTTCGCAAGGGGAAGGCGAATGGCCGTGTCGAGAGACCCGGGGGCTTCGTGATGTGCCGGTGCGTCCGGACTACTTGCCCGTGAAGTTGGGCGCGCGGCGCTCCTTGGCCGCGGCGAGGCCTTCGGTGAGGTCCTCACTCGCGAACGTGACCGGCTGGGCGAGCGCTTCGTACATGAGGGCGTCGTCCAAGCTGCGCGGCGTCCCGTTGCGAAGCCCCGCCACGGTCAGGCGTACGGCGATCGGTCCGTTGGTGGCGATCTGCTCGGCGACGGCAATTGCGTGTTCGGCGACTCCGCCCGGCCCGGCGGGGTCGCCTTCGACGACGCCGTTCACCAAACCGATGCGCAGGGCCTCGTCGGCATCCACGCGACGGCCGGTGAGCAGCAGCTCGCGCGCCGTCGCGATCCCGACGGTGGCCGGGAGAAGGTATGTCGCGGCCATCCCTGAGTGCATGCCGAGCGCGGTGAACGGGACGGACAGGGAAGCTCGCGACGCGGCGTAGCGCAAGTCGCACGCCAGCGCCACGCAGAGCCCGGCTCCGATCGCGTGGCCGTTGACGGCGGCGATGGTCGGCACCTCGACGTCGCGAATCGCCAGCCAGGCTCGGTAGAACGGCAGCATCCGGTCACGGATCTTCGTCACCGTGAGATCGGGCGACTCTCCGATCCAGGACAGGTCACCCCCCGAGCAGAAGGCGGTGCCCTCGCCGGTCACGACCACGGCCCGAAGCTGCGAATCCGCCCGTAGCTCGGCGATCGCCGCGGTCCAGGCCTCCGTGAGCTCGGCGGTCATGGCATTGCGACGCTCGGGGAGCGCGAACGTCAGCACCGCCACCCCGCTGGGTCGCCGCTCCACCCGCAGTGGTGCGCTCATCGCCCCTCCAGGCATGAATCCGGCGCGAACTCGGCCGAATCCGATTCGGTTTCTAACTCCGGCGCCGACCCGCAGGCTAGCCCGCTGCCTCAGGTGGACGCGCAGCGTCACGCTCAAATACCGGGCTTTTGAGCGTGGCGACGGTAGCGTTGACGGCAGGTTCGGCCGGTCCCGGCCGGCGGCGATCGATCGAGGAGGACGAGATGGCCGACACCTACGAGGGCTATTGCGTGAAGTGCAAGGAGAAGCGCCAGTTCGAAGGTGAGATCCGGACCAGCGAGTCGGGTCGCCGGATGGCGCAGGGTCCGTGCCCGGTCTGCGGCACGAAGGTGAACCGGATCCTGGGCAAGGCATAGAGGCGTCAGCTCCAGGGCGCACAGCCCGCCACACGTACGTCGGAAGGGCGCTCGGCCACCTGGCCGGGCGCCCTTTCTGGTTCCTGTGGACACGCTGGTGCACGCCCGCACCGCAGATGGCACGCTCCCCGCGCTCGCCGCGTCGCAGCGAGCACTCTGCGAGGGAGCTGCCGTGAAGCCCGTCCTCAAGCCAGCGCTGCGCCGCTTGTGGCGCGACCCCTCGACGCTCCAGCTCGGCGTCGATCCGCGCCACGCCGTGGTGGTGAGCGGGGTCGGTCCGGCCGACCGCGAGTTGCTGAGCCTGCTCGACGGCAGCCGCGACACCGACGTCGCCCTCGCCGAGGCCGGCCGGCGAGGTCAGCCTCCGCAGCGTGGCGCCGCGCTCGTGGGCCTGCTGAGCGAAGCCGGCGTCCTCGACGACGCCGAGCTCGGCGCTTCCGCGCTCGTCAACCCGGGCCGGCTCGTGCCCGACCAGCTCTCGTTGTCGTTGTGCCATCCCGGGCCGGGCGGCGCGGCACGCGCGCTCGCCGCACGACGCGCCACCACGGTCGAGGTCTTGGGTGCGGGGCGGGTCGGTGCCACCCTGGCCGCTCTGCTCGCCGCTGCCGGGGTCGGCCGGGTCGTGGTCGACGACCCCTCGCTGCTCCGGCTCGCCGACCTCGCGCCTGGCGGTGTGCGGGTGCCGGGCGTGCATCACCGTCGCGGCGATGCCGCCAACGCGGTCGTTGCCGCCGTACGGACGGAGGCGGCGCGTCGCGGCGACCTCGGAGCCGCGATCGCTGGCCGCGCGCTGGTCGTGCTCGCTCCGGCCGGCGCGGCGCTCACGCCCGAGTGGTTGCGCCGGGTCCGGCGCCGCCCGCACGCGATGGTGATGGTGCGGGAGACGACCGCCCACATCGGGCCGCTCGTCGTGCCCGGTGAGAGCCCGTGCTTACGGTGCCTCGAGCTCGCGCGCGCCGACCGCGACCCGGTGTGGCCCGTCCTCGCCGCACAGCTCGTCGGCGAGGCTCGCGCGGTGGAGCCGTGCGATGTGGCGCTCGCGAGCGCGGCGGCATCGCTTGCCGCGATGCACCTGCTGGCGTGGATCGATGACCCGACCGCCTCCTCCCCGCTGGTCGGCGGGACGGTCGAGCTCGGGCTCGCCGAGCTAGCGCTGCGTCGCCGCACGGTGGTCGCTCACCCCGACTGCGGATGCCGCGCTGCCGCATAGCGAAGGGCTGCGGCGACGGGCTCAGAACTCCGGCAGCGGGTTGATCTTGCGGCCGCGTCGCCATCGTTGCCTGGCCGGAGGCACCGGGCGCTCGCCCTTCGTGGCGGCCAGTGCGCCGACGATCGCCTGGGCGGCGGTCACGACTTCGACGGAGGGCTCGTCCGGCAGGCTCGTCACGCCCTCGGCCGGATCCGGCGCGGCGCCGAGGGACGCGAGGTTGCCGAGCACGCGGATGCCCAAGGCCTCGATCGCGGTGGCCGACGCGGCACCGATCTCGGCCGCACGCTCGAGCGCCCATCGTGGGGTCATGATCGGTGTCGGGTTGACCAGCGCGGCACGGGCATCCGACAGCTTGGGCAGCATCCCGGACCGAACCGCAGCCGAGTACAGGTCGTCGGGCAGGTTCCGCTCCCGGAAGTGTGCGTTCACGCGTCGCAGCAGCTGTGCCTCCGGCCAGGTCAGCGATGCGTTGCGCTTCCCGGGCGGCTTGCCGACGAGGAAGCCGGCCGGCAGCGCAAGGAGTCCTTCGAACTGACGAAGCAGGAGGTCGTGGTCTCGCTGGTCGATGACGATCGCGGTGACGCGCGACGGGCCCACGACGGCCGCCCACCGAGCCAGCACGACGTCGTGGCGGTGGCGGATCCAGAACCAGGGCGTCGGCGACTCGCCCTGGTTGCCGCGGAGGGTCCCCTCCAGCCACTCCTCGTAGTCGCCGGTGTAGCCGTCCTTGACGTACTGCTGCC
>JAICMG010000193.1 GCA_025929365.1 Frankiaceae bacterium
CCCCGGCCGACGCGGTGATCGCGACACCACTGTGGTGGTAGTAGCGGCCGTAGGAGGCGTCTTTCATGTCCGGCCCGCCGTAGCTGTTGCTGACCGCGTCGGCGCCCAGCGCGACGGCCTCGTCGACCGAGGCGCCGAGGTTCGCGATCGACGCTGTATCGGCCTCGACGAGCAGGATGTGGCAGTTCGGGCACACGGCGCTGACCATGTCGAGGTCGAGCGAGATCTCCTCGGCCCAGCCGGGATCCGCGGCGGGCAGATCGGCTCCGCCGCGCTGGCTGACCTTGGTGAAGCACCCGTTGTCGGTGGTGCAGGGCGGCAGCTGGAACTGCGCGCGGTAGACCGCAAGATCGCGCTCGGCGTCGGGGTCGTCGTACGCGTCGACGATCGCGACCGTCTCGCCGTTGCCGGCGGTTGCGGACGGCAGCGCGTAGGCGGCCTGCAGATCGGCCGGTGCGTAGCCGCTGGGCCCGGCCGCATGCCGGACCCGGCCACCACGAACCTGGTCCACGCGGATCGCGAAGCAGCGAGCCTTCGCGGTGCCGGCGTGACGACAGACGGACTTGTCGCGCACGACGGTGGTGGCGTGGACGCTTGCCGCCGCGGGCGCGCCGAGCAGGCCGATGGCGGCGGCGAGCGGGGCGAGCAGGAATGAGTGTGATCGATGCACGGGCAGACCTCCGGTCAGGTTGATTGACCGGAGCACGCTGGCGGACTCGCGCGACCTGAGCGGCCGATCTGGCCGGGTCTGTGGACAGGCGGGTCACACTTACGCCGTGAAGGGCCTCCCGTCAGGCTCGGTGACGTTCATGTTCACCGACATCGAGGGCTCTACCCGCCTGCACCAACGGCTCGGTCCGCTGTTCAAGACGCTGATCGCCGAGCACGACGGTCTGCTCGGCGGCGTCATCGCGTCCGCCGGTGGAGTGGTGGTGCGGTCCATGGGCGATGGGGTCTTCGCTGCGTTCGCAGATGCCGTGGGTGCTGTGAAGGCAGCCGCGGAGATCCAGCGACTGGTTGCCGCGCATCAGTGGCCAGATCGGGCCGAGTTGAAGGTACGGATTGGTCTGCATCGCGGTGACGCGGAGGTATCGGGCGCTGATTACGTCGCGCTGGCCGTGCACCAGGCCGCGCGGGTATCGGCGGCAGCGCACGGCGGTCAGGTCTTGGCGACACCGAGCGCCGTGGAAGGGGTGGTCCTGCCGTCGGCCACGTCCCTGCGCCGTCTCGACCGGTACCAGCTGAAGGACTTCGATGATCCGGTTGAGCTATGTCAGCTGGTCATCGACGGCCTGCCGGATGAGTTTCCGCCGGTGCGGGCGCGGCCGGAACGCGCCCACAACCTCCCTGAGGTCCTCACCGCCATGGTGGGACGTGATCTGGAGGTGTCCGAGCTTCTCGAGCTGGTCTCGGACCGGCGCTTGGTGACGGTTGTCGGCCCCGGCGGCGTTGGCAAGACGCGCCTGGCAGTCGAACTCGTCGCAACGCTCGCCAGTCGGGTCGCTGGAGGAGTGTGGGTGGTGCTGCTCGCGAATCTCGCTACGCCCACGTCGCTCGCCGCCCATTTGGCCGCGGCCCTCGGAATCAAAGAGATAGCGGACGGCTCGCCGGTCGACGCCGTCGCTGGCTGGGTCGGCGACCGCGAGGTGATGTTGGTGATCGACAACTGTGAGCACGTCAGTGCCGCTGCTTCGGATGCCATTGCCGACCTGCTCGGGCGATGCGCATCGCTGCGGGTGCTCGCCACCAGTCGTGAGCCACTGCACGTGCCCGGTGAGGCGATCTGGCGGCTGGACCCCCTGACGCTTCCGCCTCCCGAAGTCCCGGACGATCCTCAGTCCCTGCTGGGCTACGAATCGGTTCAGCTTCTGGTTGCGCGTGTCGCTGCAGCTCGTCCCGGCTTCGTGCTGGATCGCCGAAATGCTGCGGCCGTGCGTTCGATCTGCGTCGAGCTGGATGGGCTCCCGCTGGCGTTGGAGCTCGCTGCCGCGCGGGCTGCGCATCTGAGCCTCGGCGACCTTGCCGAACGGCTCACCGAGCGATTCAAGCTGCTCAAGACCGATCTTCGTGGCGGTCGCGAGGCACACAAGACGCTTCTGGCGACACTCCAGTGGAGCTATGAGCTTCTCGATGATGACGAGCGCGCCGCGTTCAGGTTCTTGTCAGTGTTCGCCGCGCCGTTCTCAATCGCGGCCGCCGAGCACGTGGCGGGTGGTCGACTCGCCGGTTCCACCGACCCCGTGGATGCCGTCGGCTCACTCGTGAACAAGAGCCTGCTGGGCCTCGAGAGCTCTGGCCCCGAGGTGCGCTACCGAATGCTCGTCACGGTACGGGCGTTCGCGCGCCATCAGCTCGAGGCAGCAGGCGAGCTGGCGGCCGCGAAGCGTTTGCATCTCGACTACGTCGTCTCGGCTACATCGGGCGCGCCTTACCGGCCGGACAGCCTCCCGCTGTCGGTCGAGCGAGTCGCGTCAGTGGACGAGCTCGAGGAAGATCTGCGGGCTGCGTTCGACACGGCTGTCGAGGTCGGCGAGCGCGACCGTGCCCTGGTACTGGCGGCCCGGTATGGGCGCGCAGCATTCCTGCATTCCAAGTGGGAAGGCGCGATCGAGCTTCTCACTCGCGCAATCGAGCTCGGTGACGAGCCGACCGAGCTGTTCGGGTGGGCCCTCTATGCGCGCGGCCTGATCAACGTGGTTCGGCAGACGATCGACACGGACGCGGTGCGCGCGGATGCGACCGCGCTCATCGCGCTCGGCGACTCGGTTGGCTCGGAGTTCCACGCGTGCGGGTGGCATCTACTCGGTGATCTCGGCATCATCTCGGGACGGCCGGAGGCAGCGGCGGCGGCGTACAACGCCGCGCTGCAGACAGCCGAGGATCTCAAGCAAGTCGCGTCGCTTCGCCGCGGTATCGCTCTGGCAGCCTCCATGCAGGGCGACGTTGCGGCCGCTCGAGAGGAGTATCGGGACGCGGTTGCCGTCTACCGAGACATCGCGGACAACTTCGAGGTCGCGCGCACACAGCTGGTCCTCGGACCGCTGCTCGACCTCACCGAGGGTGGCCGAATCCTGATCGAGGCGATTGAGGCTTCGGTGGAGCTGAGTGCGCACGCCCAGGTGTGCCAGGGACTCGCTGGGCTGGCCGCGCTCGCATTCGATGGTGACGCACACCTCGCGGCGTACCTGTACGGCGCCGCGGAGGGGTACGCCGAGCGGCACCGCTTGTCCCTCGACTCGGGGCTGATCCGCGTGCTGTTGGGCGAACAACTGCCCCACCTGCGTGAGCGGCTGACCGCCACGGTCGACGATCCGTCGATGGCTGCGCACCGCGCGGAGGGCAAAGCTGCCGCGGTGGCTGACGCGGTCATCCGGTTCTCGGAGTTCGCGCAGGTCACGGGCTCCGACTGACGCCCCGCCGGGCTTCGTCAGTAGACGAGGGTCTTGTTGTTGGTCTCGCCGTAGGTGTCGCGCACTGCGCCCTTCGGTACGGCGGCCAGCTCGCCGGGCTTCAGCCACAGGTGCGCGATCCACTGGCTCGGATGTGCCTTCGACTGGCGGGCGTGCAGCGTGCGCAGGATCCGGCCTGCGTGGTTGACCACGTAGATCGTGACGTGGGCGACGTGGCCTTTCGTCGCCCACGGCTCGAAGCTGCACGTGTCGCACAGCACGCTCTTGCCGACCTTGCCGAGCCCGCCGCCGTTGTCGGCGTAGAAGCGGCGAAGCGCGGACGGGACGTGGATCGGCAGCCTCGGGTAGCGGATCGGCGCCACCGTCACCGTGGCCATGCCGTTGGACACGTGCAGGCTGCGGACCTTGATGCCCCGCCACGGCGAGACGCGGAACGCCCGCGAGACCAGGTGGTAGGGCTTCGCGGCTCCGCCGGAATGGATGTCGCCGTCCATGACGAAGCGGTAGCGGCCGTTCGGCACCTGCCCGCCCGTGATGTCCGCTCGCGGGTAGGAGTCATAGACCTCCATCGAGGCGGTCCACGTCCACTTCTGCATGCCCGAGAGCTGGTTCAGCGCGGCGGTCGACAGTGCCGCCCGCTGGTCGAGCACGACCTGGATCTGGCCGTGCTCGCCGGCGAACGGCCGCCACGCGCCGCGCACCCGTCGCTGGACGGTGACGGTCGGGTTGTCGGTCCAGTTGTCACCGCCGACCCAGGTCACGGTCGCATCGTCGAAGCGGGTCAGGTTCCTGGGCTGCTTGACGACCTTCGCGGGCCCGACGCTGTTGGGCACACGCGCGTTCCAGCCGGCGTAGTACGCCGAGGAGATCTGGCCGAGCACCGTCGCTTCGCTGGACTGCCGGGCCTCGTCGAGCGGCAGGATCGCGTCGGTCGGCTGCGTCGGGACCGGCGTCCCGCACATCAGGCTCGCGGCCATGCCGACCAGGTTGGTGACCATGTAGTCGCCGGTGTGCGGGCCGTAGCTGGTCAGCGCCTTGCGGTAGGCGTCGCGCGCCTCGTACTCGCGGAAGGACACGGTGTAGCCGTTGTAGTCACCGGTGTGACCGAGGCCCACGGACAGCTGGTAACCGGGGCAGCTGCGGTACTGGCCGGCGCCGAGCTCGGTGTGGGTGTAGTTGCCGAGGATCGCGCTGTCCTTGGTGGGCTCGGACTCCGCCTTCGTCACGTTGGCGGGGTCGTTCCATCCGGCGGCGTCGTTGTGGACCTCGGCTTCCATGTGCTGGAACGCCGTGACCGGCGTTGTCAGCCGCGCGACGCCGAGCGGGTCACGGGGGTCCGGGCAGGAGTACGCCGACTTCGACGCCCGGTAGCAGGCGCGGACGTGTTTGGCGGGCAGGCCGTTGTCGTAGCCGACGGGCCA
>JAICMG010000136.1 GCA_025929365.1 Frankiaceae bacterium
GCAGCGCTGCGCTTCGGAGCCGTGGGCATCGGCTGCGTCGCCGCCTTGATCGGGGCATTGCAAGCCATCGTTGGGGGGCCGGTCGAGCCAGAGGAAGTGGCCACCCCGACGCCGGTATTGCAGTCCCGTGTCGGATGAAGCCGCGGCGTTCGGAGTGCGTCGGCGGGTTGTGGTGCTGGTGGTCATCGCCGTCGCGCTGTCCACGGTAGGTGCCGGAGTCGGCTGGAAGCTGCAACAGCATCATCACCCGGGGGCAGCAGCGGCGCCGCCGCCGGCCGTGCTGCGGTTGGCGCCGGCGTCGGGTGTCTACATCGGACCAGGAGATCCGGCCCAGCTCGCTGACTTCGGCCACTGGCGCAAGCTGCCGGTGCGGTTTGCTGCCGACTACTTGCCGTCGGCGAGCTGGCAGGACATCTCGGCCCCGTTGTGGTTGCTGCGCCAATGGCAGGGCTCAGGCCTTCGGCTGATGCTCGGGGTTCCGATGCTGCCGGGGCATGGGTCGACGTCGGTCGCTGCCGGTGCGCGGGGTGCCTACAACGGCTATTTCCACAAGCTGGCGCAGAACCTCGTCCACTACGGCGCGGGGACGGCGTCACTGCGGATCGGCTGGGAGATGAACGGCAACTGGTACGCGTGGTCGGCCGTCAGCGACCCGGCGGCGTGGATTGCCTACTACCGGAACATCGTGACCACGATGCGGTCGGTGCCTGGCGCCCGGTTCACCTTCATCTGGAACCCCAACATCGGGACCCGGACCATGGACGCCGAGACGGCATACCCGGGTGACGCGTACGTCGATCAGATCGGGGTGGACATCTACGACTGGGAGTGGAACACCCCCGACGCGACTCCGCAGTCACGGTGGGCGTGGATCGCGACGCATCAGAACGGACTCGACTGGGTCGCGTCCTTCGCGCGGCGTCACCACGAACCCATCTCGCTGCCGGAGTGGGGGCTCGCACAGCGCCACGAGAACATGAACGGCGGCGGCGGTGACGATCCCTACTTCATCAGCCACCTCCTTGACTGGGCGGCGGTCCACCACGTCGTGTCCGAGGTCTACTTCAACAACGGCACCCACCGGTTGGCTCACTTCCCGAAGGCTGAGCAGGAGTACCTGCGGATCGAGCGTTCCCTCGCGCTGCTTCAGGCGAGCCCGCACGCGCAGCGACTTACGGCGTCGGCTGGGCAGTCGGCTGCAGGCGCAGCAGCCGGATGAACCGGTAGACCCCGGGCACGCCCAGGCGCGACAGCTCGACATCGAGGACAGGTCGCCCGTTCGACGGTGAGGCGGTGCCAACGGTGACCGTGCGCGTCCATGTCCCGCCGTTGGCCAATGAGAAGGGCATGATCGTGGCCGCCTGCCCGGCCACCGCGATCCGCGCGGTGTAGGCCACCGCCTGGCCCTCGTGGTTGTGAACGGTGACGATCTCGCGGCCGCCGGCGACCGCGGTGGCGTACAGCTCGGTGTAGTGCTGGCGCGCCAGCCAGTGCTGCTGGCTGTACCACGCGATCAAGGCGCCCGTCGTACCGAGGATGGTGCAGACGGCGACGAGTGGGGCTGCCGCGCGGGCCCTCGACTGCCGGCGCGAAGCCCGGCCGGGCCGGGGCCGCGCGCCGGCTGCTCGGTCTCGCCGCAACGCAGTCCTGAACGCGATCGCGCCGAGCACGATCGCCAGCACCGCCGCCCAGTGGGCGCGGGTCAGGCTGATCGAGAAGGCGTTCATGAGGAGGCCGAGCACGACCACGGCACCGATGCTCGTCGCCACGGCCAGTCCGAGACCGGCAGGGGTGAGGCGCAACGTGCCGCGCAGGTTCTGCCAGCCCACCCCCGGTCCGAGGAAGACTGCGGCGAACGTGATCGTCGCCGGAACTGGCCCGCTCCAGCCGTCGGCCGCGACGATGATCAGGACAAGGCTGCAGAAGAAGAGGAGGGCGACGACGGACCGCCGTACCCGGCGGGCGCTAGGCATGCCAGACCGCGGTGACGTCGTAGACCTGGACGTCCCCGTTGTCGTACACCCGGCTGTACAGCGGGTCGGAGCCGAACGCGGCCAGTCGGGCCGCGGGGAACGGCCGCGGGTAGTGCGCGTTGCCCTCGCCGGGGAAGTAGATCCCGGTCGCCGGCCGCTGGCGCGCGATGCGGTCGTCGACGAGGACGTAGTCGAGGGCCAGGCGACCGATCAACGCATGGCGCAGGATGTCGTCGGCGTAGAACATTCGCGTCGCCACCACGCTTGTCGTGGCCCGTGTGTCGCCGTCGAGCAGGCTGCACAGCGAGTGATCGCACGCGCTGTTGGCGTAGGCGAAGAAGGTTCGCCCGGCGAACGCGGCAGCTGCGGCCGTGCGCGAGTCGATGCCGCTCTCGTCAGACGCGACGCGGAACTTGCCGGGCAGTCGCTCCCATGACGGTGGCGTCGAGGCCAGGGTTGCCCCCGCCGCCGTCACGGCCGCGACGGTGAAGGAGACCGTGACGCGGCGGCGCGATGCGCCGTTTCCCCATATCCGGATCAGCAGCAGCGCCGCCGGGACGCAGGTCAGCACCATGCCGTAGAGGAGCAGCCGCGCGGAGATCTCCGCTCCGTCCGCAGCGACGGCTCTGAGGACGAGCACCGCGGGGTAGACCATCGCTGTCCAGCCGAACCGGCGAAGCCACTTCGGTGCTCGTGAGCGCCACAGCAAGAGCGCGCCTGTGACCGCCGCACCGGCCATCGTGACACTGCCGAGTACGCTCACCACGCGCTGCCACAGCGGCGGTGGGATGCCGCCGACGGTCGCGTCGCTGCTGCCATGGGGGCTCACGAGCGCGGCGAGGGTGGCGCGAGTCGGCGTCAACAGGTAGTCGAAGGCGTACGGCGCGAATGCCGCTGTCCAGATCGCGGCGACCCCGACCCCGGCGATCGCGACGCCCATCAGTGGCAGGCCGCGACCTCGTCGTTTCGTCCGGACGAGGGTGGCAGCCAACACCGCCACGCAACCGCACGCGATGTATCCGGTGAGGTGATGGCTCACGACCGCGAGGAGCAACGGAGGCAGAACGAGGAGTGCACTGTCTCTTCGCGTCAGGGTTCGGGCAGCAGCGCGCAGCGCGAGCAACAAGAAGGGCGCGGCGATGGCGGTGTAGGTGAACAGCGTGTCGAAGTAGGGGAAGCCGGGGGCGAAGCCGTACACGAGCGCGCTCGCCGCGGCGCGCCTCGGACCGATGTCCAGCGCGCGCGCCCACAGGAAGACCGCGGTGACCAGCAGGACGTGGGCGACGGATGCGGTCAGCACCCCGGCGGTGAACAGCGAGACCCCGCCCGTGCGGCTCACCGCGGTCGTGACGATCTCCAGTGAGGGGTATCCCGGGCTGACCGGCAAAGCAGGGTTCGCCACGAACAGGTGTCCGGTGAGCGCGATGTCATGCGCCGTCCGCATGTGCTGCAGCTCGTCGGGGAAACGAAACCGGTCGGGGCTGTACGCCCAGGCGATCAGCGCTTGCAGCGCCGCCAGGAGCTGAAGGGCCCAGAGCCGGCTGCTCGCCGTGGCCACCCTTCGCAGGCAGATGACGATGCATGGTGCGAGCAATGCGATCTGTCCGGCCCAGTACAGGGGGAAGGCGCCACCGGCGCCTGCCCGGCTCACCGCGAACGCGACGCAGTCGGCCACCGCGCCGGCGGTCATCACGGGGTAGGTCAGCCACCACGAGCGCAGCGACGCCCTCGCGGCCATGCACGGCACCCTTCGGCTGAGCGGAACCGATCGATCTCCCGCATCGTGTCATGCGGCTCATCCACAGAACTTCAGTTGGCCATTGGAGCGCGCAGCCGGCCTTCGTAGCGTTCCGCGCCGTGGATGCGCGGGCGTTGGTCGAGGACGAGGTCCGCGAGCTCGTACGCCGCCGCGGGCTCGACCCGGTCGCTGCGCCGCAGGAGATGCATCAGCTCGTCGATGAGGTTGTCGCCGACTACGACGAGCGCGCGGCGATCAGCACGCTGCCGCCGCTCGCCGATCCCGACGGCGTTGCGCGTTCGGTGTACGACGCGGTGGCAGGCTTCGGTCCGCTGCAGCGCCACCTGGACGACCCGGAGGTCGAAGAGGTCTGGATCAACGAGCCGGGCCGGGTGTTCGTGGCCCGACGCGGTCGAAGCGAGCTGACCACGACGATGCTCGACGCGACCCAGGTGCGAGACCTCGTCGAGCGGATGCTGAAGACCTCGGGTCGACGCGTCGACCTGAGTACGCCGTTCGTCGACGCGATGCTGCCCGGCGGCGAGCGGCTTCACGTGGTGATCCCGGATGTGACTCGCGCGGACTGGGCGGTGAATATCCGCAAGTTCATCCTCACGGCGCATTCGTTCGACGAGCTCATAGCGCTCGGCACGATCACGCGACCCGCTGCTCGGTTCCTCGAAGCCGCGGTTGCCGCGGGGCTCAACCTCATCGTTGCGGGCGGCACCCAGGCAGGGAAGACCACGATGCTCAACTGCCTCGTCTCCGTCGTACCGGCTCGTGAGCGGGTGATCACCTGCGAGGAGGTCTTCGAGCTGCGGGTGCCGCTCGCCGACGTCGTCGCCATGCAGACCCGGCAGCCGAGCCTCGAGGGCACCGGAGAGGTCCGGCTACGTCGACTGGTCAAGGAGGCGCTGCGGATGCGCCCGGACCGGATCGTCGTCGGCGAGGTCCGCCAGGAAGAGGCGCTCGACCTGTTGATCGCCTTGAACTCGGGGCTTCCCGGAATGTGCACCTTGCACGCGAACTCGGCGCGTGAGGCGGTCACCAAGCTCTGCACGTTGCCGTTGCTCGCCGGCGAGAACGTCAGTCATTCCTTCGTGGTGCCGACGGTCGCGGCAAGCGTCGACATCGTCGTCCACCTCGCGCGTGACCGCCGCGGTCGCCGCCGCGTTCGGGAGATCGTCGCGGTGCCCGGACGGGTCGAAGGCGACGTCGTCGAGACCGCCGACCTGTTCACGACGAGAAGCGGTCGCCTGGTCCGTGCCGAGGGCTGGCCGCCGCACCAGGATCGGTTCGCCGGGATCGGCGCCGACCTCGCCGATCTCCTCGCGCAGGAACCCGGCTCATGACCGGCGCGTTGCTCGGCACGTTGACCGGAGTCGGGCTCCTCCTGATCTGGACGAGCTCGACCCGCCCGGCGGCGCCGACGGTGGCGGTGCCGCCGCGG
Organism: Frankiaceae bacterium; assembly: GCA_025929365.1. Classification (GTDB taxonomy): domain Bacteria; phylum Actinomycetota; class Actinomycetes; order JAFAQI01; family JAFAQI01; genus DASZTV01. Next base: position 5,162 of record JAICMG010000136.1, read on the forward strand.
CCGATGTCGGACCTGCTGGCCCAAGCGGGGCTGCCGGGGGTCCGCCCTGAGCAGCTGTACGCCGTGTGCGCCGGCTTGGCATTTGCCGTGTTCGTGGTGGTGGCCGGGGTCAGCCGCACGGCGTCCGTTGCCGCGGCGTTCGCCGCGTTCGCGGCCTACGCCCCGCTCGCTCTCGTGAAGCGCCGGCGGGCACATCGGACCGCTGAGCTGCGTGTGCTGTGGCCGGACGTCGTCGACAACCTCGGATCCGCGGTGCGCGCCGGGCTGTCGCTCCCGGAGGCAGTCGCCCAGCTGGCCGTCCGGGGTCCCGAGCCGTTGCGGGCGGAGTTCGAGCGCTTCGCGGTCGACCATCGCGCAACCGGCCGGTTCGGCGACTGCCTCGACCGGCTCAAGGCGACCCTGGCGGACCCGGTAGCCGACCGGATCATCGAGTCGCTGCGCATTGCCCGCGACGTCGGCGGCAGCGATCTCGGCAGGTTGCTGCGCACGCTGTCGCAGTTCTTGCGCGACGACGCGCGAACTCGGGCAGAGCTGGAAGCGCGACAAGGCTGGACCGTCGCGGCAGCGCGCCTCGCGCTCGCCGCGCCGTGGTTCGTGCTCGCGATGCTGTCGCTTCGGCCGCAGACCGTCGCGGCATATGACAGCGCGGCCGGTGTCGCGGTCCTCGGTTGCGGTGCCGCGGTCTCGTTCGTCGCCTACCGCGTGATGCTGCGCATCGCGCGCCTTCCCGAAGACGTGAGGGTCCTTCGATGACGAGGGTGCGGCGGTGATCTGGTCACCGGCGGGCGCCGGGTTGGGCGCAGTCAGCGGCTGCGGACTGTGGCTTGCCGTGCGGTCGAGCCCGCCGATGCGCCGACCACGACTCGATGACCGGCTCGCGCCGTACCTCACCGACGCCCCGCGCCAGTCGCGACTGCTGGCCGTGACGGCCCCCACGGGTTCCTTCGGCGCCGCCGAGCGGCTCGTGGGTCCCACGATCAAGGGTCTCGCCCGTCGTGTCGACGGCTGGATCGGCGGCGCGGCATCGGTACGCCGCCGGCTGGCACGCGCCGGTGGCGGCATGACACTCGAAGCGTTCCGGGTGGAGCAGGTCATCTACGGCGCGGTCGGTCTCGGGTTCGGCCTGGTGTTGGCGCTGCTCGCGGCGGTTCGAGGCGCCCACCGATCGCCGATGGCACTGGTCGTCATGTCCGGCGTCTTCGCGCTGTTCGGCGTCATGCTTCGCGACCATCTGCTGACCCGACAAGCGCGCCGCAGAGATGCGCGAATGGTTGCCGAGTTCCCGACCATCGCCGAGATGCTTGCGCTCGCGGTCGGCGCGGGCGAGAGCCCGGTCAGCGCACTCGACCGGGTCTCGCGAATCGCCGGCGGCGAGCTGTCGATGGAGCTGCGCAACGTACTCGCCGACAACCGTGCCGGTGCGACGATCGTCTCGGCGCTGGAGGCACTTGCCGCACGGACGTCGCTGCCGGCCGTAATCCGGTTCGTCGACGGTATGGCGATCGCTGTCGAACGCGGTACGCCACTCGCCGACGTGCTGCGTGCGCAGGCGGCTGATGCCCGCGAGTCGGGTCGCCGCGCGCTGCTCGAAGCCGGTGGCCGCAAGGAGATCGCGATGTTGATTCCGGTGGTGTTCTTCGTGCTCCCGGTGACCGTCGTCTTCGCTCTCTTCCCCGGCTTCTACGGCCTGCGCCTTGCCGTGCCGTGACACCACAACCAGAGGGGGATCAACATGCGACTTGTTCTCAAGGCCTACGCCGTGGCGTTGCGGGCGAGGATTGCCACCGACAGCGATCGCGGCGACGTGCCCGGATGGGTGCTGATCACGATGATGACCGCGGGCATCGTCGTCGCACTCTGGGTCGTCGCGGAGCCGACGCTGCGCAACCTGCTCACAGGAGCGCTGAACATCGCGGGCGATCCGAACAAGTGACAGTGGCCGATCAAGGCTCCGCGTCGCCTGACATCGGCTCGGCCGCCGTTGACTTCGTGTTGGTCGGCTCGATGGTGACGCTGCTGTTCCTCGCGGTCCTGCAGCTGGGGCTGGACTACCACGTGCGCAACGTGCTGGCCGCGTGCGTTGCCGACGGCGCGAGGTACGGCGCCAACGCCGACGTCGCGAGCGCCTCGGCCGGTGCCGACGCCGCGAATCGCGAGATCGCAGGCGCGCTCGGGCCGTCGTACGCGCATGCCGTTGCCGCGGGGTCGCAGGACGAGGTTGACGGGCAGCCGGTCGTCACGGTGGAGGTCACCGCGAGGCTTCCGCTGCTCGCGTGGTTCCTCCCGGTCGGCCCGGCCGTCCACGCAACCGGTCATGCGTTGCTGGAACCCGCTCTCGAGCCCTCGCCATGAGGCGCGACGACGGAAGCGCGCTGGTCGAGTTCGTCTTCTTGTCGGTGCTACTGCTCGTACCGCTCATCTACGTGGTGCTCACCGCGGTAACCGTCCAGCGCGCCGCGTTCGGCATGACGGCCGCTGCGCGAGACGCCGCGCGTGCCTACGCAACCGCCGGCGATGACGAGTTGGGGGAGCGGCGCGCCGAAGCCGCGGTCCGGCTCGCGCTCCACGACGAGGGCGTGTCGTGGTCGCCGCAGGGGCGGGTCGTCGACTGCGGCGCGTGCGAGTACGCCCCGGGCTCGCGCTTCACGGTTGCGCTCAGCGCGGAGGTGCCGGTGCCGCTGGTGCCGTCCTGGATGTGTCGCGGCCGGTGCATCGCAGCGATCGGGGTCAGCGCACACCACTCGGAGCGGATCAGCTGCTACTCGGGCACGGGGGTCCCGGACACCACGTGCGAGTAGCCGTCGATCAGGACAGCGGCTCGTTGACGATCCTCATCATCGGCTACACCGCGATCGCCATCGGCGTGATCATCGCGGGGATCGATGTGTCCAAGGTGTTCCTCGCCGAGCGGGCGCTCGCCTCAGCGGCTGACGC
>JAICMG010000169.1 GCA_025929365.1 Frankiaceae bacterium
CCAGCCGGTCACCCTCGACGACGTCGACACCTTCGTTGACGGCGCGGCGGTCGCACAGGTCGGCGCGCTCACCTTCCCGCTGATCCGCGACCTGGTCGACGACGTCGTCACAGTCCCCGAAGGCGCGATCTGCACCGAGATGCTCGACCTCTACCAGGCCGACGGCATCATCGCCGAGCCGGCCGGCGCGCTGGCGAGCGCGGCGCTGCGCCAGATCGAGGTCGGCCCCGGGACGACGGTCTGCGTCGTGTCCGGTGGCAACAACGACGTCAGCCGCTACGCCGAGATCCTCGAGCGCTCGCTGATCCACGAGGGGCTGCGCCACTACTTCCTGGTGACGTTCCCGCAGGAGCCGGGCGCGCTGCGGCACTTCCTCGAGGACATCCTCACCGAGGGCGAGGACATCGTCGTCTTCGAATACATCAAGAAGAACAACCGCGAGACCGGGCCCGCGCTGGTCGGCATCGAGCTCGAGTCCGCCGCGTCGCTGCCCGATCTGCACGCGCGCATGGACGCCAGCCCGCTGCGCATCGAGCCGGTCCCGCCGGGCTCGCCGCTGTTCACCTTCCTGCTCTGACGTCGAGCCCCTACGCACGTTGCGAAACTCCGCGCTTGAGTTCGACAACCCACGTTGGGCTCGATGTCTCTCTCAGGGGGTGGAACGTCGCGCAGGTCCGCGTGGACAGTGAGTTGGGCACCATCGTCTGGCCGAATGGCGCCGATCTCGCGCCCGACGCGCTACACGATCTCGCCGTACCAGCCGTCTAGTCCCACCCCCTCGTCGAGCCCAGGCGTTGGGCGTCACAGGGCACCGCGAGACGCCAAGATCATTGGGCTGCGCCTACGGTGACGTCGATGGCAGCGACGGGCGCTAGCGCCGCAACCCGGGCGTGGCGAGGGTTCCAGCGGCTCACCCAGCTCGGCTGGCCGCGACGGTTCCCGATCGCGCAGTTCCCCAACCTGCCGCTGATCGTCGCGGTGGCCGCGGGCGGCGCGCGCCACTTCATTGCCGGTACGACGGGCCGCTACCTGCAGGCCGTGGCGTACGTCGCGATGGGGATCTGGGCGTACGAGGAGCTCGCGCAGGGCGCGAACTGGTTCCGGCGCCTGCTCGGTGCCACCTTCCTGGTGATCGTCGTCGTGCGGGTGGCCGGCGACATTCACAGCTAGCGATCGGCGTACTCAGGCAGCGGCGACACCGCGTGAATCGTTCGGTTGTCCACACTCCGCTCGGCGTGACCGATCGTCCACAGAAGTTTTCGATGGGTGCTTGGGCAGCGCGGCGGACGAATAGGTTCGAACACGTGTTCGAGTCTGGAAGGTTGTCTGACGCCCGCTTGGGGGCGAGCAGCGACGCACTCGCGGCGGCGAAAGCCGCGGTCGCCGAAGACCCGCACGCGCTGCCCGATGAACCTCTGCTGGAAGTCCTCGACGAGCTGCTCGACGCGAGGCGCTTGCTCGACGTCGCGATCGCTCGGTATCTCGCCGTCGTCGACGTACGCGACGCCACCATCGAGCCCTACGGACGGGCCACCCGCAGCTGGTTGATCGAGGACAAACACCTGCCTGCCGCAGCCGCCGGACGATTGTTGAAGGTGTCTCGCCAACTGCCGATCCGCCCCGTCATCAACGAGGCGCTCGCTGCCGGTGAGATATCGATCGAGCACGCAGCACCGATCCTTCGGACGCTCGCGAAGCTCTCCCCGGAAGACCGCGACATCGACGAGAAGATCCTGGTCGAGGCCGCGAAGGGCGTCGACCCGGACTCGTTGCGCACGCTGTGCCAGGCGACCGAGGAGGCCGCCTGCACGAACGAGGAGGCCGACGCCCGCCGTGAGCGCCTGCACGGCAGCCGTTATCTCCACCTCTCCACGACCTTCGACGGAATGGTCCGCATCGACGGCATGCTCGACGCTGAGGCCGGTGCCAGCGTGATCGCTGCCATCGAGCCGCTTGCCCAGAAGCTTGGCGCCGAAGATGACCGCACCCTCCCGCAACGGCGTGCCGACGCACTGGCGACCCTCGCCGGCGCGGCGGCGGGCTTCGACGACCTGCTCCCTGACTTCAACGGCGATCGACCACACATCGACGCGATCGCCCAGTACGAAACGCTGGTCCGCGACCTCGACCCGCACGCGGCGTACAACCCGGCGACCGCCCCCACCGTCAACGGCGTGCGAGTGACTCCCGAGACCGTACGCCGGCTCGCCTGCGACGCCGACATCCTGCCGGTCGTGATGAACAGCAGCTCCGAAGTCCTCGACATCGGGCGCGCCACCCGGATCTGGCCCAAGGCCATCCGCAAGGCGCTGCAGATCGAAGACGGCGGCTGCGGCTGGCCGGATTGCAAGATGCCTCTTTGGGCCACCCGGATCCACCATCTGACCTACTGGTTCCACGGCGGAGTGACCAGCAAGGCCAACGGCGTCCACCTCTGCCGGTTCCATCACTGGCTCGTCCACCACCGCCGATGGAAGATCTGGCGGGACGCCATCACCAACAAGATCTGCGTCGCCCGCACGTAAGCCGAGGTCTACGGCGGCGACGATGAGCGACCAGCCGGCGCGGGCCCGGCTGGGAGGGTGCCCGAGGACCGGCAGCAGCACCTGCACTGAGCGCCCACTAGGGTCCCCTCCATGCGCGCTGCCGTCACCCTTCACATGAACGCTGCTCCGGACAAGGTCTGGAGCCTCGTCTCCGACATCACCAAGATGGGCGAGTACAGCCCCGAGGTCGTCGAGGCCGAATGGCTGGGCGGTGCGACCGGCCCGGAGCCCGGCGCCCGCTACCGAGGCCACGTCAAGCGCAACGAGAAGTGGCCGATCCTCTACTGGACCACCTGCGAGATCACCGAGTGCAAGCCGGGTGAGGTGTTCGAGTTCGCGGTCGTGTTCGGCGACCGCAAGGTGAACGTGTGGCGCTACGAGTTCCGCGCTACGCCGGACGGCGGCACCGACGTCACCGAGTCCTACGACCTCGGCGACAACCTCTGGACCAAGATCTGGTATCCCCTCGGCGGCGTCCTCCGCGACCGCCGCAACCAGCGCGACATGCGGAAGACCCTCGAGCGGGTCAAGGCCGTCGCCGAAGCCGCCTGACCGCGGCGAGCCCAACGCAGGTCGCGTAACTCGGCGCGAGTTCGGCCTCTTACGTTGGGCTCGCGCAGCGCTCCACAGCCCTCCTAGCGCGGCGACATCGTGGGCGATGCGACGCGCGGCAAACCCCGTCTGACAGGATTTCGGCGTCATGGCGACGACGCGGCGGTTGGGTGCGGAGGACTCGGTCACCCGGCACGCGTTGCTGGACGCGGCCCGCGCCCTGCTGCTCGAAGAGGGGTACGCCGCGGTCACGTCGCGCAAGGTCGCGGCGAGGGCCGGGCTGAAGCCGCAACTGGTCCACTACTACTTCGCGACGATGGACGACCTGTTCCTCGCGCTCGTGCGCCACGGCGCCGAGATCAACCTCGACCGGCAGGCCAGGGCGCTCGCCTCGCCGGAGCCGGTGCGCGCCTTGTGGGACTTCGCGACCGACCCTGCCGGCGCGACGTTCACGATGGAGCTCGCGGCGCTGGCCAACCATCGCAAGGCCATCCGGGCGGAGCTAGCGACGTACGCCGAGCGGTTCCGCGCGCTGCAAGCCGAGGCCTTGCGGGAGATGTTCGGGCGGGTCGACAGCGGGGTGGGCGAGGTTGCGCCCGAGTCGCTGGCCTTCTTCATGACGGCGCTCGCGCAGATGCTGGTGATGGAGGACGCGCTCGGCGTGGAAGGCGGCCACAAAGAGGCGCGTGAGCTGATTGCCCGGTTGATCGAGCGAGCCGGCAAGCCTCAGCGCTGAGTGGGTGCGCCGCGAGGGACGTCGCGGAAGGGCAGGTCCCGGTCCACCGACTTCTCGCGCGGCATTCCCAGGACTCGCTCGCTGATGACGTTGCGCGCCATCTCGAGGGTTCCGCCGCCGATGCAGGCGGCCTGCCGCATCAGGAAGTCCTCGCCGGCCGGGCGCGCGGCACCGTCGCCGTCACCCCACGCGGCGCCGACAGGACCGGCGAGGTCGTACTCGAGGGTGAAGATGCGCGATCCCGAGACGCCGTTGAACAACCGCCCGATCGCGGCGCCCTGGTCGTTCAGCCGCGCACTGGCCATGCTCTGCGCGATCCGCGGGTGAAGGTTCTGCTTGACCAGCTCGAGCATGCGAGCCTCGCCGATCAGCTCGTGGGCTGCCGGGTCGTCGGCCTTGCCGAGCTCACGCGCGCTCGCGATGAGCCCGCCGGCGCCCGCACCGCCGTGCAGCTCGCCCTTCGGCACCGTCACGAGCGGCGAGCTGAACAGCATCCGCTCGTGAAACATCCAGCGGGTACCCACGGTCCAACCACCGTCGACGTCACCGATGCGGTCGGAGTCCGGCACGCGCACATCGGTGAGGAACTCCTGGCAGAACTCCTTCGACCCGTTGAGCATCTCGATCCGGTGGACCGCGACGCCGTCCTGGTGCAGCGGGAGCATGAACACGGTCAGGCCGCGGTGCTTCGGCACGTCCCAGTTGGTACGGGCGAGGCACAGCCCCCAGTCCGACCACCACGCACCGGTCGTCCAGATCTTCGAGCCGTTGAGAATCCAGTCGTCACCGTCGCGGACGGCAGAGGTCAGCGCCGCCGCCACGTCCGAGCCACTGCTCGGCTCGGACAGCAGCTGCATCCAGATCTCCTCGCCCTTGAGGATCGCCGGAATGTGGCGCTGCTTCTGCTCCTCGGTGCCGAACTCCAGCAACACCGCGGTGCACGGAGCGAGCGTCGGGGCCTGGATCCGCTGCGGGAACTCATGTCCCGCGATCTCCTCGTTGAACGCCTGCTGGTGCGCGGGGGTCAGGCCCTGCCCGCCGTACTCGATCGGGAAGCAGATGCCAGCGAGCCGGTTGTCGAACAGCATCCGCTGGATCTCGCGGTCGCGCGCGACGAAGGCCATCTCTTCTTCTTCGGTGCGGTCGTTGCGCAGCGATCCGAACTGCGACGCCGGGTCGATCGCCTTCAGGTTGTCGCGGATGAACGCCCGTGCCCGCGCACGGAAGTCCTCGACGCTTTCGAGCTCGACACTCATGACGCCACCTGTGTGACGCGGCGGCCGAGTTCGCGGCGGTGCTCGCGCGGAGTCCCGTACGTCGCGCGGTTGACCGTGACGCGGCGCAGGAACAGGTGCAGGTCGTGTTCGAACGTCACGCCGATGCCGCCGTGGATCTGCACGCAGTCCTGCAGCAGCTCCCCGCCGTAGTGGCCGACGAACGCGGCGGCGGCGTTGACCAGCTCAGCCGCCTGCGGGTCGTCCGCGTCGAGTGCGACGACCGCCGCGTCGCTGATCGCGTGGCCCGCTTCGAGCCAGGTGACGAGGTCGGCCATCCGGTGCTTGATCTCCTGGTACGACGCGATCGCGCGACCGAACGAGTAGCGGTCCGCCGTCCACGCGAGCGTCAGGTCGAAGGCGCGCTGCATCGCCCCGACCGTCTCCGCGTTGTGCATCGCGACCGCGACCTGCAGCTGCCGTTGCACGCGCTCGTCGGCGCCGCCGACCTCGCCGACCGCGGCATCCAGCGGAAGGCGGACGCCGTCGAAGCGCACCGTGGCGAAGCGCCGCGTCAGGTCCGCCGAGTCCAGCCGCTCGACCGTCACGCCGGCCGTGTCGGCGGGGACCAGCACCTGCGACAGGCCGCCGTCCGTACGTCCGGTCACCAGGAAGTAGGCCGCGCTGCCGGCCGCCTCGACCGGACGCTTCACGCCGTCGACCACGAGCCCGTCGCCGTCCACGCTGATGGTGGTCTCGATGGCACCGAGTGCGTCATGCGGTGCCGGCTCGCCGTAACACCACGCGGCCGTCGCCGTCCCGGTGACGAGCTGCTCGAGCACCTCGAGCGCAGCCGCCG
>JAICMG010000088.1 GCA_025929365.1 Frankiaceae bacterium
GAGCTGCTGCTGCCGCACGCGGCAACGATGAGACTGGCAACGGCTGCGCCTGCGGCGAAGCTGACGTTGCGTCGAGATCGGAGCATGGTCCTCCTTCAAAGGCCGCGGATCGCGCGGCTCTAAGTGGGCGACCCCAACGTCGCCAACCAGCGTGAGGTTAAGTCCGACCGGGTAGGTGCGAAATCAAGGTCGGGAAGTTGTTACCTGATGGTTATGCGGGCTCCGGCGCGGAAGACTCGCGCCCCGCACGCACAATCTGCACGAAATCTTCCGGAACGAGGCTCGCACCGCCGACAAGAGCGCCATCGACGTCTGCTTGGCCCATCAGGTCGAGGGCGTTATTCGCCTTGACGGAGCCGCCGTAGAGGACGCGGGCGCCACCGGCGAGCGTCGGACTGTAGATGTCCGCCAAAGTGGCCCGTAGGGCGGCACAGACCTCCTGCGCGTCATCCGGAGTGGCGACCTCGCCGGTCCCGATCGCCCAGATCGGCTCATAGGCCACGACGACCGCTCTCGCCTGCGTCGCCGTGACGCCTGTCAGGGCGGCGCGCAGCTGAGCCGTGCTGTGGGCGACCGCATCCCCGGCGCGCCGCACCTCGAGGGACTCGCCGACACAGAGGATGGGCGCGAGCTTGTTGCGGATCGCCGCGACCACTTTCGCGTTGACCGTCTCGTCGTCCTCGTGGTGGTGCTCACGACGCTCCGAGTGGCCCACGATCACGTACGAACACCCGAGCTTCGCGAGCATCGGCCCGCTGATGTCGCCGGTATACGCGCCCTCGTCATGCGGCGAGAGATCCTGGGCGCCGTACTTCAGCCGCAGATGGTCACCGTCCACCATCGTCTGCACGCTTCGGATATCCGTGAACGGCGGAATCACCGCCACCTCGACCGCGTCGAAGTCGGCATCGGTCAGCGAGAAGGCGAGCTTCTGCACAAGCGCTATCGCCTCGAGGTGGGTGAGGTTCATCTTCCAGTTGCCCGCCATCAGCGGAGTACGACTGCTCATCCGGCCCGCCCCTCACCCTCCGCCAGCACGGCAAGCCCGGGGAGCTCCTTGCCCTCCAGGTACTCCAGGCTCGCGCCACCCCCGGTTGAGATGTGACCGAACCGCGACTCATCGATGCCCAACGTCCGGACCGCCGCCGCCGAGTCGCCGCCGCCGACGACCGTGAGCGCGTCCGGCAGCGCGGCTATCGCTGAGGCAACGCCTAGCGTGCCGGCGGCAAACGGGGCGAGCTCGAAGACGCCCATCGGTCCGTTCCAGAACACCGTGCGCGCTCCCTGAAGCCGGTCGCTGAAGGCAGCCACGCTCGCCGGACCGATGTCGAGTCCCATCATGTCCGGCGGGATCGCGTCAACCGGGACCACCGACGTCGCGGCGTCATTCGCGACCGCCTCCGCGACGACGACATCGACAGGGAGCGCCACCTTGCCGCTGTCGAGAAACGTGCGGCAGCGGTCGATCTGGTCCGGCTCGAGCAGGGACCGCCCCACCTGATGTCCAAGCGCTGCCAGGAACGTGAAGCACATTCCACCGCCGACGAGCAGGCCATCGACTCTGGGCAGGAGGTGATCGATGACGGCGAGCTTGTCCGACACCTTGGACCCGCCGAGCACCACGACGTATGGGCGGCGGGGGGACTCGGTCAGCTGCGCCAGCACGTCCGTCTCGCGCGCGACGAGGTCACCGGCCGCGTGCGGGAGGATCTTCGCGACGTCGTAGACGCTCGCGTGACGCCGGTGCACGGCGCCGAAGGCATCGTCGACGTAGCAGTCCAGGCCATCCGCGAGCTTCGCCGCAAACCCGGCGCGATGGGCCTCGTCCTTCGCGGTCTCCCCCGCGTCGAACCGGACGTTCTCGAGCAGGACCACATCGTCCTTGGCCGCCTCGGGATCGTGCGAGTCGACGAACGTGACGTTGCGGCCGAGCAGCTCACCGAGCCGACGCGCGACCGAAGCCAGGCTGTACGCCGGGTCGGGCGCGCCTTTCGGGCGGCCGAGGTGCGCCGCAACGACGATCTGTGCGCCCGCATCCAGCAGCCGCCGAAGCGTCGGCACACTCGCGCGAATTCGGCCGTCGTCGGTGATCGTGTCGCCGTCGAGCGGCACGTTCAGGTCGGCGCGAACGAGGACCCGCTTGCCGGAAAGATCCCCCAGGGAGTCGATCCCCGGCAGACGTCCTGCGCTCAAGACAGCTTGGACCCGACGAGCACCGTGAGGTCGGCGAGGCGGTTCGAGTAGCCCCATTCGTTGTCGTACCAGCCGTAGACCTTCACCTGGTCGCCGATCACCTTCGTGATCGGCGCGTCGTAGATGCACGACGACGGGTCCGTGACGATGTCACTCGAGACGATCGGGTCCTCGGAGTATTTGAGGATGCCGCGCAGCGGCCCTTCGGCAGCAGCGCGGAACGCCGCGTTGACCTCGTCGACCGACGCCGGCCGCGACAGGTTCGCCGATAGGTCCGTGATCGAACCGGTCGGAATCGGGACTCGCAGTGAGTAGCCGTCGAGCTTCCCGTCGAGCTCGGGTAGCACCCGGCCGATCGCCTTCGCGGCTCCGGTCGAGGTGGGCACGATGTTGAGCGCCGCGGCCCGCGCGCGCCGAAGGTCCTTGTGCGGACCGTCCTGCAGCATCTGGTCCTGCGTGTAGGCGTGGATCGTCGTCATCAGACCGCGCTCGATCCCGAACGCCTCGTGGAGCACCTTCGCCATCGGCGCGAGGCAGTTCGTGGTGCACGAGGCGTTGGAGATGACGGTCTGCGAGCCGTCGTAGAGCGACTCGTTGACGCCGAGGACCACCGTGAGGTCGTCGCCGGTCGCCGGTGCGGAAACGATGACCTTCGCGGCGCCGCCTTCATCGACATGCTTGCGGGCGACGGCGGCGTCGGTGAACAGCCCGGTCGACTCGATGACGACGTCGACCCCGAAGTCCTTCCACGGGATCGCGCCCGGCCCCCCGCGCTCGGCCAGCCCGACGATGGTGCGTCCGTCGACGGAGATCCCGCCGTCGACGAGCTTCACCTCGTGGGGGAAGCGGCCCAGGACGCTGTCGTACTTGAGCAGATGCGCGATGGTCGCGGCGTCGCCGAGGTCGTTGTAGGCGACCACCTCGAGATCGTGACCGCCGGCGAGCGCCGCGCGGAAGTAGTTGCGTCCGATCCGGCCGAAGCCGTTGATGCCTACGCGGGTGGCCACGCTGCTCCCCTTCGTGAATGCCTGACGTCCGGCAGGCTACCCGCCGCCGGGGGGCTCCAGACCGGCAGCCCTAGCGGTCACGGAGGCGTCGACCTCTGGTCGCTGTGACCGCGCCTAGCGGTCACGGAGGCGCAGCGCGAGCTCACCGGCGGCTCGCATCACGTCGACCGGGGCGTTGACCCCGCTCATGAGCCGCACCTGCTCCGCCGCCTGCTCGACGAGAAGATCGAGGCCACCGAGAATGCGGCCGCCGGCGCCTTCCCACGCAGCGGCCGCGGGCGTGGGCCACGGCGAGTACACGACGTCGAACCACAGGCCGCGCGGCGACGCCGCAGTCAGCCCGCTCGCCAGATCGTCCGTGGCACCGGGCGGTACGCACGACACCACGAGCTCACCCGTGACCGAGCCCGGCGCGTCCGACCACGGCCGGACATGGAGCCGAATGCCGCATTTCTCCGCGACCTGACGAACCGGCCACACGGCTTCAGGGCGCCTCGCGACCAGGATCACCTCGGTGACATCCAGCTCGGCGAGCCCCGCGAGCGCCGAACACGCCGTGGCACCCGCACCGAGCAACCAGATGTCGCCGCGAACGGCACGCAGGCCGGCCCGGTACAGGCTCAGGATGAAGCCTTGGACGTCGGTGTTGGCCGCGACCCATCGACCATCCGCACCGAACAGCAACGTGTTCGCCGCATCGACCGTCTCGACGATTCCGTCGGTCGCCGCCGCCAGCGGAACGACCGCGCGCTTGAGCGGCATCGTCAGTGAGACGCCGGCGAGACCCTCCTCGTCCAGCGCCAGCAACGTGCTCTCCAGGCGTTCCTCGTCGCACTCGATGGCGCGATAGCGCCAGCCGACCAGGCCCACAGCGTCGTACGCCGCTTGATGCAGCGCCGGCGACAGCGAGTGGGCGATCGGCGAGCCGAGCACCGCGGCTCCGATCCGAAGCCTGCTCATGAGACTCCGTTCGCTCTCGACTGGGCCACCAGCTGCTGGAAGCGCTGGTAGTTGGTGGCGAATGCCGTGTGCCCCGCCCGGTCAATCGTCACGAAGTACAGGTACGGCCCGGTGGCGTGGTGCAGCACGGCTTCGATCGCGGCCTGGCCCGGTGAGTTGATCGGCGTCGGCGGCAGGCCGGCGTACTTTCGCGTGTTGTACGGCGAGGTGGACTGGAGGTCCGTCGCCGTCAGCGGACCGTGGTCGGGACCGAGCACGTAGTACAGGGTCGCATCCGAGTCGAGCCGCATGTGGTCATGAAGCCGGTTGAAGAAGACTTCGGCGATCTTCGGGTAGTCCGATACCAACCGCCCCTCGCGCTGGACGATCGATGCGAGGGTGATCACGTCGTACTCCGACAGCCCCGTCCGAGGGGCCGCCGAAGCCAGCTTCACCTGGTTCGCCGCCTGGTCGAAGCGCGTAACCATGGCTGACAGGATCTGCGTCGCGGTCTCTCCCGGCACCACCTCGTACGTCGCCGGGAAGAGGAAGCCCTCGACGTGACCGTTCGCCCAGGACGGCAAGCCCAGCGACGCCGGGTTGGCCATTGCCGCGTTCAGGGCAGCCGCAGAGATCGGGGTGTCAGCGGCGATGCGCGCGACGATGTCGGCCGCGGTGAAGCCCTCGGGAATCGGGACGGTGTAGCTCACCAACGAGGACGGCTCGAGCATCAGGTCGAGCGCAAACGCGGCCTTCATGTGGTGGCGCAGCCGGTAGGTACCGGGTTGGATCCCTCGCGACTTCGGGTTGGCGTCAGCCGCGGAGGTGAACGCCGAGCTGCTCTTGACGACATCGTCGTGGACCAGCGTGCTCGCGATCGCGGACGCCGTGTCTCCCGGGTGGACCACGACGAGGACGGTGCCGGTGCCCTCCCCGGAGTAGTCGGCGCCGCTGCCGAAGATGCCGCCGATCGCCCGACCGATGATGACGACGATCGCGACGAGCACGACCAGCACCGCGATCACGCCGACGCCGGCCGCGCGCCGCTGCGGATGAGGATCGTGCGGAGGCTCCTCCTCCATCCCGAAGCCAAGCCCGCTCACGGCGCCGCCTCACGTTCTGCGTCGAGCGCGTGCTGCAGGATCACGGCCGCCGCGGCCGCGTCGACTACCTTTCGGCCCGCTCGCGCGCGCACTCCTGCCTGCCGCAACCCACGAGTGGCCTCGACCGTGCTCAGCCGCTCGTCCACCAGGCGCACGCTAACGGGCGCCACCCGGCGGGCAAGCGAGGAGGCGTACTCGCGGGCGATCTTGGCGGCCGGCCCCTCGCCGCCGGAAAGCGATCGCGGCAACCCGACGACGATCTCGACAGCCCCGCGCTCGGTCGCGATCCTGGCCAGCTCTCCGAGATCCGTGCCGCGCTTCGCGTCTCGTTGCAGCACCGCGATCGGGCTGGCGAGGACGCCGTCCGGGTCGCTCGCCGCCACGCCGACCCGCACGCTGCCGACATCGACGCCGAGTCGCACTCCTCGCACCACTCAGACCTGTCCTGCCACCTGTGCGGGAAGCGCGGCGAGCACCTCGTCCAGCTTCGCGGCGTCAGTGCCGCCACCCTGCGCCACATCGTCCTTGCCGCCGCCTCCGCCGCCGAGACGGGCGGAGGCCTCTTTCGCAATCGCGCCGGCCTTCAAGCCGCGGTCGCGCCCGGCGTCGTTGACGGCGACGACGAGCACGGCGCGCCCGTCGGAGACCGACGCCGCGACGACAACCGCCGGCACGGCGGAGTCGAGGCGGCTGCGCACGTCCAGCGCGAGCTTGCGCAAGTCGTCCGCTCCCGTGCCGTCCGGGGTGCGGTGAGCAACGACCGCAACGCCATCGATCGTCGTCGCCCCGGCCGCGAGGTCACCCGACGCCGCGAGCACCGCTGCGCCGCGGACCCGTTCGAGCTCCTTCTCGAGCTCACGGACCCGCGCCACGACGCCGTGCACCCGCTCGGCGAGATCGTCGGGGTTGACGTTGAACAGGCTCGAGAGCTGCGACACCAGCAGGTGCTCGCGTGCCAGGAAGGAGTACGCATCCGCGCCGACCAGTCCTTCGACGCGGCGCTTGCCCTGACCGATCGACGCCTCGCCGAGCAGCTTCACGACACCGAGCTGCGAGGACCGATGCGCGTGCGTGCCGCCGCACAGCTCGCGGGAGTAGTCCCCGACTTCGACGACGCGGACACGTTCGCCGTACTTCTCGCCGAACATCGCGATGGCACCGAGGCGCATCGCCTCGTCCTGCGTCGTGACGAACGCGTGGACGCCGAGATCGGCGAGCAGCACGTCGTTCACCTCGGCCTCGATGTCGGACAGCACGCTGTCGGGTACGGCGTTCGGCGAGGCGAAGTCGAACCGGAACCGGCCGGCATCGTTCTGCGAGCCTGCCTGGCTCGCCTGCTCGCCGAGCGCGCGACGGATGGCCTGGTGCACCAGGTGAGTCGCGGTGTGCGCGCGTGACACCGCGGTGCGCCGCGCGACGTCGACCACCGCGTGCAGCGCGTCGCCGACGCTCACCTGACCGGAGACGACCCGGCCACGATGGACGATCAGATCACCGAGCGGGCGCTGCGCGTCGTAGACCTCGACGACCGATCCATCCGCGAGTCGGAGGACCCCATGGTCGGCGAGCTGGCCGCCGCCTTCCGCGTAGAACGGGGTGCGATCGAGCACGATCTCGACGTGGGCTCCTTCGCTGGCGAAGTCGCCGGACTCGCCGTCGACCAGCAGCCCGGCGAGTCGGCCCTCCGACTCGACCGTGTCGTAGCCGGTGAAGTCCGTCGGCCCTGCCGCTTCGAGCAGGCCCCGGTAGACCGAGAGGTCGGCGTGCCCCCCGCTCTTGCGCTCGGCGCTGTCCTTCTTCGCGCGTTCACGCTGCTCCGCCATCAACCGGCGGAACTCCGGCTCGTCGACGGACATGCCCTGCTCGCGCGCCATCTCGATGACGAGATCGATCGGAAAGCCGTGCGTGTCGTGCAGGAGGAACGCGGCGTCTCCAGGGATCGTGGTGTCACCGGCATCGCGCACATCTCGGGTCAGCCGCTCGAAAAGGGTGGAGCCGGTGCGCAGCGTGGCGAGGAAGCTGTCCTCCTCCTGCGCAGCGACCGCCTGCACCCGTTCGGCAGTCTCAGCGAGCGACGGGAACGAGGGGCTGAGCACACCGCAGGCAAGCCCGGTCAGGTCAGCCATCACGGGCCGGTCGACGCCGAGCAGTCGCAGCGTGCGAATCGTGCGACGCAGCATGCGGCGCAACACGTAACCGCGACCCTCGTTGCCGGGCACGACGCCGTCGGCGATCAACATCGTCGTCGTCCGCGCATGGTCCGCGACAACTCGAAGCCGGACGTCGGAGTCCGCGGCGGCGTGGTAGGCCGTCCCCGTCAGCTCGCTGGTCCAGTCCAGGAGCGGGCGCAGCAGATCGGTCTCGAAGATGTTGTCGACGCCTTGGAGCAGCACCGCCATGCGGTCCACGCCCATGCCGGTGTCGATGTTGCGCTTCGGAAGCTCGCCCAACAGGTTGTCGACGTAGTCGTATCCTTCGCCGTCTCCGCGGACGTATTGCATGAAGACGAGGTTCCAGACCTCGAGGTAGCGCTCCTCGTCCGCGATCGGGCCGCCCTCGCGGCCGTACTCCGGACCACGGTCGAAGTAGATCTCCGAGCACGGACCGCAGGGACCCGCGACGCCCATGGACCAGTAGTTGTCCTCCCGGTCGCGACGCTGGACGCGTGCCTCGGGGACCCCGACCTCCTTCGTCCAGATTCGGTACGCCTCGTCGTCGTCGAGGTAGACGGTCGGCCACAGCCGGCTCTCCTCGAAGCCGAACCCGCCCTCACTGACGCTCTTCGTGAGCAGCTCCCAGGCGAGCGGGATGGCGCCTTCCTTGAAGTAGTCGCCGAACGAGAAGTTGCCCGCCATCTGGAAGAACGAGACATTGCGGCTGTTCGTGCCGACGATGTCGATGTCCCCCGTGCGCACGCACTTCTGAATGCTCGTGGCGCGCGGGTACGGCGGCGGCTCCTGCCCGAGGAAGTACGGCTTGAACGGGACCATGCCCGCGTTGACGAGAAGCAGCGTCGGGTCGTCAGCGAGGAGCGACGCCGAGGGGACGACGGTGTGGCCCCGCTCCTCGAAGTACCGCGTGAACCGTCCCGTGATGTCGACGGACTTCATGCTGCGGGGTGGTCGTCGATTCTGGGTTCAGCGATGCCCAGCGCCTCACGAAGCTCGGCTTCGCGAACCATCGCCTGGTCCTTGACGATCTCCCACCAGACCGCGACGCGCTGGCCGACGCCACCCGCCTGGTCGGCGAGGCCCTGCGGGGTCCAGCGCTGCGCCGCCTGGCTCACCTTGCGCACGGCAAGCACGCCCACCGTCGCGCCGAGCGCAACGTAGAAGACGCGACGCATCAGCCGGCCTTCCGCTCGGCACGCCGAGCCGCCCGCTCGGTCTTGATCTCCCGCTTGACGCGCTTGCGGACGTCGGCTTCGTCTTTCTGCTTCATGGCCCGGCGGACGCCGTAGGAGAAGGCCGCGACCTTGATCATCGGAGAACCGACCGTCGCGGAGAACAGGGAGGTCATCGCACGCGCGTTGGTCGAGATCTCCTCGACGTTCGCCGCGATGGTGTCGACACGGGTGAGCTCGGCGTTGACCTGCACGACGGAGGTCGTCACCTCGCCCAGCAGCGGGACGGTCTGCTCAGCGACGCCCGAGACCAGCTTCGCGGCCTCCCCGATCACCTTGCCGAGCTTGACCAGGACATAAGCGAGGAAGCAGACGAGGACACCCCAGAAGACGGCAACGATCAGGCCGGCCACCTCGCCACCGGACAGCCCGCCGCTTGCCTGGATCACCATCTCGCTCGCGCCTCTCGTCTCAATCCCGCTCGCTCTGGTCCCCTGTCTGCGTCGGCTCGCCAGGGGTGTCGCCGCTGCCGCGTCCCCGCACGATCGCTCGTAGCGTGGCCAGCCGCGCTGCCGCGGCCCGCTCGGCACCACGGTCGGTCGGGCGGTAGTACTCCCGGTCGGCGAGCTCGTCCGGCAGATAGGTCTGCTGGACGACACCGCCCGGGAACTCATGAGGGTATCGGTAGCCCTTCCCGTGCTGGAGCCGCTTGGCGCCCGGGTAGTGGGAGTCCCGCAGCGCGGGCGGTACGCCACCTGCCCGCCCGGCGCGTACGTCCTCCGCCGCCGCCCCGAGCGCGGCGATGACGGCGTTGCTCTTCGGCGCGAGCGAGAGATAGATGGTGGCCTGCGCCAGGTTGAGCCGCGCCTCGGGCAGGCCGACCAGCTCGAGGGCGTGCGCAGCCGCCACCGCGACCCCCAAGGCGGCCGGTTCGGCCAGCCCGACGTCTTCGCTCGCGAGGATGACGAGACGGCGGGCGATGAAGCGCGGGTCCTCCCCGGCCTCGAGCATGCGGGCGAGGTAGTGGAGGGCCGCGTCGACGTCGCTGCCCCGGATGCTCTTGATGAACGCACTGGTGACGTCGTAGTGCTGATCGCCCTCCCGGTCGTAGCGCACGGCCGCCCGGTCCAGCGCCTGCTCGAGGACGTCGAGCTCGATGCGGCTCCCACCGGCGGCCTTGGTGACGCCGGCGGCCGCTTCCAGCGCCGTGAGAGCGCGCCGGCCGTCACCGACGGACATCGTCACGAGGTGGTCGAGGGCATCGTCGGAGATCGTGACGGAGCCGGCAAGACCGCGCTCGTCGGTGAGCGCCCGCTCGACGACGGTGCGAATGGCTGCCTCGTCGAGGACATGAAGAGTGAGCATCAACGACCGGGACAGCAGCGGCGAGATCACGGAGAAGAACGGGTTCTCGGTAGTCGCTCCGACGAACGTCACCAGGCCGGACTCGACACCAGGAAGCAGCGCGTCCTGCTGCGCCTTGGTGAACCGATGTACTTCGTCGACGAACAGGACGGTGCGCTCGCCGCCCATCCCGAGCCGGTCCTTGGCTTCCTCGACCGCGGCGCGGACATCCTTCACTCCGGCGGTCACCGCAGACAGCTCGACGAATCGCCGCCCTGATGCGAGCAACCGGGCGAGCGTCGTCTTGCCCGTGCCGGGTGGACCCCACAGCAGCACGCTCGTTGCCGCACCGCCTTCGACGAGCTGCCGCAACGGTGCGCCGGTTCCCAGCAGGTGGTCCTGACCGACGACTTCGTCGAGCGAGCGGGGCCGCATCCGCGCGGCGAGCGGCGCAACCGCGTCCAGCGCCTCGGCCGCCGCCGCGCTGAACAGGTCCTCCGCCACCACGGGACCCTATGCGTCCTTGGAGACGGTCTTCGTCCCGAGCGGCTCCTCGATGACCGCGACGTCGATGCCCGCTTCCTTGCGCTGCTGCGCCGTGATCGGCGTCGGCGCACCGGTCAGCGGATCGCCACCACTGGATGCCTTGGGGAAGGCCATCACCTCGCGGATGACGTCGGTGCCCGCGAGCTTTCCGGTCAGCCGCTCCAGACCGAACGCAATGCCGCCATGCGGTGGCGGGCCGTAGCGAAACGCCTCGAGCAGGAAGCCGAACTTGCTCTGCGCTTCCTCACGGGTCAGTCCGATGACGTCGAAGACGCGCTGCTGCATCTCGGCCCGATGGATCCTGATCGATCCACCACCGAGTTCCATACCGTTTCCGACCACGTCATAGGCACGGGCAAGGGCGTGCTCCGGATCGTCCTGGAAGCGATCCTGCCACTCGACCGCCGGCGCCGTGAACGGATGATGAACCGCGGTCCATCCGCCGTCCTCAGTCGGCTCGAACATCGGGGCGTCGACGATCCAGAGGAACCGCCACTCGTCATCGCGCAGCAGGCCCTGCTGGCGAGCAACCGCGAGGCGAAGTGCTCCGAGCATCTCCAGCGTCGTACGACGAGGCCCGGCTGCGAACAGGATCGCGTCACCTGCCTTGGCGCCCGCCGCCGCAGGCAGCGCCTCCAACCGCTCCGGCTCGAGCCTGGTGATCGAACCCTTCGGCTCGCCGTCCGCGGGGATCAACAGCCATGCGATTCCCTTGCCGCCTCGTGCCTTCGCCCACTCCTGCCACTCGTCGAGCTCACGCCGGCTGTACGCCGCGCCGCCCGGCACGACGACGGCGCCGACGTGTTCGGCCTGGAACACCCGGAACTCGGTGCCCGCCATCAGCTCGGTCAGGTCGACCAGCTCGAGATCACAGCGCAGGTCCGGCTTGTCCGAGCCGTATCGGCGCATCGCCTCGGCGTACGTCATCCGCGCGAACGGGGTCGGCAGCTCGATGCCGAGCAGCTCACGCCACAGCGCCGCGAAGAGCTCCTCGGTCAGGACGAAGATGTCCTCCTCGTCGAGGAACGACATCTCGATGTCGAGCTGGGAGAACTCCGCCGTGCGGTCCGCCCGGAAGTCCTCATCACGGAAGCAGCGCGCGATCTGGTAGTAGCGCTCGAGCCCGGCGACCATGAGCAGCTGCTTGAACAGCTGCGGCGACTGCGGCAAGGCGTACCAGTGACCCGGCTGCAGCCGAACCGGGACGAGGAAGTCCCGGGCGCCCTCGGGGGTTGATCGCGTCAGGTAGGGGGTCTCGATGTCGAGGAACCCGTGCGCCTCCATGACGCGACGCATGATCGAGACCGCAGCGGCGCGGGTCCGCAGCGCCTTCGCCGGGCCGGTACGGCGCAAGTCGAGGTAACGATGCCGCCAGCGCAACGTCTCGTCGACACCGGAGTCGATCTCGTCCGCGCCGTCGATCGGGAAAGGCACCGGGTCGGAGCTGCTGAGCACCTCGATGGTCGAGGCCACCACCTCGACGTCGCCGGTCGCAAGAGCCGGGTTGACGTTTCCCTCGGTGCGGGCGGCGACCGCTCCGCGAACGAGCACGCACCACTCGCTGCGCAGTGCCTGCGCCTGCGCGATGTCACGGCAGACGACCTGCACGATTCCACTGGCATCCCGCAGATCGATGAACGTCACTCCGCCGTGGTCGCGACGGCGAGCGACCCACCCCGCCAGAACGACCTCCGTCCCGACGTCCGCGCTTCTCAGCACGCCCGCCTGGTGGCTGCGGATCACGCCGTTCCTCCGATCAACGATGGCCGCAGGTCCTCCGCCGGTGGCACCCAGTCGCTGGGATCGGCGTCGGACTGATCCCCGGTCCGGATGTCACGCACCTGATGCGTGCCATCGGGTTGCGGAAACCAAACGAAGGGAATCCCCCGCCGTTCCGCGAAGCGAATCTGCTTTCCGTACTTCTCCGGCTCGGGTGCCACCTGGCACGCGACGCCGCGAGCACGAAGGCCCCTGGCGATGTCGCGGCAGCGGGTGCGGGAGTCGTCGTCAGGAAGCGCGACCAACACGCACGTCGGGACCTTGCGGCTCACGTCCAGCAGGCCCTGCCCGAAGAGCCGTCCGAGCAGCCGGGTGACGCCGAGCGACAGGCCGACGCCGGGGTAGGAGACCTCACCGTCTGACGCGAGTGCGTCGTACCGGCCGCCGGAGCACACCGAGCCGATGCTCTCGTGACCGACGAGCACGGTCTCGTAGACGGTGCCGGTGTAGTAGTCGAGC
>JAICMG010000007.1 GCA_025929365.1 Frankiaceae bacterium
CGACGCTTGCTACGCTGTGCGACGCGCGCCGCTAGCTCAACTGGCAGAGCAGCGGACTCTTAATCCGCGGGTTCGGGGTTCGAGTCCCTGGCGGCGCACCAAAAGGAGTGGGGACGGACCGGCGACGCAACAAGGTGCTTCGCACTCTTCTGAATGCGTTGCACGAGGTCGACCGCGCCTGCAAGACGCTGGGGATCACCTACTGGATTGACGGCGACACGCTGGTCGGCGCGTTCCGCGACGGGGCGCCGATCCCGTCTGACGACGACGTCGATCTCTGCATGCTTCCTCGCGACGTCGCGCGGTTCGTCGAGCTTGCCCCCGACCTGCTCGGACCCGACTTCAGCGTACAGACGCCGGCGGACGACCCGGCGATCACGTCGACGGTCAAGGTCTACGTCAACGGGACCCACGCACCGAGTCTGTTCCACGAGCTGCACGATCTGCCGAGACCGATCCACGACGGGTTGTTCGTCAGCATCATGGTCGTGTCGGCCGTGTCCGAGTTTGCCGTCGTGCGACGGATGGAGCGAACGATGGCGCTCGTCGTGAAGACCGAGAGCTACGCCGCGGCGATGGCGCGCTCACCCGAGGTCCGTCGTGGCCGGCAGCGGCTCAAGTGGATGCTCATCGCGCGGGTTCCGCGCACCGCGATCCGCTGGATGGCGCGCTGGCTGGCCTCACGGCAGTCACGGCGTGACGGCAACCTGCTGGGCATCCCGTCTTCCGGCACGCCCGGCGTGGTCCGCCGACGGGTGATCTTCCCGGTCAGCCCGCTTCGCCTCGGTGGGCTCACGGTGCCGGCACCGGCCGATCCGGAGACCTACTTGCGCGCTCAAGCCGCACTCGTCGACCTGATGCCAAGAGCAGAAGTGGACGAGCCGGTCGACAACACGGGCTTGCTGACGGCCGACGAGCCTTAGGAGTGGCGGGCCCTGTTACCGTGCCCGGATGCTTGAGAAGGAACGTTCGCAGCTTGCGTCGGCTTGCCATCGGGTCGCCGCCAAGGGCCTCGTCACCGGCACCGCAGGCAACCTGTCGATCCGGGCCGGCGACCACGTCGTCATCACCCCGACCGGCGGCGTCCTTGAGGACCTGACGCCCGAGATGATGACCGTCATCGACTTCGATGGTCAGATCATCGACGGCGACCTTGCTCCCACGTCGGAGACTGAGCTCCACCTTCTCGTCTACACGTCGTCCTTCGCGAAGGCGGTCGCTCACGCGCACGGACTGGCGTCGACGGCGGTCGCCTGCACGCACGACGAGCTGCCGGTCATCCACTACAGCCAGCTGATGCTCGGCGGCTCGGTGCGCACGGCGCCGTACGCGACCTTCGGCAGCCCGGAGCTGGCGAAGAACGTCGTGGCCGCGCTCGAGGGCAAGACCGCCGCGCTGATGGCCAACCATGGTTCGGTCGCGCACGGCCAGACGATCGAGAGCGCGTGCGAGACGCTCGAGATGCTCGAGTGGAGCTGCGAGCTCTACGCCAGGGCGCTCAATCTCGGGACGCCGAGGCTGCTGACCGACGAGGACCTGCAGAAGGTCATCGAGGCCGCCATGAAGCGCGGATACGGCAGCACGAAGAAGGCCGACAACTAGCCGGCGGTCAGCCGTCCCACACCATCGCTTCGGACGGATCCGTGTTCATCAGCAGGTCGAGCGGGCGCTGCTTGTCGATGTGGCCGATCAGTCCCCGGTAGACGTCGTACCCGACGAGCTGTTGCAGGCGCGCAGGGAAGCGCCGGACGAGATCGGCCGGGATGCCGAGCTGCTGGTTCTCCTGCTGCCGGATGAAGCCGGCGCAGTAGTTCATCGCGATGCCGTAACGACGTTCGGTCGTGCGGTTCGCACCGCCGCCGTGCCACAGCGCGCCGTCCCAGACCAGCACGCTGCCCGTGCCCATCTCCGCCGGGACGGTCTCGTAGTCGCCGCCGTACTCCGGGTTCTCGCGCAGGTGCGAGCCGGGCACCAGCCGCGTGGCGCCGTTGGCATCCGTGAAGTCGGTGACCGCCCACATCGTGTTGCAGACGATCGGCGCGTGCGGCTTCGCGAGCGGGATCAGGATGTCGTCGGCGTGGATCGGCTGCGCCTTCTCCTCGGGACAGATCACGATCGAGGACAGCGAGGAGATCAGGCAGCCCGGATCGAGCACGCCCTCGACCACGGGCAGCACGGTGTCGAGCAGCGGGATCTGTTCATAGAGCACGCCGTGCACGAGCAGGTTGTAGATGCGCAGCGTGCGGGCGCCTTCGAAGTCGTTGCCGGCCGGTACGACGCCGAGCTCGGCCTCGAGCCGGTCGAGGTCGGCCCGCAGCCCATCGGCGAGGACGGCATCGAACGCGTCCTCGATGATCGTGTAGCCGTCGCGCTGGACCGCCGCGACGTGCGCCTTGACCGCATCGGCATCCATTTGTCGGCGGATACTACGCGGAAACAACAAGGAGGGCGGGCGTGGCGCTCACCGAGGACGAACAGCTGGCACGGCGGCAGGCGATCCGTGAGCTCATGCCGGCAACACCGTTTCTGAAAGGGCTCGGGGTCGTGCTCGACCGCTACGAGCCGGACGACGTGACCTTGCGCGTGCCGTTCCGCGACGACCTCACCAACGACGGCACGCACTACCACGGGGGCGTGATCGCCTCCGCCATCGATACGGCGGGTGCTGCCGCCGCGTGGTCCAACCACGACTTCGACAAGGGCGCCCGCGCCTCGACGATCGCGATGAGCGTGCAGTACGTCGGGGCGTGCAAGAGCTCCGACCTGTTGTGCCACGCCCGCACGGTGCGCCGCGGCAAGGAGCTGACCTTCACGGAGATCACCGCCACCGACGCCGGCGGCAACGTGGTCGCGCACGCGGTGCAGACCTACCGCATCGTCTGACGCGCTCCTCGGATAGGTTCGTGGCGAGTACCTCTTAGGGGGTCGCGATGCCAACGTCTGACCGCGTGATCGGTGCCGGTGCATGGACACTCGAGCACGGTCATCGCTTCCTGCTGGCGATCACGGGTGGCCGGTTCCCGAAGAAGGTCGCCGGGATGAAGACCCTCGAGATCCACGTGAAGGGGCGCAAGTCCGGCAAGGTCTACTCGAACATGCTGACGACGCCCGTCCACGAGGACGGCAAGTACGTGATCATCGCGTCGAAGGGCGGGTCGCAGGACCACCCCGACTGGTACAAGAACCTCGTCGCCAACCCGGACATCGAGGTCACCGTCGACGGCGAGCGGAAGCCGATGCGCGCGCGCACGGCGACCCCGCAGGAGAAGGCAGAGCTGTGGCCGCGCGCGGTCGCGGCGTACAAGGGCTACGCCGGCTACCAGCGCAACACCGACCGTGACATCCCGGTCGTGATCTGCGAACCGCGCTAGGCACTAGGGCGTGGCGCTGCCCACCCCCGACCCTGACGCGAGCGTCACCTAACCGCTAGCGTCCCTGCCCATGGACTTGAACGAGACCCGTGAGCGGATCATCTACGAAAAGGAAGGCCCCATCGCCCGGGTCATTCTCAACTGGCCCGAGAAGGCGAACGCCCAGGACGAGGTCCTGGCCATGGAGGTTGACCAGGCCCTCTACGACGCCGAGCGCGACTGGGACATCAAGGTCGTCATCCTGAAGGCGAACGGCAAGGGTTTCTGCTCCGGTCACATCGTCGCGAACATGCAGGAGGCGTACCCGAGCTTCGCCGCGGAGACGGTCGCTCGCGGCAGCGCCTGGAAGGCGCAGAGCGACCTGTTCGTCAAGCCGGTCATGAACCTCTGGGAGTTCGCGAAGCCGACCATCTCGCAGATCCACGGCTACTGCGTCGGCGGCGGCACGCACTACGGCCTGACGACGGACATGGTGATCGCCTCCGACGACGCCTACTTCGGCTACCCGCCGCTGCAGGGGTTCGGGATGCCGTCAGGCGAGTGCTCGATCGAGCCGTGGGTGTTCATGAACTGGCGACGCGCGGCGTACTACCTCTACACGTCGGAGACGGTGACGGCCGAGAAGGCGCTGGAGTACGGCCTCATCAACGAGGTGGTGCCACGTGACCAGCTTGAGGACCGCGTCGAGGCGATCGCCCGCCACGTGGCGCAGGCTCCGCTCACGACGCTGATGGCGACCAAGGCCAACCTGAAGCGGGCATGGGAGCTCATGGGCATGCGGGTCCACTGGCAGAGCTCGAACGACCTCGTCACCCTGGCGTCGATGAGCAAGGACGTGCAGGCGCTGATCGGCCAGGTCATCGGCGGCAACATGAAGCCCGCCGAGATGGCCCGCAGGCAGGCCGCGGCGGCCCAGGGAGCCGACCCCGTCGCCGACTAGAGATAGGTGAACAGCACCATCTGCGTGGCGTAGCCGACCGGGACGCCGGACTCGTCCCAGAGCATCGACTCGACCGACGCCCAGCCCTCGTCGGCCCACCGGGCGCGGTCGTGGGCCAGCACCCACCCCGAGCGGAGCGGCTCGAACAGGTGCACCGTCAGGTCCGCGCTCGGGGCGAACCAGACCGGAGGCCGGTGGCCGATGCGCTCGGCGATCGCGCCGGGCATCCGGTCGGCGAGGGCGATGAGCGCGAGCGGGTCGATCGTGCCGTCGCTCCTCACCGGCGGGTCGTCGAACCGCAGCCAGGTCGCGACCTCCGAGCTGATCGGCTCGTGCTGCTCCCACGGCGGGTGCCTGATCGCGGCGCGCCCCTCGACCCGCTCCCAGAACCGTGACGGTGGGAAGCTCTCCGCGCCCGGCGGCAGCGGATCGCGGTACGACGGACACGAAAGCGGCGGGGCAACGACCGGTGGGGTCACGTCGGTGAAGGTCGGGCCCTTGCGCGTCGCTCCGTAGACCGCGACCGTGGTCGCTCCGCTGTCCGCACCGGCGTTGCGGACCTCGCAGCGCACCTGTGCCGCGGTGCGGCCGCGCCGCAAGACGTCGACCGTGATCTCCAGCTCGCCCGGCGCGACCGTGCCGGCGAAGACCGTCGTGCAGGTGCGCAGCGCCAGGCTTGCGTCATCGAGCTCGGCTTGAGCGGCCCGCAACCCGAAGGCGGCAACGACGCCGCCTTGCGGGAAGCGCACGACGTCCCAGCTGTCATCGAGGCCTGCGCTGTACCGGCCGTCCTCGATCCGGCGTACGACGACGTCCTCGGCGAAGGTCCCCACGCGAAGATCGTGCCGCATCGGCCGCATCGGCCGCATAGCCTCGAGCCATATCCGACACTCACGGGGGAGTGAGACCCATGACAGAGCTGTCCTTCGGCGGGCTTCACCACGTCGCGATCAACGTTCGCGACCTGGATCGTTCGGTGCAGTGGTACGGCGATGTACTGGGCTTCGCACCGCTGTTCCCGTACGACACCGACGACTTCGAGCGGCGCATCATGCGGCATCCGAGCGGGGTGGTCGTCGGGCTGACGAGACACCGCCATCCCGACGCGGAGGTCGCGTTCAGCGAGCGCCGCACCGGGCTGGACCACCTCGCGTTCGCGGTGGCGAGCGAAGCGGAGCTGCAGGCATGGGCGGAGCGCCTCGACGCCGCCGGAGTGACGCACTCCGGCGTCAAGGTCGCGCCCCAGACCGGCTCGGCGCTGATCGCCTTCCGCGATCCCGACGACATCCAGCTCGAGCTCTACGTCGCGCAGGGAGCGACCGCTCGGTAGGGCGGCCCGGCGAAATCGACCTGACGGCGATCCGCCGCGATGAAACGCTGCGGGCTGGCTCGTCTGCCTCTCCGACGACCACCGCGACTGAGGGATCCCCGTGCTGCGTACGACGCTGGCCGACGTCAAGAGCGCGCCCGCACTGCTCGCCAGCATCCTGCTCGCCACCACTGGGCAAGGCCTGGTGCTGCCCTTCCTGTTCATCTACCTCACCCACGTGCGGCATCTCGACCCGACCTGGATCGGGTTGGCGGGAGCCTGGATCGGGCTGGCGGGTCTGGCCATCGCGGGGCCCGCGGGCGCGCTTGTGGACCGTTTCGGCGCCCGGCGCGTGTTCGTCGGGCTCGCGCTCGTCGAGGCGGGAGGGCTCGCGTCGTACGCGCTCGTCCATTCGGTCTGGCAGGCCTTCCTCGCCGCGACGTTCGCGTCGGTGGGCGGGACGCCCGTGATCGGTGCGTTCAACACACTGCTCACCACGGCGACGCCGGAGGCGAACCGGCAGCGGTTCTTCGGCGTGACCTTCGTCGCGCTCAACCTCGGCATCGGGCTCGGCGGCCTCATCGGGGGTGCGGTCGCCGACGTCCATCACGCCCGGTCCTTCGAGATCCTCTACGGCACCGCGGGCGTCACCGGAATCGTCGCCGCGCTGATCGTCGTCGGACTGCGTGACCTCGGCACGCCGGTCCCGCACGATCCGCAGGCGCCACCACACGGCGGCTACCGCACCCTCGTGCGTGACCGCGTGTTCATGCGCTACCTGGTGGTCGGTGTGTTGCTGATGGCCTGTGCCTGGGGTCAGCTCGAGTTCGGCTTCACCGCGTTCGCGGCCGACGTCGCCAAGGTGTCGACGCGGGTTGTCGGGTGGGCCTTCGCGGCCAACTGCGCGACCATCGTGGTGATCCAGCTCGCCGTCCTTCCCCGGATGGAGGGCAGGAGCCGCACCAGGCTGCTCGCCGTCGCAGCGACGGTGATCGGCAGCTCGTGGCTGATCCTCGCGTGCAGCTCGTTCGATGCCGGTGCGGGCGGCGCGGTCGCGGCCGTGGTCGGGTGCGGCGTTGTGTTCTCGTTGGGCGAGGTCGTCTTCTCGCCAGTCCTGCCGGCGCTCACCAACAGCCTGGCGACTGACGCGCTGAGAGGGCGCTACAACACGGTGTCGTC
Organism: Frankiaceae bacterium; assembly: GCA_025929365.1. Classification (GTDB taxonomy): domain Bacteria; phylum Actinomycetota; class Actinomycetes; order JAFAQI01; family JAFAQI01; genus DASZTV01. The sequence continues at coordinate 6,800 of JAICMG010000007.1, forward strand.
GATGACGTTCGGGGTCACGACGGTCATCGGCCCGCTCACCGGTGCGCCGCTCATCGGCCACGGTCTGTGGGGAGTGTGGTTGATCCTCGTCGTTGCGTGCGCAGCCGCTGCCACTCTGGGGGCGCTGAGCCTGCGGCACCGCCTCACGCCGGAGCAGGACGGCCGGGAGCCGCCACTCGCTACTTCCTTCGTCGCGGTGGGCGGAGCGTGGCAAACGGATCCGTGACCGTGAGCTCGTGACTGCGGAACCGGTAGGCCATCGCGGGGCGCCCGCCCGCCCGGCCCGGCGCGCTGAGCCGGCCGGTCGGCTCGATCAGGTGTCGGCGGTCCATCACCCGCGCCAGGTTGGTCTGCGTGACGGGGTAGCCGAGTGCGGCGCTGAAGATGTCGCGCAGCTCGGCGAGGGTGAACTCCGGCGGGGCGAGCGCATGCCCGATGTTGGTGTACGACAGCTTCGCGCGGAGCCGCTCGACGGCTGCCTCGATGAAGTCGATGTGGTCGAACGCCGTCGGGGGCAGATCCTCGACCGGGTGCCACGCCGTGTCTTTCGGCAGCGCAGGGGCGGCGGACGTCGGAACGATGCCGAGGTACGCCGTCGCCAGCACCCGGCCGCGCGGGTCACGATGAATGTTGCTGTGAGTCGCGAGCTGCTCGAGATGGGTCAGCTCGCGCACCTCCACCTTCTCGGCGAGGTGGCGGGTGATGGCGGCGCGCAACCGCTCGTGAGCGAGCACGCCCCCGCCGGGGAGTGCCCACTTGCGGGCGAACGGCGCCTTCGCGCGGCGCCACATCAGCACCGAGAGGCGGCTGCCGCGCACCGAGAGCACGACGGCGAGGACCTCGTGGGGATAGGCGGGCCACTCCGGCAACGCGCCTTCCCCCTCACCGCGTGGCACGACCGGATGCTACGGTGAAGGCGAGGTAATCGCCTAACAGGCGAAAACCTCGGAACTCGACGCAGGGACGGGATGCCGTGACGACGACGCTGTCCGCTCCATCCGTGGGCGGCGCGCGACCCGGATGGCAGGACGAGGTCCGCGCCCTCGCCGCCGCGCGCAACGCCGTGCTGCTGGCGCACAACTACCAGCTGCCCGAGATCCAGGAGGTCGCCGACCACGTCGGTGACTCACTTGCCCTCTCGCGCATCGCAGCTGACACCGACGCGGCAGAGATCGTGTTCTGCGGGGTGCACTTCATGGCGGAGACCGCGAAGCTGCTCTCGCCCGCGAAGACCGTCCTGATCCCGACCGCCCAGGCGGGCTGCTCACTTGCCGACACGATCGACGCCGACGGGCTGCGGGCGTGGAAGGCCGAGCATCCAGGCGCGGCGGTCGTCGCGTACGTCAACACGAGTGCGGCCGTGAAGGCCGAGGCCGACATCTGCTGCACGTCGTCCAACGCGGTCGACGTCGTGAACTCCATCTCTCCCGACCAGCCTGTGCTGTTCTGCCCGGACCAGTTCCTCGGCGCGCATGTGCAGCGCATGACCGGCCGCACCAACATGCACATCTGGATGGGGGAGTGCCACGTCCATGCCGGCATCTCGCCCACCGACGTGCGCGAGCAGGTGGCGCGCCACCCCGATGCCGAGCTGTTGATCCATCCCGAGTGCGGCTGCGCTACCTCCGCGTTGTGGTTGACCGGGACCGGTGACCTGCCGGCGGAGCGCACCCACATCCTGTCGACCGGTGGCATGTCCGACATCGCGCCGACGCTGAAGCCCGGTACGGCGCTCGTCGCGACCGAGGTCGGGATGCTGCACCAGCTGCGCACCCTGAACGCCGACGTCGACTTCGTGCCGATGAACCCGCAGGCGTCGTGCCGGTTCATGAAGATGATCACGCCCGAGCTGCTGCTTCGTTGTCTGCGCGAAGGTCGCGACGAGGTCGCCGTACCGGCAGATGTCGCTGCGGCGGCGCGGCGCTCGGTCGAGCGCATGGTGGCGATCGGCAACCCGGGCGGCGGCGAGTGAAGCCGCGCGCCGACCACGACGTCATCGTCGTCGGGTCGGGAGTGGCGGGGCTGACCTGTGCGCTGCGCCTGGCCGACCATCGGCGGGTCCTGCTGGTGACGGCCGGCGAGCTTCGATCGGGCAGCACTCCATGGGCGCAGGGTGGCATCGCGGCGGCGGTCGGCGCGGGCGACGATCCACGCGACCACGCGGCGGACACCAGCATCGCCGGTGCCGGAATGTGCGACGACGACATGCTCGACGTCCTTACCCGGGCGGCGCCGGCAGCGATCGCGCAGGTCGTCGACGCGGGCGTGCGCTTCGACCCGGGCGCCGGCGGCTCGCCGGCGTTGACCAGGGAAGGCGGCCACCACCGCAACCGGGTGCTGCACGCAGGTGGCGACGCGACCGGCGCCGAGGTCAGCCGCGCACTCACCGCGGCGGTCGCAGCGTCCGCCGTCGCCATCCGGGAAGCGACCGCCGTGGTCGACCTGGCGGTGTCCGAGACCCCGGCGGGCCGGCAGGTCAGCGGGGTGATCCTGCGTGGTGCGGGGGCCTCGACCTCCGAGATGGTGTCGGCGCGCGCGGTCGTGCTCGCCACCGGTGGGATCGGAGGGGTGTTCCGGGCCAGCACGAATCCCGCAGAGGTCGGCGGCGACGGACTTGCGCTCGCACTTCGGGCCGGCGCCGCGCTCGTCGACCTCGAGTTCGTGCAGTTCCACCCGACCGGCTTGCGGATCGACGGCATTGGGCAGGTGCCGCTCCTTTCCGAGGCGCTGCGCGGTGAGGGCGCCGTGCTCAGAGATCGCAGCGGTGCGCCGATCATGGCCGGTCACCACCCGCTCGCGGACCTCGCGCCGCGTGACGTCGTCGCCCGTCGCATCGACGAGGTGGGCTGGGTCGGTCTCGACGCGACCGGCTTCGGACCGGATGAGATCGCGCATCGCTTCCCCACGGCGTACCGGATCTGTCGCGAGCACGGCATCGACCCCACGGCCGAGCTGATCCCGGTCGCCCCGGTGCAGCACTTCATGTGCGGCGGAATCCGCACCGACAGCGACGGCGCGACCGATGTCGTCGGTCTCTATGCCGTCGGGGAGTGCGCCGCCACTGGCGTCCACGGCGCGAACCGGCTCGCGTCCAACAGCCTGCTCGAGGGGCTGGTGTTCGGCGCGCGTGCCGCCGCCGCCCTCGTCGCACGGTTGCCGGAGCCGGTCCCCGCCGACAGCGGTGGCGCGCTGGTCCCGGCGGTCCCCGACAGCGCGATCAGCGTCATCCGCTCGACGATGAGCAAGCACGTGGGTGTACGACGCTCGGGCGGTGGACTCGCCGCGGCGGACTCTGCACTCCAGGCCCTGCTGCAGCCCGAGGCGGACGCAACCTCGACCGTCCGCGCGGCCAACCGGTGGACCGTCGCCTCGGCGATCGTCGCGGCCGCCGCGACCCGCCGCGAGAGCCGCGGCTGCCATTGGCGCTCCGACTATCCGGACACCGCCGAGTCGTGGCGGCACCGCATCGTGGTTCGGCTCGACCGCGCCGGGGTGCCGGTGGCCGAGCCCGAGCTGGTGCTGGGCAGGTCGGCGTGATCAGCGAGGGGACGACGCTGGCGTTGAAGGCTGCCGGACTGGATCCGGACGATGTGCTGGTCGTCATCCAGCGTGGCCTCGATGAGGACCTCGGGACCGCAGGCGACGTGACGTCGGCCGCCACTGTTGCCGAGGATGCGCGCCTCACCTGCGCGTTCACCGCGCGGCGCGCGGGAGTTGTTGCCGGCGTACCCGTGCTCGCCGCGATCGTCGACCACTCTGTCGGTGACGATGCAACGCTGACGTTGCACGTCGCGGACGGTGAGCAGCTTGTGGCCGGACAGCAGATCGCGACAATCGAAGCGTCCGCTCGCGGTGTCCTCGCGATCGAGCGGCTGTCGCTCAACCTGCTCGGGCATCTGTCGGGGATCGCGACCGTGACGCGTATCTGGGTGGACGCCGTGGCGGGCACCTCGGCGCAGATTCGCGACACCCGCAAGACCACTCCTGGTCTGCGCGATCTCGAGAAGTACGCCGTGCGGTGCGGCGGTGGCGTCAACCATCGCCGGGGCCTCGACAGCGGCGTGCTCATCAAGGACAACCACGTGTCCGCCGCCGGCGGCATCGCTGCTGCGTTGCAGCGGGTACGCGCGGCCGACGTGGGTGACGACGTCTCGGTCCAGGTCGAGGTCGACTCGATGGCCGAGCTGGCCGAGGCCGTCGAGCACGGCGCGCTGTCGATCCTGCTCGACAACTTCGGCGACCAGCAGCTCGCGGAGGCTGTGGCGCACGTCCGTCGTACCCGTCCGGAGGTCGTCCTCGAAGCGAGCGGGGGGCTGACCCTGGAGCGCGCCGCCACTGTGGCGGCGACCGGCGTCGACTACCTGGCAATCGGAGGCCTGACCCACTCCGCACCGAGCCTCGACATCGGGTTGGACGCGTAGATCTTCGTCCACAAGCTGCGTCGCTGACTCGGTCGTCCACAGGTCCGAAACGGGTTGAAAAGCAAGGGGAAACCGTCGTAGTTCGCGCGTAGGTTTCAGCGCGTGGGGAACCTGGCGTCGGCGATCGATGAGCTGGCGGCGGTCGACCTCGATGACCTGCCGGTGAGCGTCATCGGCGATGACATCGCTGAGCTGCATCGGCAGCGCAACCGGCTCGACGCGCAGATCGTGCGCCGGGTGGAGCGCTTCGATCGTCGTGGTGGTGCCGTCGAGCACGGCTCGACGCAGGCGTGGCTTCGCAGCGAGGTCAGGGCGTCCCCGCCGGATGCGCATCGCGACGTCGCGCTCGCCCGCGATCTGGCGGACGTCCTGCCGGCGACGATGAAGGCGATGAGCGACGGATCCGTCAGTCCGCAGCACGCCGAGGCGATCGCGCGGCTGCGCCGGACGCTCGACGACCATGTAGTCGTCGCGGCCGAGCCGCACCTCGCGGATGTGGCGCAGACGTCGACCCCGAAGGAGATGCGGGCGATCACGGCGAGCATCGCCCACTCGTACTCACCGGAGCGCTACGCCGACGCGGAGCGCGACGACTACGAGCATCGCCGGCTCGACGCCGCCAGCACGATTCACGGGATGGGGGTCGGCGGCTTCACGTTGCACCCGGCGGGCTTCGAAACCTTCATGACCGCTATCCACGCCGCGTCGCGACCGTTCACGGGGGATGACCGGACTCCGAGGCAGCGTCGCGCCGATGCGCTGATCACGATCGCCGAGCTCGCGATGAAGAGTGGCGAGCTGCCGATCACCGGCGGCGTGAAGCCGCACGTCAGCGTGGTGGTGCCGGTCGACACGATGGCCGGCGCCGAAGGCTCGCCATCGGCCGAGTGCGGCTTCGGCGCGAGCGTGGGCACGAACTGGGCGCAACGACTGTCCTGCAACGCGGAGATCTCCCGCATTGTGTTCGGACCAGCCGGTGAGGTGCTCGACTCCGGTCGCGCGACCCGCACCTTCTCAGCGGCGCAGATCCGGGCGATCATCGCCCGCGACAAGCACTGCATCTGGCCGGGCTGCGACGCGCCACCCGCCTGGTGCGATGCCCACCACGTCATCCACTGGGCAAACGGCGGACCGACGTCCGTCGCCAATGGCGCCTTGCTCTGCGGCCGCCACCACGACCGGGTCCATCTCTACGACTTCGAGATCGAGACCGACACGGGGGGCGCCTACATGGTCAACCCGTACAAGTTCCGGATCCGCAAGAACCTCGTCCGCAACCAGCGAGCCGGACCCTAGCGAGCATCACCCATCTTGGACACGCGCTGCCGCCGAACGACACCAGCGGCAAGACAGAACGATGCCTATGGCCGACGACCGAAGGCGTCCAGGAGGAGCTCCAGCGCGGGCGCGTCAGCGGCTTGCAATCCGCTCGCCCCGCGCCCGTACGCGCCCGCCATGCGCTTTTCTTCCAGATGCGGGGCTACCCGGCGCTCACGGACAGGAACGTCGCACACCGTGGGTTGTTCCCAGGCGGCTTCGTCGAGGCTGACCACGACCCGCTCAAAGTCATCCGCAGCCCGACGGAACGCTTCCGCCACGTCCATCGGAGATCAGTTGACCACAGGTCTCCAGCGAGTGGAACGGCACCTCGGTTCGTATGCCGAGCCCAACGTAAGTAGTGAAACTCGCGACAAGTTAGACCCCCTGCGTTGGGCTCGACGGGCTGGGGGCCGCTCGGGAGCGCCGATCTGTCCGATCAGAGCGGGAGATCGGCGGCCCAGGAGGGTTGCGGGTCGCTGAAGATGTCGGGCAGATCTCTGCTGACCTTGTCCGGGAACGCTGCCGCGCGCTTCTCGAGGAACGAGCTGACGCCTTCGTAGGCGTCCTTGCTCTCGCCGGTTGCCCGCATCCCGCGCGAGTCCGCGAGGTGGGTCCGGTACGGCGTGGGGAAGGCGAGCCCGCGCCACATCATCTGCCGTGCCAGCGCGACGCTGATCGACGACGTCGACTCCGTCATCTCAGTGGCGAGCCGCCGGGCGACGGTCATCAGCTCGGTGACCGGATGGACGCTGCGGACCAGCCGGCCGGCCAGCGCCTCATCGGGACCGAAGACCCGCCCCGTCATGAACCATTCCGCCGCTTGCGCCGGACCGACCAACCGCGGGAGGAACCAGGTCGATGCGGCCTCGGGCACGATCCCGCGGCGGGTGAAGACGAAGCCGAACTTCGCCGCGTTGCTCGACAGCCGCACGTCCATCGGCAGCGTCATCGTCAGTCCGACGCCGACGGCCGCACCGTTGATCGCTCCGATCACCGGTTTGGTGCTCTCGTAGATCCGCAGGCTCACCCGGCCGCCACCGTCGCGGGACGGTTCGTCCGAGGTCTGGCCGCGGTGCTTGGCGTCGAACGCTTTGCCGCCCGAGGACAGGTCCGCGCCGGCGCAGAACGCCCGCCCGGCACCGGTCACGATCACGCAGCGGACGTCGTCGTCGGCGTCAGCAGCATCGAACGCGAGGAGGAGCTCGCTCATCATCACCGGGGTGAACGCGTTCAGCTTGTCGGGGCGCGACAACGTGATGGTGAGGATGCCGTCGGCCACGTCGTAGCCGATCTCGGTGTAGTCGGTCATCGGGCAAGCATCGCAGTAGCGCGGAGATCTAGGTCCCGAAGTCGGGCAACGTCAGCGAGCCATCTGCAGCGAGGGTGAACCCGGGGTTGTGCGCGACCTCCCACAGGTGGCCGTCCGGATCGGCGAAGTAGCCGGCGTACCCGCCGTAGAACGTCTCCGCCGCCGGCTTCGTGATCGTCGCACCGGCCGCGCCGGCGACCGCCATGATCTCGTCGACCTCCTCGCGGCTGCGTACGTTGTGTGCCAGGGCGATCCCGCCGAAGCCGTCGCCGGCGGCGTCGCGGATGCCCGCGTCGTCAGCGAGCTTGGCCCGCGACCACAGCACCACTGCGCTGTTTCCGGCCTGGACGAAGAAGGTCTCCTCGACTTCCTGCCCCTGCCATCCGAGTGCCTCGTAGAAGGCGCGTGACCGTGCGAGATCGCCGACGCCGAGCGTGACCAGACTGATCCGCGAGTCCATGAGCGGACCGTACAACTCGGCTACGACGCAGCGTCTTGCAGTGACTTCCGCTCGATGAAGCTGATCCGGCCGTTCGCCTCGAGGATCGCCCAGCGCAGGTCGGAGAACGACATGATCTGCTGAAGCCGCATCTCCTCGGCGACGTCGTCGGCGGTGAGCCGATGCCGGCGCAGGTTCTCCTCCACCAGCCGGCCGTTGTCGATCAGGACGACCGGGCGGCCCTCCAACACGGCGCGGAGCTTGCGCGAGCGAAAGCCCAGGTACGCGCTTGCCACCTGGAGGACAGCGAACGTCGACACGACGATCACCGCGCCCGTGACGGAGTAGTCGTCCTGGGTGAGGCCTTGCTGGATCGCATCACCCATCACGATGAGCAGGACCAGGTCGATCGCGGTGAGGGAGGAGAGCTCGCGGCGGCCGACCGCGCGCATCACGAAGATGACGAAGCAGTAGAGGATGATCGCGCGGATCGCGAGGTCCATCAGTCCTCCGGTGTCATGGAACGATCGTCATCGTCCGGTGCAGGGAGACGACCGGTGCCTTGTCGCTCATCACGGTGACCACCTGGCTGCGCCGGCTCAGGCTCGTCGGGTTGACCTGGTACTCGAGGTACTGCACGTAGGCCTGTCCTTGCTGCAACGTGCCGATGTCGAACACCAGCGAGCCGCTGGGTCCGCTCGTCTCCGTGGAGGGGCTCGGTTCCTCGGTGTTCATCGTGAGCCCGTCGATCCACCCGGAGCCGAGGACAAGCTGCGCCTGCGGCAGCGTCTGCAGTGCGGTGACGGTGATCTTGGCCTGGTAGAGCAGTCCCGCCCGCACCGCTTCCGGAGCGCGCACCTCGAGCTTCGCGAGCACCGCGTTCGCATGCGCAGTCGTCGCCCGCTGGCCGACGACATTGCTCAGCGCGACGACGACCACCGCAGCCAGCAGGCACATCGCGGCTCGGCGCAGCCACACGCCGATGCGGTCACCGCGGTCGCCCCTCGGCGGGGAGGACTCGATGGATCTGACTGCGTCTGCTGCCATAGGTGCACAGACGATTCCCGCCGTCGCGGCGGGGCAAACGATCTTGTCCGGAAGGGCCCGGCGCCTCAGCCGGCGGCGAGCCGGAACGCCTGTACGCCGGACAGTGGCGACAGCGGCGACTGGCCGATCGTGCGTTCGAGGGTCGGCGGGACGGCGAGGTTGAGCGCCTTGTACTCGAGGTCGGTCTCGTTGGTGCCGGTGCCGACGTAGATCGAAGAACCGCTCACGACGGCGGTCGAGGAGGGCGGACCGACGATCGGTGCGACCCACAGCGGCAGGCCGGTCTTGAGGTCCACCGCGACGACCGAGCTGGCAATGGTGAGCGGGATCAGCGCGATGTCGTTGACCGTCGACGCCGACGCGTATGTCGGCGCGACCAGCGGGTCACTCCACAACACCTTCCCCGAGTTGGCATCGAAGGAATGGATGTCCTCCATCGCGCCGGGCCAGCTACCACCGCTCTTGTACGGGATCGGGATGGCGCTGCCGCCGACGATCTGTGTTGCGCGGCCCCTCGCGTCGGAGGCGACCGCGAGCGACCCGATGAAGCCGCCGACCGCGAAGTCCTCGCCGAGGTTGCCTGGTGACCCGTCCTTGGACTGCCACAGGCCCTTGCCGTCTCGCGCCATCCGCGCGTAGTAGATCGAGGCCTTCGAGCCGTCACCCGCGACGGTCTGGCCGTGAGCGTTGCGGAAGATGTTCACCGAAGCGCCGAAGTCGTCGTCGAGGTACGCCTCGTTCTTGCCGGCGTTCGACGAGCCCTGATGCTCCGCCGGCGCATACCGCCAGAGGAACTTGCCGGTGGCTGCGTCGACCGCCATCAGCGACTCCGACCAGTTCTGGTGGTGGGCGATCGCTCGCGGCGGGTTGTCGCAGTTGCCGACGCCATAGACGAGGACATCCGAGCGGACGTCGACGGCGGGGGAGGACCAGACGTCGCCGCACCCCTGACCTTGGCCCGACCCCTCGGTCAGGCCGCGGCGGCCGTAGTACGTGCGGTTCGTCTCCGCGTCGCTCTTCCAGAGCGGCTTGAACGACCAGCGACCTTCGCGGTTGGCCAGCAGGCGCAGCGCCACCACTCCGGTACGCCCGACGCCCGCATCGTTGTGCACGTCGAAGCCGACGAAGATCCGCTGCTGCGGGCGGCCGTGCACTTTGACGTCCGCAGCGGCAGGAGAGGACTCGATCTCGACCGTCGGCGGGTTGGGCTTGGACAGCTGTTCCTTGCGCAGCTTCGGCGTGCGCGGGTCGAGGTCGATGGTCGCGAGCAGCTTGCCCGTGTCCGCGGCGAGGGCCCACACCGAGGAGCTGCCGCCGAAGACCACGACCTCCTTCGAGGAGTGCGTGCCGGCAACGTGGACCGGCACGACCGCCGCACTCGAGACGATCTGGCCGAACGCGACCGGGTTGGTCACGTTGATGTCGAAGACCCACTGCTGCTGCCCGGTGGTCGCGTTGATCGAGTAGAACTTCCCGTTCCAGGCTCCGACGTACACGCTGTTGCCGACCACCGCCGGCGATGCCGTGACCGAGTCCTGGGTGTGGAAGAACCACTTCGGCACCATCGTCGCGACGTTTGCCGACGAGATCGGCGAGCATCCGGTCGCGGAGGAGAAGCTGTGGTCGGAGTCGTGGCCGTACTGCGGCCAGTCGGTGCTCGTACACCCGGACAGGTGGAACGCATGTGGTCGCGCGCCGGGCGACACGCCGGCGGCCGCCACCGAGCCCGCCGCAACGACGGCAAGCGTGGCTGACCACACCCCGCCCCGGCGATTCATCCCAAACCCTTCGACACGCGTCGCGCGCTCACCTACCCAACGCGCGGGCTGACCTCCGGGATACTCGGCGACGGTGATCAAGTACCTGGGCTCGAAGCGGACGCTCGTCCCCGTCCTCGGCGCCATGGCGCGCGCAGTCGATGCGCGTACAGCGCTCGACCTTTTCGCCGGGACGACCCGCGTCGCCCAGGCGCTCAAGCGCTGCGGCATCGAGGTCACGGCGGTCGACATCGCCACGTACACCGAGGTGCTGGCCCGCTGCTTCGTTGCCACTGATGCCCGACGCGTCGACGAGGTCGCTCTCCGCACCGCGCTCACCGAGCTGTCGGGGCTGCCCGGCGAGCGCGGCTATTTCACCCGGACGTTCTGCGAGCAGGCACGCTTCTTCCAACCGAAGAACGGGATGCGGATCGACGCCGTCCGCACGGCGATCGACGAACGTTTCGCGGACTCGCCACTGCACCCGATCCTGCTGACGGCGTTGATGCTCGCGGCGGACCGGGTCGACTCGACCACGGGCGTGCAGATGGCCTACCTCAAGCAGTGGGCTCCGCGTTCGCACCACGAGCTCGAGCTGCGGGTCCCCGACCTGTTGCCGGGACCGGGCCACGTCTTGCGCGGAGACGCGCTCGAACTACTGCCAGAGCTGCCGGCGTCGGATCTCGCGTACGTCGACCCGCCGTACAACCAGCACCGCTACTTCACGAACTACCACGTCTGGGAGACCTTGGTTCGCTGGGACGCTCCGGAGCACTACGGCGTCGCGTGCAAGCGGCTCGACAGCCGCGCTGCCGAGACCAAGAGCGTGTTCAACCGCAGACGCGAGATGCCGGACGCGCTGCGAAGGGTGCTGACCGGGGTGCGCGCCGACGTGGTGGTCGTGTCCTACAACGACGAGGCGTGGGTCACGCCGGACGAGATCGCCGACTGGCTGCGCGCCGCCGGCCACGACGACGTCCGCCTGCTCGGCTTCGACAGCAAGCGGTACGTCGGTGCGCAGATCGGCATTCACGACCCGAGCGGCCGCAAGGTCGGCAAGGTCTCGCATCTGCGCAACACCGAGTACCTCGTCGTTGCGGGCTCGCACGACCGGGTCGATGCCGCCATCGCTGCCGCCGCGGAGCTTCGGCCCGCCACTACGTGTGGTGCTTGTGCCTGACCACCTTGGGCTTCACGTAGGAGATTCCTAGTCCGACCGGCATCGGCCGCTCCTTGCCGTCTGCCGGGTAGGTCCGCTGGGCCAGCACCCCGGAGCTCGGCAGCCTGGCGAGCATCTCCGTCGAGCCGGAGCCGTCGACATCCCAGGCGCGGTCGACACCGAGCTGCGCCATGAATCCGGACATCTCGTTCTCGTCGAGCCCGTGGACGGCGGTGCCGGGATGGTCCTCGACCTCGCCGATCACGAGCGTCTTGCCGTTGTCCGCGATGCCGTACGCCGTGCGTGCGGGCGTTTCCGTGTTGGCGCTGCTGCAGGGCAGGTCGTTGCGAACCTGGCCGTGGCGCCGCACGACCTCGGCGCCGACGCCGTACGCCTGCACGAACTTCTGTTTCGTGGTTGTGGCGACCTCGCCGGCGAAGCTCGTCTTGGTATCCGCCGGAAGTGAGTCCAGCCACTGCGACGCACTCGAGCCGTCGGCCCTGAGGACGTACCCGCCGTGCGGGACATAGGTCTGGCGACTGGTCACGGCTCCGAGACCTGCCGCAGTGACGGCGCGTGCCCGGTCACGCCAGCTGTTGGTGGGGATCGCCTTGCTGCCCCACGCCCCGTTGTACGACTGGAGGCCGCCGTTGGTCTGTGACTCGTTGATCCCCGTGACGGTGTGCGATTTCGAACCGGCGTACACCGTTGCCGAGAGGTGAACCGTTCCGAACTGCAGCGCCCTGGCGGCGGTGAATCCGAGGACCGGCTGCTTGCGCGTCGACAGCACCAGAGGCTGCGAGTTCACGATCAGCGGCTGCGTCGGTGCGCCGGACTCGAAGTCGAAGTAGCCGGTGTTCACAGCGGCGACGAGATGCGAGTGGCCATGTGCCAGCTGGCTCAACGGGGTACGTTGCGCCACCGCGTGCATCAGCGGCTGGAACGAAACTCCCGGCTGGCCGACGGTGATGCGCAGCACGTGCATCTTGACAAGTCCGCGGCCGTTCTGGTCGGTCTTGTCGCCCTCGGACAGCACAACGCCGGGGGCGAGCTTGTGCGTGTGCCAGGTCGTGCCCGGCACGAGGGACTCGGCTGCTGGACAGCTGCGGCCACCCCGGCTCGGCGCCGCGCTGGCGAGCGGACTGACGGACAGACCGACGCCCAGGACGGCCGATGTCAGTAGGGCAACTCCCCGAAGCACAAGGCAGATATCGGTAACTCGTCATGACGTACTCGGGCATCTCGGACATGGCCAGGGAAAGATGACTCACACGGGTCAGGTGCGGATCGGGCATATTGGGGGCAGGAGGCCCGAAATGGATGCAGCCGGACTGCGCGAGGCGCAGCAACCGCTGAAAGACCGATACCGGCAGGACCCCGGCGCCGCGGCGGTGACACTGCGGGCGTCGGGCTCACTCGACGATGGCGACGTCACCTGCTCAGTGCAGACCGGTCAGGCGCTGGTCGCTGCCGGCCTGCACCCCGCGACCGGAGGCGACGGCACCCTTGCCTGTTCCGGAGACATGCTGCTCCAGGCGCTCGTCGCTTGCGCGGGCGTCACGCTGCGGGCGGTCGCCACGGCCCGCGGCATCGAGGTCGACGGGACCGTGCTCGCCGAGGGCGACCTCGACTTCCGCGGCACCCTCGGCGTCGACCGGGAGGCACCGGTCGGCTTCCGCGAGGTGCGGCTGTCCTTCGACCTTGAGTCGTCGGCGCCGAAGGAGGACCTCGACGCCCTCATCGACACGACGCGGCGTTACTGCGTCGTCTACCAGACGCTGGCCAAGCCGCCCGAGCTGTCGATCAGTTGGGCCTGACCGCAGGCACTGTGATGCCCTTGGCGCCGAACGGCGTCACGAGCGCCGCCGTGATCGGCAACAGGTAGTCGCGCGCTGCCGCGTTGCCGACATTTCCGGTGTTGGGCGGCAGGATGAGCTGGTTGTCGGCGGCGTCCACCTCGTCGACGGGCGTCGTCGCGTCGGCGTTGTCGCTCTCGACCAGGAACAGCATGTGCTGCCCATGAGTCGCCACATCACCCTGCAGGTAGCGCACGTCGCCTTGCGGGCTGAAGTTCGGGTCCGGGGCGGGGTCCGATGCTTGTGCGCCCTTCGACGGGTCGAACGTCGCGGTCTCCGGAATGTTGTACGGCGTGCCGTCCGGGTTGTGGTTCCAGCAGCGCCGCTGGTAGGTGTGATCACCGCGGTAGGTGCGACCGCCATCGTGGACCCGCCCACGGAAGCGGTCCGCTGCGGCTGGCGCCGGGGTCTGCGCGACAGGCTTGCCGTCGATGTCGGCGAACCCCCACGTCGTCGGCTCGTCGGCGCTTCGCAGCTCGACATGCGGCCCTGGGTTGGTTCCGGTGCCGTCGTCGAAGCACGAGTCGTCGACGTAGTACGGCTGCGCCACCACGGTGGCCTGCGCGTCGCCGGGGGACAGCGGCTGGTTCTGCGAGATTCCCCATTTCTCGACCATCGTCCCGGCCGGTCCGGTCATCTCCTCCCACGACAGGACCGAGGGTGCGACGCCCGAGTAGGTCACGTCGGGGACGTTGAACGAGTCGTAGATGCACGCGTCGGACGAGCACTTCGAGTTGTTCGGGTTGCCTACGGTGAGCGGCTTGCCGCCGGTCAGCTTGCTCTCGAGCCGGCCGACCTGGTCGTTGCTCGACTCGGAGATGCCGTCGGGACCGATGTGGGCGTTGGTGTCGCCGTACAGCACCGGGTTGATGCCGTCGACCGGCACGCCGCCCGGGTTGTAAGGGTTGTAGTAGCGGGTGATGCGCCCCGCGGCCATGTCCCACTGTGAGTAGATGCCGTCCAGCGGCGGGATCGGGTGCACTCGGACGCCGAAGTCGTGGACGATCGTGTAGGCGTAGAAGATGTCGGTGCGCGTGACGTTGGTCCCGGAGTCCGATCCCCACGTGACGCGGATGTCGCGTACCGGACCGCGCTTGATCCCCATCGTGATCGACGAGCCGCCCCAGTTGTTCTGCTCATCCTCGTAGCCACAGCAGGGCGTGTTGCCGCCGGGGGACTGCTGGAAGGCGCGCGCCTTGAAGCGGTCCACGATGCTCGGCCCGTAGTCGCCGCGGGACAAGCCGCGGTCGTCCTTCGACACTTGCAGGTCGTCCATCACCCAGCGGCCGTCGAAGCGGAAGCGGTAGCGCGGGGTGGTGACGGTGGCGTTGTCGACGGTCCGCCGCTGCACGTACGTCTTCGGATCGAGCACGACGTCGTGGTGGGTGTTGTAGCGGAAGCCCTGTCCGATGACAGCCTGACCGTCCGGTGTGCAGACCGGCCCGTACCGGGCGTTGCCGTAGGAGTCATACGAGCTCTGCGAGTAGACCAGTGTGTTGGCGTCGGCGTCGGGCGTGTAGCGAACGTACGGCGAGTTGGCCGCGGTGTAGCGCGGCGTCACCGCCCAACCGCCCTTGCCCTTGGGTGCGGACTCCATGACATACGCGTAGCGGGTGGCGCCAGTCGTCGGGTCGACGACTGCCACCTGGTTCGCGGACACGATGCCGCGCGGGAGCGCGGCCGACAGGGGTGCCGCCGGACCCGCGTCGCGCGCCATGAACGCGAGCTGGTCGCTGTTGATCAGACCGGTGTTGGGGTCGGGGGTGGGATCGGCGACACCGACGGGCGCCCTGGCGTCACAGACGATGCCTGCGCGCTGCAGCTGGTGCGGCCCGGGCGGGATGCAGCCCGGCGTGACCGCACCCTTGCCGGCCTTGCAGTCGGCGGGCAGCGGTCGGTTGCTGTACTCCAGGAACGGCTGGTGGTCGAACGTGTAGGTGAGGAACTGGTCGGTCCCCGAGTAGAACGAGAAGCCAGAGGCGTTGTTCGAGATGTAGTGGTTCCACATCGTGTCGACCTGGAACGGGATCTGCACGAAGCGCTTGCCGTTCCACGCGTAGCCCCGAAGGCTCGCGGTTGCGACGCCGTGCAGGACCGTGCGAACCGGCAGCTGACTCGGCTGGAAGCAGTTGTGGTCGTTGTGGAACCGGTCGACGTAGCCGTTGACGTCCGGTTTCGGGCTCGACTGGTAGCAGGAGCTCTGAAGCGGCTTCGGCACGTACTGCTGGGTGTTCTCCACGCCGTAGTAGTTGGGCGGCTGCGGCACCCGGGCGGTCACCTCCGGCCCGCCCGACCAGCCCGGGAAGTCCGCCCCGCTCAGCACGACCGGCTGGGTCGCAAACTCGGAGACGTCGACCTTCACGGCTGCGGCGTGTGGCTGCACGTGGGCCGCGTGATGGGTCGCGCGCAGCGGAACGACGAACGCGACCAGACCGACCACGACCGCTGCGAGCTTGGACGGGGCGGCCGTGGTCGATGAAGTGGATCGCACACCTTGGGATTCGCCGTGGACGATCCCCGCTCCTTCACCCGCGCCGGACTGCCCGCCAGCCGATCAGGATGAGAAGAGCGGCCACGATGGCTCCGCCGGCGATGATGACGTCCTTCGTGGCGCCGTCCGGATCCGCCAGCGATGACGCCTCGGTGTGCGTGGGGCTCGCGGCCGGCGCCGAGGCCGAGGGGGAGTGCGAGGGGGAGGTGGTGCCGGGCGGTGGCACGGTGCCGTGAGTGGGCCGGGTCTGACGGGTCGGCGGGTGGGTCGTCCGTCCGGGACGTGAGCTGGTCGCGCCCCCACCCGGATTGGGGTGATGCGACGGCGTGGGGGGGTGCTGGGTCGACGGCGCCGCGGTCGGGCTCGGAGGCGCGTCGACCGTGATGTCGGCGGCGGTCGGCGCCGCAAAGGACACGGAGAACGTCGGCGACTGCCCGGCCGTCGGACTACCGCCCGGAACCAGCACGATGCCCTTCGCGGCCTCGGCGGCCGGGAACGTGATCGTCATCGTCGTCAGGGCGGCATCGAACTGCCCGCGCGCCGGCTTCGCTCGCGCCCGGTACGACGGTCGCGCCGACCACGGCTGCGGCCCGCCGGTGGTCCAGTGACTCGTCGCGGGGTAGCCGAGGACGCCGGGTTTTCGGACCTGCTCCTGTTTCGACACGTGCAGTGTCAGCCGCACCACACCGCTGGGGTTCGCCATCGTGAAGCGGACCGCGGACTCCGCTTGCGGACCGTTGGGAGCCGACGCGACGTACAGTCCGTTGGACGGGACGCCCGGCACCGGGATCAGCCCGGTGACCGGCTCGGGCTGCCACCAGTAGGCGCCCTCGGGGGTGCCGGCGCTTGACGCCGCGGCCATGCTTACGTCGCCGAGCGCGAGGCAGGCGGCGACGCCCGTAAGGGCGGCGCCCCACCTTCGCGCCCGGGTCACCCGACCAGTTTTCCACCCACCTTCGCGGTTTTCCTTGCTCCGCTTGGCGCATCCGGCTCCGGCGCTCGGTCGCCGCCGAGCCTGACGAGCAGGAGCGCGACGTCATCTCGCCGCCGGTTGGGCCCCATCCCGTCGATCAGCCGGTTGCAGAGCTCGTCGGCGGTGGCCCGCGGCGCGACCGCCGCAATCGTTCGCTTCAGCTGGTCGATGAGGTCGGTGAGGGACTCGCCCGGGGTCTCGATCAGGCCGTCGGTGTAGAGCAGCAGTGTCGAGGCGGTAGGGATCGTCATGGCGCGCTGCGAGCGTTGCTCGGAGCCGACGTCGGCCGCGCCGAGCAGCAGCGAGCTTGCTTCAGCGAGTTCGGCGACCGTCCCGTCCTCGCGATGCAGCAGCGGCGGCGGATGACCGGCATTGGCGAAGACGAGCTCACGCGAACCGTCGACATCGAGTGGGCCCAGCACGCCATAGAACACCGTGACCAGCCGATCGGTGTGCAGCGATGCCATCAACCGGTCCAGCCGATCCAGGACCGCGCCGGGTTGCTCGCCGACGAATGCGTAAGCGCGCAGTGCGGTCTGCACGCGCGACATCAACGCCGCTGCGGCGATGTCGTGACCCAGCACGTCGCCGACGGCGATGCCAACCCGGTCGCCGTCGAGCTCGAACACGTCGTACCAGTCGCCACCCACTTGTTGTCCGCGCGAGCCCGGCAGGTAGCGCGCGGCAAGCGCCAGGCCGTCAACGGCGGGCAGCTCCGGCAGCAGGTTGCGCTGCAGCGTCTCCGCCACGCGCTGCTCGTTGCGGTACAGCGCGAGTGCGCTGCGCCGGCGGCGGGTCTCGATCTCGACGATCAGCGCCAGCAAGATCGACAGCACCACGCCGCCGCCGAGCGCGAACCACTCGGCGTTCGCGGTGGCGCTCCCGACGAGCGGGTGTGCCGCGCTGACCTGCAGCGCCCACCGAGCGGCGCCTGCCGCGATCGTGACGACGCGGACGTGACCGCGCAGCGGGATGGCGTCGGTCGTCGTGACCAGGGCCTGCGACGCCACCGGGGTCGGCGTGCCGTAGAGCACGACGTGCAGCTCGTTGAAGGGCGAGGATCGGGCGGCACGGGGCGGACCGAGCGTGCCGAGACCCACCTGCACGTACAAGACCGTGCCGGCCGGGGACTTGGGCGGACCGAGGGCGAAGCCGAGGGCGCGGGTCGCTCCGCTGCCCATGACCTGGGTCGGCACCATCTGATCATTCGCGTCGGCTCGCGACAGCGACGCCACGACAGAGCCGGACAGGACCTGCCCGGGATGAAGCGCCGTGCCGTTGGCCAGCCTGACTCGATACCCCGCCGCCGTCCGGCGCAGCAGCGCGATCGAGTCCTTGCCCTTGGAGCCCGCGACGAGCGCCGCGCTCGCCCGTTTGAACGCGAGCGGTGAGCCGTTCGTGGCCTCCACCACACCGCCGACGGTTTGCAGCTGGCTCGAAAACGAGTCAACGGCTTCTTTGAGGACGAGGCCGACCTCGTTGGCCCGTTCGTTCAGGAGCCGGTTCTCCTGGCCGCGAACGGTCCCGCGCACCGTCCACATGGTGAAACCGGTCACCGCGAGCAGGAGCACAAGTGTGGCAGCGGAGAGCCACCCCCACTTGCGCCTCATGTCACTCCCCCGTGCGCTCGGCGTAGCGGTAGTACACCTCATCCCGGGTGCCTTGCGCACTGACCCTGTCGAGTTCCTCGGCGAGAACGAGGGAGAACGTCGTGATGGGCGGCGGCGGGTCGCCGCGGCTCGCCGCGCGCAGCCGCTCGACCAGGGCGCGGACGTACCACTCGCGGAAGACCCGGTGGGACGGCGCCGCGGCGACGGTCAAAAGCCGGGCGGCTCGCGCCTGCCGGTCGGCTTCGTCCAGTGCGGCGAGGTAGCGCAGACCGGCGGTTGCTGCGGAGACCGGGAGATGCAAGGTCAAGTCGGTGAAGACGGCGCCGCGGCGAGCCGCATCAAGGGCTTGGCGTTTGATCTCGTTGCGCGCCTCGGAGAACTCTTCGGTCACGCGCGCGAGCAGCACGATCGTCTCCGACGGCAGCCGCTCGGCGTCGTCCGAGGGCGCCTGCATGAGAGCCAGCTCGCGCACGATGTTGTCGATGTGCGCCTTGGCGGCAACCAGAAGATCGGTCGGCACCCACCCGAGCTCGATCTCGTACCGCGGCGCCGGATCTGTGCTGATGACGTTGGAGTTAAAGGAATCCGGGTTGTTGCGTGCGTGCCGGCGCAGACTGCGGCGACGAGGTCTTCCGAGCTCTGCCCACACCAGCTTTCCGTCTTCGGCCGGCTCGATGCCCCACGCGCTGGTGAGCGACTCGACAACGGCGAGACCACGACCGGTCATGTTCTCGAGGTTTTTCTGCGCGCGTACCGGCATCGCGAGCCCTGCGTCGACCACTTCGATGCGTACGCGGTCGCGACGGCCACGCACCCGAAGCGAGATCGGCGGCCGGCCGTGCAGCACGGCGTTCGTCACGAGCTCTGTCGCGACGAGCTCGGCGTCGGATGCCAAGCCGTCGGGCAACGCACGCAGGGTCGCCGACGTGAGACGCCGAGCAGCCCTCACCCCATCGAGCCCTGGGTTCACCAGGAGCTCGGCCCCTTTTGCCACCGGCTCCGCCCGTCCTGTCAGTAACTCCCGCCATTGCATGCCCGCTGCGACCGCTCGCTAAGCGCCCGCTCGGCCGGATCTAAACCACCCGTACGGAGTAACGCCGGGTCAGCCGAAGCTGTGCCAGGTCACCGATCGGCTCGCCCCGACGCTCGGCCGCGAGTAGTCGCACACACCGCTCGGGAAGATCGCGTTCAGCTGCTCCCACTGCGTGGCCGAGAAAGTCGCGGCGTACGCCGACTTCGTGACCCTCCTGAGCCGGCACTTCATGACGTTGTCCTGCAGCGGCCCGCCCGCGGCGATGCGCGGGTCCGTGCCATGCGCGAACATCCTGCGGCACTGGTCCCACGAAAGGATGTGCAGACCGGCCAGCCAGCACTGGTCGCCGGCTGTGGCCGGGCGATCCGCGGCGACCTCGGCGGCGAGCGTGCGGCCGGTGCGGTCGGATTCGACGTTCGCCAGCCAGTCGTCGAGCTGGTTGAAGGCCTGCGCCGTCACGGTCGGGTCCTGGGCGTCCTCGCCGAGCTCGAACCACAGCGCCTGGTTCCGGTGGCCACCCGTCGCGGCCTTGAGTCGCGCCCGCTCCACGTAGCTGTCGATGTCGAGGTGGATCTCCTCGTTGTCGTGTCCGCGCAGGTCGATGATCGGCACAGCGGCTTGCGCGTGCGGGTCGAGGATCTGGCCGGTTCGGTAGCCGACGGACAGTGCACCCGGGTCCGCGACGCTGCGGGCGCCCGTGTGGTTCCAGTCGATGCTCAGGCCGCCTACCTCGCGGTTGAGGGAGAGGAACTCCGCGACGGAGATCTGGTGTCTGTTGAGGGCCGCCAGTCCGTACTGCACGCCGACGTTGTCGAACGGCCGGTTTGCGAAGCCCGCCCCCGCGCTTCGCTCGGCCGCGGTCCACACCGACCGCGGCCGGTGGCCCCAGATCGCGACCTGATAGTCCTGCAGCGTGCACCGGACTCCGCCCGGGTTGGTGGAGGGGTCGTAGACCCACGCCGGGTCCTGCTGGCTCGTGCATGAAGCGGCGCGCCCCGGGTCGAGCAGCGACTGCGCGTAGTCGGGCACCTTCGTGCTGACGCTGCCCTGGGCGCCGTCGAAGAAGCCGCGGCAGGTCGTCGGCTCGAGGAAGCCGGTGACCGCGTCCTGCTTCGTGGTCGACCACGTGCCCGAGTGGGCGTCGAAGACACGGTCGAGGAGGTGGCAGTCCTCGGCCTGCTGCACGACCTGCCAGATGTCCGGGAAGCTGCACATCAGCAGTGCCCCGTCGACGAGTCCGGGGTAGTTCGACGTCATCGCGTTCAGGATGATCGAGCCACCGGAGCAGCCCTCGCCGATCGTGTAGCGGATCACGCCGTACTCGTCGACGAGGCGCGACTTGATCATGGCGAGGGCCTCAGCCGCGACGACGGGGTTGCAGTTGTTGCCGAGCACGTCGAGTGCGCCGGTCACCACCGCGAACCCACGTCCCAGCGCATGCGCGTCGAACACGGACAGGCCCTTGGCCTGGTCGTGCCACGGCCGGCAGTCACCGCCGATCTCGACGTCGACCTTGTGATTCCACGCGACCGGCGAGGACCACGGCGTATACGCCTGTCCCGGTGTGGCGAGCACACCGATCTGGTAGGTGTCGCGGTCGATGATGCCGGTCTCGACGCGGATGATGTACGGCACTCGCACGCCCTCGTCAGTGGTGGTGTGCGCGACCGAGTCCGGCGACGGCGGATCCTGGGGGTTGTAGGACACGAACTGGTCGGAGCTTGGCGGTGCCCCGACACTCGGATGGTTGCCGACGCCGGCGGAGCTGGCCGGGAGGTAGTAGTACGCGTAGTGGGTCGGCACCCGACAGCTCGGGCGGTTCGTCGCCGACGGCTTGTCGATGCAGAACCACGGCATCACGCGCGGCCCCGCGAACATCGGCCCGCTGTCGTCGTAGTCAGTGATGTGCGCCTCGCTGGTGCGGCCGCTCGGCAACGTGGCGCGCAGGGTGTGCGTGCCCGGGGTCAGCCGTACGAGCCCCACGAGTGCGTGCGACGAGGGGGACAAGCCGATGTGCTGCGGAACGCGTACGCCGTGCAGGAGCGCGGGCAGCCGGCCGCGGGCCAGCTGGGAGGTGACGTCACGCACCCCGTCGGCCACCCGAACCGTGCCGAGGTCCGCGGCCGTCGGCACCACAACCGCGACGAGCGCCTCAGGTCCGGAGACCCACGCGGGTTTGCCCGACAGCACCAGGACCCGCAGGTTCCCGCCGGCCGCCGCGGCCGCCCGGAACGGCATCGCGGCAGGACCGACCACCGCGACCACCGCGACGACCAGCGCAAGGGCCCGAGTGCGCACCCGGATCAGTTCGCCATGCCCGAGGTGCCTTCCTATATGTCGATCGCGCAGGGCTGGTCGACGCCGAGCACGGCGAGCGTCCGCCCGAGGCCGAGGAACACCGCCACGCACAAGGTGAGGTCCAGGATCTCCTCATCGGTGAACGCCGCGCGCAGCCGCACGAAGAACCCGTCGTCCAGCGAGGAGTGATCGGTGGCGAACCGATCGGCGTACTCGATCGCCAGCCGCTGCCGGTCGGTGTAGCCGGGATACGTCGCGTAGTCGGCGACGTGGTCGTAGAGCTCGGCCGCAACACCGGCCTCGAGGACGGAGGGTGCGCGGAAGCCCGAGCACGCGACGCAGTCGTTGATCTGCGCGATGCGCATCCGAGCAAGCTCGCGCTCGTCAGGAGGCAGCACGCTCTGCGTGTAGGCACCCTTGATCATCCGCTCGACCATGCCGCCGAGCGGCGGCCGCAGCGTCCAGATCATCGCTGCCTCACCGCCGGGTCCGGCGGGCACATCGAGTCGAGCCACCTCTGGAGCGTAGTCAGCCGCGGAGCAGCATCCGCCCGAACGCAGACGGTGTCGTCGAGCGGCCCGTCGATCGCGCGCAGCACCCGGCGGTCGGCAAGCTCCGGCAGCAGGCGCTCGACCGGCTCGTCGAGATCGAGCAGCCTCCGAAACGAGCGTGAGCGCGGACACAGCGTGTCGCGGCGGACCGGCACGCCATCGCGTGAAAGCGCGCCGCGGGTGACGACGTGCTCCTGCTCGCCGTGGGCGATCATCGCGACGAGTCCGGGTGCACCCGCCTGCGCGACATGCCGACTCGCGATGGCGTCGAACGCCGCAATCCCCTCGGTTGTCAGCATCGCGGCTCCCTCCTGCGGCCCGGATAGGTCAATATGTCCGCCATGGCAGACAAACAGGTCGAGGTGTCGACCGAGATCTCCCGGGATGCCGACACCCTCTACGACATGGTGTCCGAACTCGCCAACATGGGCGAGTGGAGCCCCGAGAACACCGGGGGTCGCTGGATCCGCGGCGCGTCCGGTCCGGCGAAGGGTGCAAAGTTTCGCGGCAGCAACCGCAAGGGTTGGCGACGGTGGTCGACGATCGCAGAGGTCACGGCGGCCGAGCGGGGCAAACGCTTCGCATTCCGGGTGACGGCTGCCTCGCTTCCGATCGCCGAGTGGGCCTACGAGTTCGAGCCGGTACCCGGCGGTACGAAGGTCACCGAGGCGTGGAGCGACATCCGGCCTTCCTGGATGCCAGTCGTAGATCCGGTGATCATGGGGGTGTCGGACCGGGCCGAGCACAACCGAAAGAACATGGCGACGACTCTGGAAGCGCTCAAGCGCAGCGCAGAGGCCCGCAGCTAACCCGCGTCGATGACCCAGCGCCGGTTCGATGGCGCGGCGCTGCTCGCGTCGGCCGGGACGGGGTTCAGCGCGGCCGGCGACTTGTACGTCCTGGCGGGCGACACCCTGCTCGCAAGCGTGCGCAGCGTCGCGCGACGGCGCTTTCCGTGGCGCGAGGCGATCAGCCAGGCGTGGTTCATCGCGAGCGTCTGCATCCTCCCCGCCATCCTCGTCGCGATCCCGTTCGGGGTGCTCGTGGCCGTCGAGGTCGGCTCGATCGCGCACCAGATCGGCGCCGACTCCTACACCGGGGCCGTGGATGCGCTGACGATCGTGCGAGAAGCCGCGCCGCTCGTCACGGCGCTGATGATCGCGGGCGTCGGCGGATCGGCGATCTGTGCGGACCTTGGCGCACGCAAGATCCGTGACGAGATCGACGCACTCGAGGTCATGGGAATCTCGCCCCTCGAGCGGCTGGTCGCACCGCGCCTCGCGGCGGCCGTTCTCGTGACGCTTCTCCTCAACGGCATCGTGCTGTTCGTCGGGGTGACCGGTGGCTACCTCTACGAGGTGTGGGTCGGGCACGGTACGCCGGGCAGTTTCCTGCGCACGTTCACCGAGTTCACCCAGTTCAGCGATCTCGTCGTCGGTGAGATCAAGGCGGCCGTCTTCGGGGTGATCGCAGCGCTAGTCGCGGGCTACAAGGGGCTGTCCGTGAAGGGTGGCCCGAAAGGCGTCGGCGACGCCGTCAACCAGTCGGTCGTGATCAGCTTCCTGCTCGTGTTCGTCGCGAACACGGTGATCTCGCAGATCTACCTGATCCTCGTCCCGCCCCACGGCCCGTGAGCAACCGCGCGGCACCACTGGCCCCGCCGCGACCCGTAAGGGTCGCGATGCGGGCCAGCGAACGCGTGGTCGATGCGCTGGCCGAGCTGGGCGAGCAGCTCAGCTTCTACGCCCGAGCGATGCTGTGGCTGCCACGTGCGGCGAAGCGCTACTGGCGGGAGGTGGCGAGGCTGGTCGCGGACATCAGCTTCGGGTCAGGCGCGTTGCTCGTGGGTGGCGGGACGGTCGCGGTGATCTTCGCGCTGTCGTTCTTCTCGGGGAGTGAGCTGGGCCTGCAGGGATTCAAAGGCCTGCAGATCATCGGGCTCGCTCCGCTGTCCGGCGTGATCTCTGCATACGCCAACACCCGCGAGATCGCCCCGATCGTCGCCGGCGTCGGCCTCGCCGCGCAGGTCGGCTGCGGATTCACCGCTCAGCTCGGCGCGATGCGCATCGCCGAGGAGATCGACGCGCTCGAGGTCATGGCGATCCCCTCTGTCCCGTACCTCGTGTCGACACGGATCCTCGCCGCGTTCACGGCCGTCGTGCCGCTCTACCTCGTCGGGCTCTTCGCGTCGTACGTCGCGACCGAGGTCGAGGTCGTCTACCTCAACCATCAGTCCAAGGGGACGTACCTCTACTACTTCCACCGCTTCCTGCCGCCGCGGGAGCTGCTCTACTCGCTCGTCAAGGTGGTCGCCTTCGCGGTGATCGTGACGCTGGTTCACTGCTACCACGGCTACACCGCGTCCGGTGGGCCGGAGGGCGTCGGGCGCGCCGCGGGACGCGCGCTACGCACAAGCATCGTCGCGATCGTCATCTTCGACCTTGTGCTGACCTTCGTGCTGTACGGCGCGAACCCGTCCGTGCGGATCTCCGGATGAGGCGGCTCCGTGCTGCCCTGGCGGGGCTGCTCTTCGTCGTGCTCGTGGCGGGAGCATCGGTAGTCGGTGTCGCGTACGGGTTCGGCGCGTTCTCGTCCTCGAAGGTCGTCACGGCGACGATTCCCGAGGCCGGCCCGGCGCTGGGGCCCGGTGCGGAGGTCGAGTTCCGCGGAGTGCTCGTCGGCTCGCTCGGCAGTGTCCGTCGCAGCCTGCGCGATGCCGTGCTGACCCTGAAGATCCAGCCGTCGCAGCTGTCGCGGATCCCGGCCGGCGTGACGGTGCGCCTCGTGCCGCGCAGCGTGTTCGGGGACCTGTACGTCGACCTCGTCCCGCCGCCGGAGACCACGGGGCCACTGCAACCCGACGCCCACCTCGTCGCAGACACCTCGACGCCCACGGTCGAGCTGGACCAGGCACTCGACGCCGGGTACCGGCTGCTGACCGCCGTGCGGCCCAGCGAGCTCAGCACGACGCTGACCGCGCTGGCTACTGCCCTCAACGGTCGTGGCGCGAAGCTCGGTCGGCTGGTCGACCAGCTCGAGCACTACACAACCGAGCTCGAGCCGCACACCCAGCAGTTCCTGCACGACATCGCGACGGTCGGCACGGTTGCGGAGGAGCTGTCGAGCGATGCTCCCGACCTGCTTCGCACGCTGCGCAACGCGGTTGCCGCCGCGGAGTCGGTCGCCGAGAACCAGCCGAACATCTCGAAGGTGCTGGCGCAGGGCCCTCCGCTGGCGGCGCGGACACAGCGCCTCCTGGCCGTCAACCAGGCAAAGCTCGACAGGCTCTTCACACTGCTGCGGCCGGTTGCCCGAGTGCTGCGCAGCCATCGTTCGAACCTCGTAGAGGGGGTCAAGCAGCTTCGCGCCTTCCTGCTCGGTGCGGCGGCCGCGCTCGGTCACGGGCCGTGGCTGCAGGTCACGGTCGCACCCGACGTCGCACCCCAGGACAGCCGGACCTATACCGCAGCCGACTGTCCCCGCTACGCGGGAACACCGGGCAAGAACTGTCCGAAAGGGGCGAGCGCCGCGAGCGGCGTGAGCTGGACGAAGTGGTTCTTCGAACCGCTCATCGCGGCGGTCTCGCTGCTGGTGGACCCATGAGCATCCGGCCGGCCGCGATCAAGCTGGCGATGTTCGTCGTCGTCTCCCTTGCCCTGACACTGGTCGTCACGAACACGGTGACCAGGCCGCTGGGCAAGTCGACGTACACCTACCGCGCGCTGTTCATCGATGCCTCCGGCCTTCGCCCCGGCGACGACGTCGACATCGCGGGTGTGCGGGTCGGCAAGGTCACGGGGGAGCGGCTCTCGGGCAACGACGCCCTGGTCACCTTCGTCGTCGACCGCTCGCAGCGGTTCACGACGGGCGCGGTGGCGGCGATCCGGTACGAGGACCTGCTCGGCGCACGGTTCCTGGCGATCGAGCAGACCCACCCGACGGCGACCACCATGGCGCCGGGTGCGACGTTCGGCCCCGACCGCACCCGTCCGGCGTTGTCCCTCACGGTGCTCTTCAACGGCTTCAAGCCGCTCTTCGACGCGCTGTCTCCCGCCCAGGCGAACCGGCTGGCCGCCGATGTTGTTGCCGACTTCCAGGGAACCGGCGGCGCGGTCACCGCGCTGCTCGACAACATCGCGCAGCTGACCGGCAACCTCAGCAAGCGCGATGCCCTGATCTCCCAGGTCGTGGACAACCTCGACGTCGTGCTCCGCGGCGTCGCCGACCACAACGGTGACCTCGCCGCATTGATCAGCCGGCTCGGCGCGCTGACGCACGGCCTGTCGATGGACCGTCACCGAATCGCCGGTGCGTTGTCCGGCGTCGATGCGGTTGCGGCATCGCTGTCCGACCTGCTGGGCAAGGGCGAGCCGCTGCTTCATCACGACATCGCCGACCTGTTCCTCGTTGCCGGCACGCTGGTAGGCAACGAGGGAAGGCTCGCGGCCGCGGTGAAGGCGTTGCCCGGTGGCGCGGCCGCGTTCACCCGCAGTCTCGGCTACGGCACCTGGCTCAACGGCTACGTCTGCGCGGATGCGATCCAGACCGGCGCGCTGGTCGTCCCGATCGTCGTCAACGGCAAGACCTGGCATTCCGCCGTCTGCCGAACGGGGCAGCGATGAGGAGAGAGCGAAGCTCGCGATTCATCGGCCTGGTCGGGACGGCTGCGCTCATCGCCGCTGTTGCCGGGGTCATCCTGCTGCCGCGGGCGTCGTTCCTCTCGTCGAACCGGTCGTACTCCGCGAACTTCGCCCAGGCGGCCGGGCTGTCCAGTGGGGACGACGTGCGGGTCGCCGGCATTCCCGAGGGGAGCGTCACCGGCGTCCATCTCGACCGCGACCTGATCCGGGTCGACTTCACGCTGCCGAAGAGTGTGCGGCTCGGCGCGGCCACCACCGCCTCGATCGAGGTGGCAACCCTGCTCGGCACCAAGTACGTCGAGCTCGCCCCGGCCGGGCCAGGGTCGCTGTCGACCTCCTCACCGATCCCGCTGTCGCGGACCCGTGTCCCGTTCGACCTCGCCGACGTCACCAACGGGTTGTCCCACACGGTCGGCGGCCTCGACATCCCGACCTTGCGGAGGGCGCTGCGGACGGTCAGCAACACCTTTGCCCACACGCCGAGCGCCACTCGTCGACTGCTCCGCGGGGTGGCCGGGATCTCGAGGGTGATCGGGACGCGGCACTCCCAGCTGCAGGAGCTGATCGTCAGCACGCGTGACGTCACGGCCACCCTTGTGGCGCAGCGTCACAGCCTCGATGCACTCTTCACCGATGCCGACGAGGTGCTCGCTACGTTGCACGCGAGGCGCGTCATCATCCGCTCGATCCTTCAGGACGCGAGCCGGCTGGGCAGCCAGCTGGACCGTCTCATCACGCACAACAAGGCCACCCTCGGGCCGCTGCTGGACCGGCTGCATGTCGTCACGACGCTGCTGCACCACGACGACCACGTGCTCGCCCGTGCGATCGAGCTGCTCGCTCCCGCAAGCCGCGGCCTCACCGATGCCACCGGCGACGGCCCATACATCGACATCAACCTGCCCTACCTGTTCGTCCCCGACAACGTCCTCTGCGGCTTCTCGATCGCAACGGAATGCCGATGACCCGCCGGCACGGAGCGGCGACAGCCGCGATCGCGATGGCAGCGGCGGTAGCTGTGATCGTGGCGTTCGCCGCCGTAGACGTGTTCCGGGGCGGTAAGCGGATGCACATCACGGCGTACTTCACCGAGAGCAACGGCATCTACGCCGGAAACCACGTCGACATCCTCGGCTTGCCGGTCGGCACCGTCTCGTCGGTCACGCCTGAGCCGCATCGCGTCAAGGTGGTGCTGAGCCTTCCGGCGAGCACGAAGGTCCCGCTCGGCGCGCAGGCGTTCATCGTCCCGCCATCGGTGATCAGCGACCGCTACGTCGGGCTGAGCCCGGCATGGGACGGCAGCGGCCCGACGATGCCGGACGGCTATGTCCTGCCGACCACGCGCACCCACGAACCGGCTGAGTTCGACCAGCTGGTCGGCTCGCTGACCACACTGTTCAACGCGCTCGGCCCGCATCAGGCCGGCGCGAAGGGCGCGGTCGGACGTTTGATCTCGGTGCTGTCGGCCAACTTGGCCGGTAACGGTGCGAAGCTGCGCCGCAGCATCGTCGGGCTGTCCAACGCGACGGGTGCGCTGACCGCGGATGGCGGCGCGTTTGCCGACCTGGTCAGGAACCTCGACGCCCTGAGCAGCAACCTCGCGGAGCGGACCGGGCGCATCGGCTCTTTCGAGTCAGACCTCGCCGCGGCGTCCGGGGAGCTGGCCCACGAGCGAGGCGACATCACCGCGGCGGTCGACAACCTGTCGACCGGACTGATCGCGTTGGCGTCGTTCATCCGGTCGCACCGCGCGGCACTGCACGGCGACGTGCATGACCTCGCGGTGACGACGAGCGTGCTGTTGGCGCACCAGCGCGCGCTGATCGAGACCCTGGACAACCTCCCGCTCGGCGCCCAGAACCTTGCCCGCGTCGGCAAGAACGGGGCGATCATCGTCAAGCACGCCGACATCGGCCAGAACCAAGCGTTCAACGCGATCGCGAGACAGATCTGCCAGATGCTCGGCCCGGTGTGCTCCGCGACAGCGGGAGACGCGCTCGACCGCCTCTTCGGAGTCGGGCCATGATGCGGGCAGCGCGATTGGCGGCTGGCGCGGCGATCGCCGCAACCACTGTTGCGGCATGCGGCCCCGGCCTGCAGAGCCTGTCGGTCGGCCGCGGGGTCAGTGGCCCGTCGTATCGGTTGACCGCCGTCTTCGCCGACGCCGCAGGCCTGCCGATCGGGGGCCGGGTCGAGCTGCACGACGTGACGGTCGGCCGCGTCAGCTCGCTCACGACGCAGGGCTTCCATGCCTACGTCCATATGGTCATCTCGCGGTCCGCGCGGCTGCCGGTCGGCACCCGCGCCACCCTCGCGCTGACCACACCGCTCGGCGAGGAGTACGTCGACCTGCTCCCGCCCGCAGCGGCGGGAGCAGGCGGTTACCTCGCGGGAGGCGAGGTGATCGAGGCGACGCACCGATCGCCGGACGTCGAAGACCTGCTGTCCGCGTTCTCGGCGGTGCTCAACGGTGGCGGGATCGGCCAGATCTCGACGATCGTGAAGCAGCTCGACCTCGCGCTGCACGGCAGGGCGAGGACCGGGAGGGCGTTGATCGCGCGGCTCAACAACGTGCTCTCGCAGCTCAACGCCCACTCCGCAGCCATTGATCGAACGCTCGCGCAGGTCGCGGACCTAGCGAGCGAGCTCGCGAAGCAGCACAAGCTGCTGGTACGCGCCCTGACCGCGTTGCGACCGGGCATCCGCGATCTGCACGCGGACACGGCGGCGTTCACCAACCTGCTCACGAGGCTCTCGACACTGGGGCGGACGGCGACGCAGGTGCTCGGCTCGGTACAGGGTGCGTTCCTCGCGGACCTCAGCGATCTCGCACCGACGCTCGACACCCTCGTGTCGCTGCGCGGCCGGCTCGGCTCGACGCTGGTCGGGCTGCGCAAGTTCGCTTCGCTGCTCGACCGCGCGATCCCGGGCGACTACCTCGACCTCGTCGGAAACATCGTGGTGCCATGAGCAGCGTCAGGTTCCGACTCGGGCTGTTCGGCCTCGTCGGCGTGCTCTGTCTCGGCTACGTGCTGTTCAGCGTCGTCGGCGCGAAGACGCTCGAGGGCAGCTACCGCGTCGTGGTCGACATGCCCGTGACCGGCGGGCTGTTCCCGGGTAGCCAGGTCACGTATCGCGGCGTACCGATCGGCACGGTCAGCTCGATCGACATCACCGCCGTGGGCGTCGCCGCGAACCTCGACATTCACGACTCGGTGCGTATCCCCACCGCTACCAAGGCTGTGGTCGCCGACCGGTCACCCGCGGGGGAGCAGTACCTCGACATGCAGCCGACCGGCAGCGGTCCGCCGTACCTGCACGACGGGTCGGTCATCTCACCCGCCGACACGGTGCAGCCACCGTCGCTCGCCGACCTGCTCAACGCGATCAGCGACTTCGCGAGCTCCGTGGACCTCAGCGAGCTCCACACCGTTGTTCGCGAGCTCGATACGGCCTTCGGGGGGACCGGACCCGCGCTCGGCGCCCTGATCGACCACGGCGCCGCGCTCGTCGCCCGGCTCGAGCGCATCACGCCGCAGACGATCGACCTGCTGAGGTCGGCGGGTGCTCTGCTCGACACCCAGGTCGCTCACGAGGGCGACCTGCGATCGTTCGCCGGGTCGCTGCGCCGGCTGTCCGACACGATCCGCGCCGACGACCCGAAGACCGCGCGGCTGGTCGACGCGGCGCTGCAGACGACACAGCAGCTGGCGCCGGTGTTGCTGAACGACTCGCATGACATCGGAATCCTGCTGGCCAACCTGGTGACCGTCGGGCAAATCACGGTGGAGCGGTTGCCGGGTCTCAAGGCGCTGCTGCTCGCCTTGCCGGACGGGCTGTACGCGCTCGCGAGCTCGGTTCACGGCGGGCACGTCGCGTTCAAGCTGATCGACCAGCCCGGCACCTTCTGTGCCTATGGCGGGACGCGGCGCCGAGCGCCGTTCAACCCGCACCGTGGGCCGCCGATCACCAACGGCTACTGCAAGCACCCGCTGCCGATCCAGCAGCAGCGAGGTGCGGCGAACGAGCCGCGGCCGCCCGGCGACGACACGGCAGGACCACCCAGGTCGCACCACGCGAAGTCAGCACCGGCAGACTCCGACTCATGGGAGAAGGTCTACGCGGCCGGTGGCTGATCGCCGTGATCGCGAGCGGAGTGTTGGTCGCGGATCTGATGGTCGCCGGTGTGCGCGCCCACGACCTGGCATCGAGGAACGCTCGCCTCGAGCACGGGTTCTCGTCGTTCGAGCGGGGTGCGCTGCGGGTCGCGCGAAGCTACACCGTCGCGTTCGCGACGTACACCTACGACGACCTCGACGCCGACTTCGCCGCGACGGAGGCGCACTCGGTCGACCCCTTCCTGTCGCAATACCGCAGCAAGACCGATCTGCTGCGGAGCACGCTCGTTGCCGCCAAGGCGAGCTCCACCGCGAAGGTCATCAGCGCCGGCCTG
Source organism: Frankiaceae bacterium (assembly GCA_025929365.1). GTDB lineage: Bacteria > Actinomycetota > Actinomycetes > JAFAQI01 > JAFAQI01 > DASZTV01. Next base: position 38,157 of record JAICMG010000007.1, read on the forward strand.
GCGTCGATCAGCGCGACGCGAGCGGTGGTCGATCTCTTCCTCGACCAGACGATCGTCAACGTCAGAGGCTCACAGCCAGCGGCAACGCAGCGCGTCGAGCTGACGATGGTGCGCCGCAACGGCCGGTGGCTGATCAGCAACGTGGTCTTGAAGTAGCTCTACTCCGTGAGCTGGTCCGCGACCGCCGACATGAGCGGCAGCAGGTCGACCACCGAGAAGGCGGCGACTTCGGAGGCGATCCGCTCGCGCACGTAGCGCGCGATGTTCTTTCGCATCTCGCGTTCGACGATGCCGGAGCGTGCCAGCACCCGGGCCTGCAGACCTCTCGGATGTATGTCGACGTCGACGTCGCGATAGGTGGGCGACGCGGGGACGATGCAGATCGACAGCGGCAGCGCGAGCGCGACGGTCAGCGAGACGCGGATGGTCGCATCGACGTCGAAGTGGTGCTTCGTGCCCGCCGCCGTGACATCGACCTCGAGCTGCGCGGGCAGCGTGACCTGATAGCTGAGCGGGTCATGCCCGGTCGTCTCCACAGCCGGCTCACCGATCCGGCCCACGGCGTTCGCGGTCGCAACGCCGCCGGGCCCGGCCTCGATCGGGCCCACGCTGATGGCTTCGTCGGTGATGCCACGGATGACCGCGCTGATCCGTTCCGGGGTGACGGCCTCGCGCACGAACGCCTCGCCGAACTCCGCGTAGGTGAGCTGGGTCATCATTGGATTCTCGTCCATGGAGCCCCGGGGTGATTCGCGTGGCGGTTGCAACGTTCTTCGTCGAGTCCGGCGGCGTGAAGCTCGCTGTCCACGAGCGCGGTCATCGCGATGCACCGACCATCCTGCTCGTCCACGGCTACCCCGACACGTCGGCGACGTGGGACGCGGTCGCCGAGGAGCTCGCCAGCCGCTTCCATGTCGTGACGTACGACGTGCGTGGAGCGGGGGAGTCGGACCGGCCGCGGCGCAAGGCGGCGTACAAGCTCGTCGTGCTCGCGGCCGACATCCGCACCGTCGCCGATGCGGTGTCGCCGCACGCGCCGGTGCACCTCGTGGGTCACGACTGGGGGTCGGTGCAGTGCTGGGAGGCCGTGACCGATCCGGAGACCCAGTCGAGGTTCGCCTCCTTCACGACGATCTCGGGCCCCGCCATCGATCACGCGGCGGCGTGGATGCACGCGCGGCGAAACCTGAAGGGTCTGCCCGCACTGCTACGGCAGGGCATGCGGTCCTGGTACCTGGCGCTCATGCAGATCCCGGGGTTCGTGCCGTTGATGTGGCGCACGTGGATGACGAAGACGTTCGCGCCGACGATCAGGCGGGTGGAGGGCCTGCCCGAGCGGGACGGCTGGCCCGCGCCGACCCTCGCGAAGGATGGCGCGCGAGGCGTGCTGCTCTACCGGGCCAACGTGCTGTCCGGGATGCGGAGTCCGCGCGAGCGGCGGACGACCGTGCCGGTGCAGGTCGTCGTGCCGACCGGCGATCGTTACATCTCGCCGAAGCTCGCCACGTCGGATCTCGCCCAGTGGACCGACCGGTTGTGGGTCCGGCGCGTCAACGCGGGCCACTGGGTCCAGCAGAAATCCCCTGACGGGCTCGCGCATGCCATCACGGACCTTGTGAGGCACGTCGAGGGGGAGCCCGAGAGCAGAGCGTTGCGCCGGCATCGGATCAAGGGAGCAGAAGTGGCAGACCGCAAGGACTTCACGAACCAGCTGGTCGTCGTCACGGGTGCCGGCAGCGGGATCGGCCGCGAGACCGCGCTGGCATTCGGCCGGCTGGGCGCCGAAGTCGTCATCGCCGAGCTCAAGGCGGATGCGGGTGAGCAGACGGCGGCCGACCTGCGGGCCGGCGGCACGACGGCGCACGCCTACCAGGTCGACGTCTCCGACCTGGCGTCCATGGAGGAGTTCGCGAAGCGCGTCATCGCCGACCACGGCGTACCCGACATCGTCGTGAACAACGCCGGCATCGGGATCGCCGGCCGCTTCCTCGACACGACCGCCGCCGACTGGCAGCGGATCGTCGACATCAACCTGCTCGGCGTGGTGCACGGCTGCCGGCTGTTCGGGGCGGCGATGGCGGAGCGGCTCGAAGGCGGCTACATCGTCAACGTGGCGTCGGCCGCCGCCTTCACGCCGAGCCGGATGCTCAGCGCCTACTCCGCGACCAAGGCAGCAGTTCTGTCGCTGTCGGAGTCGATCGGCGCCGAGTTCCGGGACTACGGCATCGGGGTGTCGGCGATCTGTCCGGGCCTCGTGAACACGCCGATCACCACCTCCACGCACTACGTCGGGGTGAGTGCGGACGAGGAGCGCGAGGCGGGCCTGAAGATGCGCAAGCGCTACGAGCGGCGCAACTACCCGCCGTCGAAGGTGGCGGACGCGATCGTCAAGGCGGTCCGTGACCGCAAGCCTGTCGTACCGGTCACGATCGAAGCGCGCGGCGCCCGCTTCATGTCGCGGCTGTCGCCGGCGTTCATGCGAAGGCTCGCCCGCGTCGAGGTGAAGTAGCGCCGGGCTACAGCCGTTCGCAGTAGACGTTGACGTGCGTCGTGTGCCCGGCGCGGATTACGACCACGGGCCGGATCGGACGGCAAGCTCCCTTGCTGCCGTCGACGTGGAACTGCGGCGTGTAGCCGACCAATGAGTAGCGGCCGGGCAAGGTGGCGATGCGGAACCCGCCGTTTCGCGGAACCCGCACCGTCAGCAGGAGCCGGCCGTGTTTGCGAACGATGATGCGCCCGCGTTGCGGGGACGGCTGCGCACCGAACGGCCCGCCGACAGCGAGGAACTGGCCGGCGATCACACCGCGACCCGCCCGGTCGGGGAGTGGTGAATGAGACAGCGTCGGGTGTGCCGTGCCGCCACTGCCGCTGCTGCACGCCGCGAGAGCCAGCGCGGCGACGCCGAAGGCGAGCGTCCTGGTCACACTGGTGAGACGCCTCCCGACGTGGGTTCGTTCCCGTGAGCGTGACAGGCTCGGAGCCGTGGGTGAGGAGCGGAACGTTCTCGGCGACCCGCTCGAGCCGTGCGGCACGGACCCGGTCACCGGCTTCTACCGCGACGGCCACTGCAACTGCGGGCCCGAGGACGTCGGCAACCATTCCCTCTGTGCCGTCGTGACCCGCGAGTTCCTCGCGCATCAGGTCGCGGTCGGCAACGACCTCGTCACGCCCCGCCCGGAGTGGGCCTTTCCTGGTCTCGTCCCCGGCGATCGCTGGTGCGTCGTTGCGGCCCGGTGGTTGCAGGCCCACCTCGACGGCATGGCGTGCCCGGTCGTCCTCTCGTCAACCAACCGACGCGCGCTGGAGATCGTCCCACTGGAACTGCTGCAGCAGTACGCCGCGGACGTGCCAGGAGATCTCAGCGGCTTGCTCTAGCGACGTTCGGCGCGAAACGCCAGGCACCAGGGGACCAGGTTCCGCCCCGACTCGCTGAAACCGGTCAGCGCAAATCCCTTGGCGAGCAGCGGACCGAAGTAGTCGGCGAGGGGTCGATGCACGCTCGAGAAGGTCGCGGCGAGGCCCTCACGTTCGACCCGGTCGTCGTAACGACGCACGGTCAGGTACGGCTCTGGAACGTGCAGGTCGCCGTCTCGCATTCGGGCGGCGTCGAACATCGACACGGCCGGATGCACGATCGCCGCGACGACGACGCCGGTTGGCGCCAGAACCCGGTCGATCTCCGAGAGTGCTGAATCCAGATCGTCGATGTCGAGCAACGACATGCAGGCGAACGCGAGCGAGACGCTGTGCGAGGCGATGGGCAGCCGGGCCGCATCCGCGCGCAGCACCGTCGTACCGCGTTCATGCGCCGATCGCGAAAGTGTCGGCGAGGTGTCGACGCCAATGACCCGGTGACCGAGCGCGGTGAGCTCGCGCGCGCCCCTTCCCTCACCGCAGCCGATGTCGAGCGTCAGACCGCGCGGTTCGGGCAAGAGTCGCGCAAGGGCCGGCCAGGTGGTGTCCCAGAATCCGTCCCCACGATTCATGCCGTCGCGCCCGACGGCTGGGTCCACCCACGCCAGCCACTCCTGCGCGTGTGCCTCCCATGCGGCGGCCGTATCCATGTGCCCATCTTGCGGCAGGATGGCGGCGTGAAGCCGTTAGCCGTGCACCATGTCTCGATCAATGTCAGCGATGTCGACGAGGCGATGGCCTTCTACGTCGATCGGCTAGGCCTGATCCCGCGCACCGATCGGCCCGACTTCGGCTTTCCGGGAGCGTGGCTCGATGCCGGTAACCAGCAGGTACATCTGATCCAGGGCCAGGCGCCCGCCAACGTCGGGCAGCACTTCGCCGTCCAGGTGGCGGACATCGACGCCGCCATTGCCGAGCTGCGCGCCGCGGGTGTCGAGGTCACCGATGCGTTTCCCGTGGGCACGGGACGACAGGCGTTCCTGTCAGACCCGGCCGGCAACGGCATCGAGCTGCATCAGGTCGCGAGCGGCTGAGGTTCGCCTGCCTGTCCGAGGGCAGATCACAACCGTGCCCGCGACGAAGTCTCGACCGCGTTCGAGCAAGTCGAAGCCCGAGCAGGCACTGGCGAAGGCGGCTCGGTTCGGGCTCGTCGCGCGCGGTTGCTTCTACCTGCTGCTCGGGGGGCTCGTCATCAACGTCGCGGTCGAGGGCACGGACGGTCCGCAAGCCGACGCGAACGGCGCCTTGTCGACGGTGGCATCCAACCCCGCCGGCGAGGCCGCCGTGGTCGCGGTGGCGCTCGGCTTCTTCGCCTTCGGCGCGACACGGTTGTGGAGCGTGTGGCGCGACCGGCGGCCGAG
>JAICMG010000035.1 GCA_025929365.1 Frankiaceae bacterium
CTTAGGTAGTGAAACAAGCCGGGAGTTGGACAACCTACGTTGGGCTCGACGAGTCGGCGGCTATCAGCGGAGGGCGTGGGATTCGAACCCACGAAGCGAGTCACCCCGCTTAGCGGTTTTCAAGTTCACCGGCTGCTGTAAGGGCACGTCCGCGCCCGTAGCGCCCCGTCCCGATCCACGGGTCGGAAGGGGCCGACCATGGCCGCGTACGTGTCGCCCTGGCGTGGCCGGTCCACGCTCGTCCGTGAAGGAAGCGTGAAGGACTGCGGGCGGCTCGCCGCTGCTGCTCCCGTGGGTCCGGCTCGCCCGCCCATGTCAACGTTCGTTCGCAGCACCGTCAGCTAGCCAGAAGTAGGACCCGACGTTCGTAGACTTCGCCCGTGGAGCGGGCAAGCAAGGAACACATCCTCCGGGAGATTCGTCGGCTGGCTGCTGACAATGGGGGCGCGTCACTCGGGAAAGAGCGGTTTGAAGCCCTCACCGGTATTACCGAGACCACATGGCGTGGCCGCTACTGGGCGCGTTGGGGCGATGCCGTCCGAGAGGCCGGGTTGGAGCCCAATATCTGGCAGACCAGGGTTCACGATGATGATTCGGTCCTGCGAATGGTCGCGCTCTTGGTGCGTGAGTACGGCCACTTTCCCACCACCGCTGAACTTCGCCTCAGGCGTCGTGACGGCTCCGATGATGCGCCTACCGACACGGTGCTCAAGAGGCGATTCGGGAACAAGGCGCAACAGGCCGCGAAGCTCCTCGCGTTCGTTGACGCCAACCCTGAGTTCTCCGATGTCGCCGCCATCTGTGCCGCCGTCGCCGGGTCTGGCCGCAACACGTCGCAGGACACTCCGACCGAGGCGAGTGACCGCCCGGTGACAGGGGTCGTCTACGCCGTGCGCATGGCGGAGTTCTACAAGATCGGCAAGACCAATGACATCGACCGTCGAACACGCGAACTACGCATTCAGCTCCCCGTGAAGGAAGAACTCGTACACGCCATCGAGACTGATGACCCATCCGGCATCGAGGCGTATTGGCACAAGCGATTCGCTACGCGGCGCGCAAACGGCGAGTGGTTTCTCTTGAATCCGGAGGATGTCGAGGCGTTCAAGCGCCGGTCCTACATGTAGCTGGGTTGCGCCCATGCCACCAGGCCGCTAACCCACCAGATCGCAGATCGAAACGTCGAGGGCGTCAGCTAGGCGGTACAGGTTGCGCAGAGCGACATTGCGACGCCCGCCCTCCAGTTGTCCCACGTACGTGCGGTGGATACCGGCTGCGTCGGCTAGGGCTTCCTGAGACAGGCCCCGCTCATGCCGCAACTCGGCTACCCGCTGACCGAAGGCCCGCTGTCGCTTCGCCCAGCGCGCCTCCTCAGTCACGTGGCGGGACGCTATGGACGGTGCCGACTATCAGTCGACAGAATCCCAGCCACAATCGTGGCGCGAGTAACAATCACGGGGAGAGCTGGGGGAAGCCATGGATGATCCGTCCGAGTCGGCACACGCGACTACGCAGGCAGGCGGAGTTTTGTCACCCGATGGTCAATGGCTTTGGAGCGGCACGGAGTGGCTACCAGCTCCGCCAGCGGGCCCGCCACCGTCCGCGCCGACCCGGGTATCAACGGGCCCGTCGATGTTCAACGCGACCTGTCCACGCTGCGACACAAAGGCGACGCTGGAGGACACAGCCAGCTCCTTCACGTGCGCGAACTGCAACGTGCCGTTCGGCATCTCAAGGTGCGAGAGCTGCATGACGCGCACGGTCGTAATCAAGGCTGACTCCAACACCTGTCGCAAGTGCGGTGTCCCGCTTGCGGTTCATGAGTTCCCGAACGCCCCAGCGAAGCCGTGCAGATGCGACCTACGGACGGGGCTGACGCACGCGACCTACTGTGACTACGCGACGGCGCATGGCCTTCCTAGGTACCCACCGGCTTCGCGCACGCCCAGGCCGACAGGGCGCGCCACCGGGCCCAAGGATTCGAACTTGAATCTGTCGGCACTGCTTGTGGTTCTCGCTGTCGCACTGTTCGTGCTCGGCGGAGCCTTCGTCGTCGTCCGTGGCTTCGTCCGTGTCGCGGAAGGCAAGTCCTTCGTTCCCCATTCCACGTCGGCGTCCGTTAGCTCCAGCGCGCGCGACGGTGCAATCAACGTTTGCGAAAGTGCCGTCACCGACCAACTGACCTCGCCTGCGACAGCCCACTTCCATGACGTGGCGGTCTCGAAGGATGGTGATGGGCTCGGGGTGGCTGGGCAGGTCGACTCTGAGAACGGATTCGGTGCACTGCTCACCAGCCTCTTTGTGTGTCACACCGACCCGGACGGGACCGAGGTAGAGGGCACCCCGGAGCTGATGGAGCGGTAGTAGCGCCTCTCGCAGACCGGGCTGTCAACGTCCGTTAGCAGCACCTTTTTTTACTGGAGTGGGTTCATCGCGGGAGACACCCCGCCGTAGCAGGCAGACCGGTGGACTCGCCCGGACGCAGAAGCCCGGGGGGCGGTCTAGCGGTGTCACACGGTGCTCAGCGCAGAAGCGCCGAGTCCCCAGTTAGCTCCGTTCCAGCCTCGAAATCGAGCCGCGAAGGCGATTCCTGGGGCGCCGTCAGGTCCAAAGCTGACACCCCGAGACGGTTAGCAAGTGACCGAGCCCGGTTGGCCGGGTTGCGGGACATGAGCTGTTCTATGCCAAGGCTCTCGGCAAGGAGATACGCCGCCAACGCTCTCGCCTCGCCTCGCCGTCCCTGCGCTAACAGGTCCTCCAGCGCGTCCCGCAGGAGGTTCGACGTGCCAACAGTGGCATCGAAGCGGCTCCGTGCGAAGTAGTCCTTCGCCATGCCCTTCAACAGGTCCGGCTTCAAGTCATCCACCCCTGTCACTCCTTCGTTTCGCAGTACCCCACCGTGGAGCTGGACCTCCGCGCGCAAGACACCTTCGACACCGACGGCAAGGTCCAGTAGTCGCTGCCGACGGTCGGCGTTCTGTGGCAGCCGCGCGATGTCTCGGAGCTGTTCGCTCTTGCCATACAGCCGCGACACCCACCGACCCTGATTGCCGCGCGTAAGGCTTTGGTACTCACCCGCGCGTCCTCGCTCCAGGCGGTCGATTCTGGAGCGGCTAGGGCGCAACAGGCCCAGCTTTCCCAACGTGCGCGGGATGGAGGCAACGCCACAAAGGTTCCGCGCAACATCGACGCGAATCGGTCGAAGCTCCGAGTACGTCGGCAGGTAGGCAACCTCGTCCCCGAGGCGCGTGAGCACCGCGTCAACAAGGTCCCCGATCAGCTCCAGCGCGACCGGCTCGACGTTGTTTCCCCGAAGGATGGTCGGTCCGGAGAACTCAAGACGCAGCTCAGGCACGCCCGTCCGTGCATCTGCGTGAAGCTTTACGTCGCCGCGCCCAACGCGCACAACGATTTGGCCACTGGTCTGGCGGTCGTTGATGACGCCAGTCGTCGGATCAACGTCTTGGCGCGTGTGCTTCACGGGCAGTAAGGCAAGGAGCCCGTCGTTGACCGGACCCCGCAGCGCGATGGTGTCCAGCCCTAACCCTGATTCAGGGCATCTCGTTGAACTGTCAGAAGGCAAAGCCATCGCGTCACGGAGCCGGGGCCGAGCCCAACATGGCCATGAGGCGCGGGACAGGCACCAAGAGACGCCGCCCAATCTTGATGACGGGGATGTCCCCGCGTCGCGCGGCTTCGTAGCTCGCTGAACGTCCAAGGCCCAGCACCTCGCCTGCGGATTCGACGGAAAGCGTCGCCCGCGTGGTCCAGTCTCGATTCGGGTCAGTTGAGGTTGTCGTCATGGACACGATGATGGGCAGTCCGATAACGTTTGACAACGACATCTAGTTATCGATAACTCAGCGGGGTGATACGTCGTGCCGAAAGCGACGATGCGGGACTGGCTCAGACCGTCACAGGTGCGTTGGCCCGACGCCGAAGTCGGGCCGTGGATGCTCACCTTCACCTGGGCGAGTGTTGATGGCCGCGCGGAATGCGTCGGCGTCTCACTTGCTCTGGTCGACAAGGGCGCCCCGATGATCGTGACTTCAACCGTGTGGCGGGACATCCCGATTCGCACCCTCATTGCACAGGCACGCCAAGCCCGCTTCGAGGAGTCCGGAGGCACCATCGCGGAAGGCGCGACGGAGCAGGACCTACTCGACCAAGGCATCGACCCGTCGTGGCTCGATCACTTCGGCGCGATATCTGCGCCATGGCGCGAGAGCCAGTCAGGACGCCCAAGAAAGACCACCGCGTTCTACCGCGAGGTCGCGGCGGTGTACTCAAGTGCGTTGGCCGAAGGCGGGACGCAAAAGCCCCTCTTGGCTGTCCAGCAACGGTGGGGCGCTCCCAAGCCGACCGCCTCTCGCTGGGTGAGAGCTGCGCGCGACCTCAAGCTGCTTCCCAAGACGGGCCGAGGCAGGGTCGGTGCACAGGGTGACGGTCGGCCAACCAACAGCCGGGGGACCAAATGAAGGGCACTGTGCAGAAGTACGGCCCGACGTGGCGAGTCCGCTGGGACGCAGGGCTGAAAGCTGACGGGTCCCGCGACCAGCGCAGCAAGGGCGGCTTCGGCTCTCGGCGTGAGGCTGAGGCGTTCCTGAGCGAGATGTTGGAACTCGTCCGTCGCGGCCAGCTACTCGACGCCAACAAGATGACGGTCGGTGAGTTCCTGGAAAGCTGGCTCGCCTCGAAGCGCAACATCCGAGCCACCACGCGCCGCGCGTATGAAGGGCACATCCGTGTGCACCTCATCCCGCACATCGGCGCGCTACCGCTGCGCTCGCTACGCGCTGACCACCTCGACCGCATGTATGACGCGATCCGGCGCGGTGACCGTCGACGCGCACCCAGCGCCGCAACGGTCAGGCGCATCCACGCGACTCTGCGGACCGCGCTCAACAGCGCCTACAAGCGCCGCTTGATCTCGTACAACCCGGCTGGCCAAGTCGAACTCGACCCAGAGCCGATCCATCAGCGGGACATCTGGACTCCGACCCAGCTCGCCCGGTTCCTTGAACACTGCGCTGAGGATCGCCTTGGTGCCGCCTACCGACTACTGGCACTCACTGGGCTTCGCCGTGGCGAGTGCTGCGGTCTGAGGTGGTCAGACGTTGACTTCGAGGCGGGCCGCGCGACCATCAGCCAGCAACTCACGCAGTCGGGAAAGGAACTGGCATTCGCGGAACCCAAGAGCAAGCGCGGCGTCCGTGTCATCACGCTCGATGCCGACAGCTTGGCTGTCCTCAAGGCCCACCGCGCAGGACAGAACGCCGAACGTCTTGCGTTCGGTGCGACATACAACCCGCTCGGCCTCGTGTTCTGCCGAGAGGACGGATCGCCCCTCCATCCCGAACAGCTCAGCCGACACTTCCTCGCGTTGAGCGCCAAGGCCGGACTACCCCGCATCGTTCTTCACGGGTTGCGCCACAGTCACGCGACACACGCCCTCGCGGCGGGCGTCTCGATCACGGTGGTGTCGAATCGCCTCGGCCACTCGCGCAGCTCCTTCACGGCTGACACCTACACGCGGGTGCTTCCGGAGGTCGACCAGCAAGCCGCCGAGCTGATCGCTGCGATGGTCAAGATGGCTGGCAAGGACCAGGCTGTTTCCGGGGCTCCGTGAAGGTTTCGTGAAGGTTTGCTTCACGCCTGATCCGCGATGCTGGTCGCGGCGCGACCCGCGCAATAGCAAAACCGCAGGTCACAGCCACAATCAGCGGAGGGCGTGGGATTCGAACCCACGATGCGAGTCACCCCGCATAGCGGTTTTCAAGACCGCCGCCATCGTCCACTAGGCGAGCCCTCCTGGCGGCACAAGGCTAGGCGACGCCGCGAATCAGGCCCACCACGTCCCAGTCCCACCTGTGGCTGCGGTACGCGACCGACATGCCGTCGGACGCTGCGGCCCGAGCCATCGCATCCGGCGGGTGGATGAACGCGCGGAAGTCGTTGCGGCTCATCCAGCGGTAGGCGTTCTCGGCGCCGAACTGCACGCGGTTGACGAGGTTCGCGGCGGGATGACTGAAGACGAGCATCCTCCGCGCATGACCTGCCGCCACCTTCAGCAGCCTGGCGTAGTCCGGGTAGCAGCAGACGACCCGGTGCAAGACGACCACATCCGCCGGCTCGACGCGGTCGGGTTCCTGAGCGATGTCGAGGATGCGCCGGCTGACCCGGTCAGTCAGCCCGGTGCTCTCGAGCAGTGCCGCCGCATCGTCCTCGTAGCCCTCGGAGATCTCCAGGTTCGTCACCCGCGATGCGCCCCGCTGCAGCAGCTCGACCTGCAGCTGCCCGACGCCGCCGCCGATCTCCAGGACCGTGGCGCCCGCGATCCCCCGCGAGGTGGCGAAGTCGACGATGCCGTGAGCGGCCGGAGTCAAGCCGCGCCGCCGGTAGCGCCTCAGCTGCCGGCGCGCGAACCGACCCGAGAAGACCGAGTGGTAGTCCTCACGGTCACAGCACTCGGGCACGCCCGAAGTATCGCGCGCCGAATGAGTCGCCGGGAGAAACCGAACCGAGGTCGGTAGAGGTTCGCGGCAGGGTGTGCTGTCCTGTTCGAATGCGCGTCCCAGCCGTTGCATTCGTGCGGAGCATTCTCGCCGGCTCGCTGCTGCTCGTCCCGGTGATCGCTTCGACCGGAGCGACCGCCGCGGTGTCGGCAACCGGCGTGCACGGCGCGGACATCTCCTGGCCGAACTGCCCCAAGGGCATGGGCATCCCGTCTCGTCGTACCGAGGGACAGCCGATGCCGACGACGGACGCGGACTTCGTCGTCGTCGGGGTGACGAACGGGCCGGGCTTCTACCCCAACCCCTGCCTCGCCGACCAGGTCAGCTGGGTCGCCTCGCACCAGCGGCTGCTCGCGGCGTACGCGATGACGACCTATCCGCGACGCTGGGAGGTGCGGCGATACGGCCGCAGCGGTCCGTACGACGCGACGACCGCACGCGGCGCGCTGCGCAACACGGCCTACGCCGAGGCGCGCTTCAACCTCGCGTCGATGAACGCCGCGCGGATGACGGTTCCCATGATCTGGGTCGACGTCGAGCCGTACCCGGCCTCGCCGTGGAGCAAGAGCCACAGCGCGAACCGAGCGGTCGTGCGGTCGGTGGTGCGGGCCTACACCGACGCCGGCTACGGGGTCGGGATTTACACCTATCCGAACGGATGGAAGAACGTCGTCGGCAGGTGGTCACTGCCCGCGCTTCCGACCTGGTCGACCATCGGGGGAGGTCGAGCGGCACATGCGCGGCGCGCCTGCGGCCACGGGCCGTCCGGCGGCGCCGACTGGATCATGCAGTGGTGGGCGAACCACCGCGACAAGGACCTGATCTGCCCGGCCGGCGGCGGACAGGGCTCCGCGATGTTCGCGAGCCCGGCGTCGTCCTAGCGCGCTCGACGGCGGCGCGGCTCGCCACCGCGTGACGCGCGGCGGGCAGCCAGCACCAGGCGGTCATGACGGGCGACACGGTGCAGCTCGGCGCGGCGCGCCATGTTGAGCTCCGTGACCAAGTTCGGATACATCGTCAGTCCCTCTTCCCTGCGGCTCAGCTGATGTAATGGCCATATAGCCTTATCAGCACTTACATCATAGGCTCGCCGCGGTAAGGTGTGCAAATGGACTCTGGTCATTACGCCGACTGGGCGGCCGAGCTGGTCAACGCCGACCTGTCCTCGACCGAGTCGCTCGCCGCCGCCCTCGCCGACCGCGAATGGCTCGGCATGCGGATCACGCCCGGCGACCTCCGGGCGCTGCGGCGTGGCCAGGCCGAGCTCAGGGCGGTCGTCGACGACTCGGTGGCAGGCGATGAGACCGCGGTCGTCGCCCGGCTCAACGCGATGCTCGAGCAGCACCCGGTCCGGCCCCGGATCTCCGGTCACGACGCGCAGACCTGGCACCTGCACATCAACGACAGCGCCGACTCGGTCGCCGCGATCCTCATCGGCGAGGCGCTGTTCGGCATGGCGCTCGTGGTCACCGAGGCCGGCGCGGACCGGTTCGGCTGGTGTGCTGCGGCCGGTTGCGGCAACGCCTTCTACGACGGCACCGCCAACCACTCGAAGCGGTTCTGCGGCTCGCGCTGCGCCACCCGCACGAACGTCGCCGCCTACCGCCAGCGCAACTCTCCCGCCTAGGGAATGATGTGGCGATGCCGCTGGACCCGCAGATCGCCGTCATCCTCAAGTTCCTCGCCGACTCCGGCGCGCCGTCGATGTCGTCGAGCACCGTCGAACACGCCCGCGCCGGCTTCCGAGCCGGGACGGTCGGCGTGCGCAACCCGGCGACCCTTGCCCAGGTCCGCTCGGTGGAGGACACCACCGTCCCGGGCGCCGAGGGTCCTCGGGCCGCCCGGATCTACCGACCGGACGTCGACGGGCCGGTTCCCACGATGGTGTTCTTCCACGGCGGCGGCTACGTCGTCGGTGACATCGAGACCCACGATGACCAGGCCCGGCTCATCTGCCGCGACGGCGAGATGGTGGTCGTGAGCGTCGACTACCGGCTCGCGCCGGAGCACAAGTTCCCGGCTGGGCACGAGGACTGCGTGGCCGCGACACGGTGGGCCGCGGCGAACATCGGCGACCTCGGCGGCGATGCTGCGCGTCTCGTCGTCGGCGGCGACAGCGCCGGCGGCAACATGGCCGCGACCGTCGCACTCGCCTGCCGCGCCGACGGCCCGGCACTCGCCGCGCAGTTCCTGATCTATCCCGGCATCGAGGTCGCCGAGGACGCCGACTACCCGTCACGCGTCGAGAACGCGGAGGGCTACTTCCTCACCGCGGACGACATGCGCTGGTTCCGCGACCAGTACCTGCCGGCGGACGTTGATCTCGCCGACCCACGGCTGGCGCCGATCCACGCACCCGACCTCAGTGGTGCCGCCCCCGCGGTCATCGGCGTCGGCGAGTTCGACCCGCTGCGGGACGAGGGCCTCGCCTACGGCAAGGCATTGGCCGACGCGGGCGTCGAGGTCGTCGTACGCCGCTACGACGGGATGATCCACGGCTTCTTCGGTTTCACGACCTACAGCGCCGCAGCCGCCGAGGCCGTCACCGACATGATCACCGCGCTTCGCGACCTGCTGGCCGGTCGAAGCTAAGACGGCCGCTCGGCGCGCAGCCGTCTCGCCGCCAGCGCCGCACCGACCAGCTGCAACCCGCGCGTCGTCGCGGGATCGATCCCGGTCAGCTCGACCACCCGGCGCAGCCGGTAGTCGAGGGTGTTCGGATGCACGTGCAGCGCGGCGGCGGTCCCGCGACGATCCAGGTCGTGGGCGAGATAGGTCTCCAGCGTCAGCACGAGATCGGGATTGCGCTCCAGCGGCTCGAGCAGCGCCCCCAACGCCGGCAGCGCGTCACTCGGCCGGGACAGCTGGTACTCGAGGAGAACGTCGCCCAATGTGTAGGCGCCCGAGCCGCGGCCGAGACCGGACGCAAGAGCAAGGACGTCTCCGGCCTGCCGGGCCGCCCCCACCACGTCGGCGATCGTCGTCGCCACCGCCACACCCGCGCTCACCGGAGCGCCGGCTGCGTCGGTGAGCTCTGCCACCAGTTCGGCCATCCCACCGACGACCTTGTCGGAGTCATCCGCGGTCGTGGCGAGCAGAATGGGCCCGCCCGCTGGTTCGAGCAGGCCGACGACCGGTTGGCCGGCCCAACGCTCGAGCCGTCCCTGCACCCGCCGCAGCTTTCGCCGCGCGGCGACGGCACCCCCGACGCCGAGCTCCTGCTCGTCGGGGTGCTCACCGATACTGACCTCCAGCACGACGTAGGACGACGCGACTGCAAGCCCGACCCGCGACGCCAGCTTGTCCGCGGGTTCACCGGCGAGCAGCGCCGATGCCACAGCACGCAGCGCGTCGCGCTCCTCGCCGTAGATGCTCTGCCGCTCCTCCAGGTAGGCCGAGGCGACCGCGCCGGTGACCTGCTGCACGAACTCCAGCACCCGTCCGGCAACGACGGTGAGCAGTTCCTGCTCGTCCGGTTCGGCGGCATCGACCAGCGCCTGCCATCCGAGCCGGCCACCCAGGTGGTAGGCCGCAAGAACGGCGTCGAGCGGCACGCGTTCCTCCGCCCGGCGAGCCGCCGAGCCGCGGACGTCGACGAGGTCTGCATCCGTAAGCGCCCGGTCGCTGCGCAAGTAGTTGAAGAACAACCGCAGGTTGTGAACGATGATCGCCGAGATCTCGCCCTCAAGCTGCTCGCGCGGCAGCATCGAGTACAGCGGGATCTCCACGACGAAACGGTCGAGCATCTGCCGCGCGAGCTTCGGGATCTCGCGCTCGACCCGGGCAAAGAGCGGAGAGGCCTCCGGGCTCATAGCGTGATCATGGCGCCTCGACGCTCCTCTATACAGAGTAGAAACTACGCGCTTGCGGCATTTCCCTACCAACTGGACACGAGCCGCCCATAGCGTGAGGTTCATGCGAGCGGTGCGGTGCAGCGGGGGCGGGGACCTCGACGTGCTGCAGTGGATCGACATCGACGACCCCGTGCCCGGCCCCGGCGAGGTCGTCATCGACGTCGCCGCGAGCGCGGTGAACCGGGCCGATCTGCTCCAACGCATGGGGTTCTACCCACCACCGCCCGGTGTGACCGACACGCTGGGACTGGAGTGCAGCGGTCGGATCGCCGCTCTCGGCGCCGGCGTGACGGAGTGGTCGGTGGGCGACGAGGTGTGCGCGCTGCTCGCCGGCGGCGGCCAGGCGGAGCGCGCGGTGGCTCCGGTCGGTCAGGTCATGCCGATCCCGGCAGGAGTCGAGCTGATCACGGCGGCGGCCCTCCCCGAGGTCTCGACCACGGTCTGGTCGAACGTCGTCCAGCTCGCCGCCCTCCGGGCCGGCGAAGCGCTGCTAGTCCACGGCGGGGCGAGCGGGATCGGGACGATGGCGATCCAGATCGGCAAGGCGCTCGGGGCGACGGTCCTCGCTACCGCCGGCTCGGCGGCGAAGCTCGAGCGATGCCGCGAGCTCGGTGCCGACGTCGGAATCAACTACCGCGAGGAGGACTTCGCCGCGGTCACCGCCACCGCGACCGGCGGGCGTGGTGTCGACGTGATCCTCGACCTGATGGGGGCGTCGTACCTCGAGCGCAACGTCGCAGCGCTCGCGACGAACGGGCGTCTCGTCGTCATCGGGATGCAAGGGGGGACACGGGCGGAGCTGGACCTCGCCGCCTTGCTCGGCAAACGTGCGAGCGTGCACGCGACGTCACTGCGGTCGCGACCGCTCGAGGAGAAGACCGCAATCTGTCGAGCCGTCGTCGCCGACCTCTGGCCGCTCATCGCAGCCGGCACGGTACGGCCGGTCGTGCACGCGACGCTGCCGATGAGCCAGGTCGCCGAGGCACATCGGTTGATTTCCGAAGGCGAGCACGTCGGCAAGGTGCTGCTGACTCCCTGACCAACCGCGCGGGTGGCTGCGGCGTCTGACGATCGTGAGCGTTGTTGCCCCGGTGCTCGATACTGGGTTCTCTCGGGCTGTGGGGGAGGCTGCACGGGTGGATGCCGCGCCGGCCGGTGAGGTGACCTTCCGACTGCACTACGCCCCGCTCGCCGGATGGTGCCGGCGGATGGTGGGCGACCCGGAAGTGGCCCACGACATCGCGGCCGAGGCATTCGTGCGGCTGTTGGGACGCTGGAGCACCGTCAGCGACCCGAGGGCGTATCTCTACACGACCGCGCTCAACTTGATCCGCGACCGCTGGCGCCGGACCGAGCGCGAGCGGGTCGCGCTGCGCAAGACCGCGGCCGCGGTCGCCACCGCCGCGGCACCGGCGCCGGAGCTGCGGATGCTCGTGGACACCCTGCCGCGGCGTCTGGCCCAGGTCGTCGTCCTGCACTATTTCGCCGACATGCCGGTCGATGCCGTCGCGCGGGAGCTCGGCGTGGCACCGGGCACCGTCAAGCGCGACCTGTTCGATGCGCGAGCGCGCTTGCAGTCCCTGCTCGAGGACTCCCGATGAGCGACGACGTCGACTTCGATCCGGTCCTCCGCGGCCGCGGCGACGTGCTCGATCCGCCGGAGGGCGCCTGGGCCTCGATCGCGCGGCGCGCGAGGCGGCGCAAGCAGGTCAAGGCCCTGCTCGCGGGTGCGGCCGGGGTCGCGGTCATCGCCGGTGCTGCTCCCGCGGTCCTCGCGGTTCGCGGATCGAGTGACAACCAACGCCTCAAGACGCTCGCCTCTCCCCCGCACGGCAGTTCGACGTCGACCCTCGGCGGCATCACCGATCCGGTGGTGCGCCCCACCCTCAGCAAGCTGGTGCCGACCTCGGTGTCGTTCGTGACTCAGTCGGACGGGTGGGCGAGCGGCGTGCTCCGGGTGCGCGGCGGCACGGTGGCCGGCGGACTGGCGCGGACCGAGGATGCCGGGACGACGTGGTCGATCGAGGCGCCGCAGCCCGCGTCGGACGGGACCGTCCGGTTCGCCGACTCGAAGCAAGGGCTGGCGTACGGCGAGGGCTACCAAGCGACCGACGACGGCGGGCTGACCTGGCAGCAGCTGCCCAGTCCCGGCTACATCGCCGACCTGGAGACCGCGGGCGGGGTGATCTGGGCTCTCGTGCGGTCGGACGTGCGCAGCGAGCGACTCAGGCTCTACCAAGCGACCCTGACCAACCCGACCCTGATCCGGGTGTCAGCGGTTCCGCCGGTCAGCAGCTTCGACGCGGCGATCACGCTGCGCGGTCACGCCATCTACGTCACCGGCGGCAACGACATGTGGGCCACCACGAACGACGGCTTCAGCTGGCGGCATCCGCGCAACCCATGTGGCGGCGTCGACCAGGCCTTCGCCGCCTGGAGCGAGCGGGGGCTCGCCGCGGAATGCACCCCCGCCCGCGGCCTCGGCAGCATCTTCGAGTCGCTCGACGCGGGTCAGGACTGGACCAACATCGCCAACGTGCCGCACGTACGCGCAGCGGCTGGCACGCTGTCGGCGGGATCGCCCGACGACCTGCTGATCACGACCGGTACGACGCCACCTTTCGTCAGCCACCATCACGGCAGCCACTGGGCACGCGCCGACGTGACCGGCGCCGTCATCTTCGCGGCGTACATCAGTGGCGCGCACATCGTCGGCGTCACCGCCGGGCGGGTGCCCACCTTCGTCACGAGCTTCGACGCCGGCCACACCTGGCTTCAGGCACCGTTTCGCCCCGCCCCACCCCCCTGACGGGTTGCGACAGCCTTACCGACGGGTAACACTCCAGGCACGGACCGACGCCAGGAGTGGGCATGAGCCAGGTCAGCGAGAAGCAAGCTCGTCAGGTCGCCGAGGCGGCACGTGAGACCGAGTGGACCCTGCCGAGCTTCGGCAAGGAGCTCTTCCTCGGACACCTGCGACTCGATCTGATCCATCCGCAACCGGCGTTACCCGCCGACGCCGTCGAACGTGGCGAGGCGTTCCTGGCCGAGCTGCGCTCGTTCCTCGAGAACAAGGTCGACCCGCTCGTCATCGAGCGCGAGTCGAAGATCCCCGACGACGTCGTCGACGGCCTGAAGCAGATGGGCGCGCTCGGGATGAAGATCCCGACCGAATACGGCGGGCTCGGGCTGTCGCAGGTCTACTACAACAAGGCGCTCGCGCTGACGGGCGTGTGGCATGCCGCCCTGTCCACCCTGCTGTCGGCCCACCAGTCGATCGGCCTTCCGCAGCCGCTGATGCTCTTCGGCTCGGACGAGCAGAAGAAGGAGTGGCTCCCCAAGGTCGCGCGCACCCACATCAGTGCGTTCCTGCTGACGGAGCCCGACGTCGGCTCCGACCCGGCGCGAGTCGGGGTCAGCGCCGTGCCGAGTGAGGACGGCTCGAGCTTCACGATCAACGGGACGAAGCTGTGGGCGACGAACGGCGTCATCGCCGACGTCGTCATCGTCATGGCGATGGTGCCGAAGAGCGAAGCTCACCGCGGCGGCATCACCGCGTTCATCGTCCCGATGGACACGCCGGGCGTCACGGTCGAGCGTCGCAACTCCTTCATGGGGCTGCGCGGTATCGAGAACTCGGTGACGAAGTTCGACAACGTCGTGATCCCGGCGGCGAACGTGGTCGGCAAAGAGGGCATGGGCCTGAAGATCGCGCTGACCACACTCAACACCGGCCGCCTCGCGCTACCGGCGATCTGCGCCAGCGTCAGCAAGTACTCGCTGAAGATCGCGCGCGAGTGGGGCACCGAGCGAATCCAGTGGGGCATTCCGGTCGGGCAGCACGACGCGGTCGCGCAGAAGATCGCCTCGATCGCGGGTACCGCATTCGGTCTCGAGGCGATGCTCGACGTGTCCTCCCGACTCGCCGACGAGAAGCGCAACGACATCCGGATCGAGGCGGCGCTCGCCAAGCTCTACGGCTCCGAGATGGCGTGGCAGGTCGTGGACGACATGATCCAGGTCCGCGGCGGCCGCGGTTACGAGACGGCGGAATCGCTCAAGGCTCGCGGGGAGAAGCCGGTGCCCGCCGAGCAGCTGCTGCGGGACATGCGGATCAACCGCATCTTCGAGGGCTCCACCGAGATCATGCATCTGATGATCGCCCGCGAGGCGGTCGACCAGCATCTGCAAGTCGCGGGCGACATCATCGAGCCCGATGTGCCGCTGTCCGACAAGGCGAAGACCGCGGTCAAGGCCGGCGGCTTCTACGCGAAGTGGCTGCCGAAGCTCGCGACCGGCAAGGGCACCAACCCGACGTCGTACGCCGAGTTCGGTGATCTCGCCGAACACCTGCGGTTCACCGAGCGCAACTGCCGCAAACTCGCGCGCTCGACCTTCTACGGGATGAGTCGCTGGCAGGGGAAGCTCGAGAAGAAGCAGGCCTTCCTCGGCCGGATCGTCGACATCGGCGCCGAGCTGTACGCGATCGCATGCGCGTGCGTCTACGCGCAGACCCGCTCACGGGAGGACGCCGCGAATGCGGCACAGTACAACGAGCTCGCGGACCTGTTCTGCCAGCAGGCGCGGCGTCGCGTCGACCGGCTGTTCCACGACCTGTGGTTCAACGACGATGCCGAGAACTACACCGCCGCGCGCAAGGTGCTGGACGGGCGCTACACGGCGTTCGAGGCCGACCTGATCGACCCGGCCGGCGAAGGGCCAATGCTGCCGCATCACGCCGGCAGCTAGTCGAACTCGTAGCGCACGCCCTCCAGCACGGCTTTCATCCCGAGGGACTGGTACAGCTCGACCGCACCGGTCGGGTTGTCGGCATCGACGCCGAGAATGACCTTGCGGGCGCCGCGCCGGTGGAGCTCCGCGAACGACGCCAGCATCAGCGCGCGGCCGAGGCCGCGGCCGCGGAACTCGCGCAAGGTGCCGAGGGTGTCGACGTAGGCGCCCATCGGCGCCATCGTCGCCAGCAACCCAGCTGCGGGGGTGCCGTCGACGCGAGCGAGCCACCACAGCGAGTGGTCCGTGAGCCCTTCCTCACCCGTTCGCTCCAGCCAGCGCCCGAACTCTGTCTCGCCGTGACCGAAGTGGTCGAGGAACGCGACGTCGACGACCCGGTGGATCGCTCGCAGCTCGGGCTCGGCGCCCTCGCCGAGCGCGCGGATCTCGACGCCCTCGGACAGCTCGGGTTCCGAAGGAGCGGGCTCATCGGGGAGATCGATCGCCATGCGCAGGGAGCGGCGCACGATGCGTCCGCCCTCGGCTTCGAGCACGCGCCGCTTCGGCCCCATCTGCGACGCCGCGTTGATCTGCAGCGGGAGCCGTGGATCGAGATCGCGGGCGGCGGGACGGACCAGCTCGAGCAATGGGAGATACAGCTCGAAGCGCCCGGGCCGCACGGTGACGTCGGCGTCGACCGCAAGATGGTCCGGACGACGTTGCACCCAGCCGTAGCCAACGACGCCCGCGTCGTCCTCGATCACCCATCCGCGAAAGTCCTCGCCGATCGCGGGGCGGACGTCCACAGCGGTGTGATCGGGCTCGCCGAGCTCGGCGAGGTCGACGAGCGTCATCAGGTCGAGGATCGCGCCGGTGTCCTCGATCGTGACATCGCGTACGGGCAGGTGAGCTGACATCCATCGCCACCCTGGTACACCCCACGCGCGCGTGCAAGTCATGGCGTCGGGGACGATAGGGCTTATGACCTCACCCACTTCGCCCGGCTCAGAGGGGTTCCGCGTCGTCACCGTCGGTCCGGACGGATCGCCGGTCGAGGACCCCGCCGAGGAGAACGGCTCCGCCGACGGGACCGTCGCCGAGATGGTCGAGCAGCCCGCCAAGGTCATGCGGATCGGCTCGATGATCAAGCAGCTGCTCGAGGAGGTGCGCGCGGCGCCGCTCGACGAGGCGAGCCGGGTCCGGCTGAAGGAGATCCACGAGAGCTCGATCAAGGAGCTCTCGAGCGGCCTAGCGCCTGACCTTCGCGACGAGCTTGCCCGGCTCTCCTTGCCGTTCACGGGTGACGAGGTCCCCTCCGACGCCGAGCTTCGGGTCGCCCAGGCCCAGCTGGTCGGGTGGCTCGAGGGCCTGTTCCACGGCATCCAGGCGACGTTGTTCGCGCAGCAGATGGCAGCGCGCGCGCAGCTCGAGGAGATGCGGCAACGAGCGCTGCCGGCCGGCGCGAACAACCCGCAGCAGCCCGGCGGATCCGGATCCGGGCTCTATCTGTGAGCGCGGCGCTGCCCGCCGGCTGGGATCGACACGCGTTCCTCGACATCAACGACTTCGCCAAGGACACCTCCTGGCTGCACGGCGTCATGGAGTTCTTCGCCAAGGACGGCATCGCCTTCATGGCGGTTGCACTGGTGGTGGCGTGGTGGCTGGGTCGCGCGGGGCGATCGCCTCACAAGGTGGCGAGCGCGGTGTGGGGCGCCATCGGCGCACTCGTTGCGCTGGCGATCGCGCAACCGATCTCGAGCGCCGTCGACGAACATCGGCCGTTCGTGACAATCCCGAAGGCTCTCCTCCTCGTTCATCATTCGACGGATCCGGGCTTCCCGTCCGACCATGCGACCGCTGCGGGGGCGGTCGCGTGCGCCGTGTTCTTTGTGTCGTGGCAGCTCGGCGCCGTCACGACATTGATCGCGCTGATCATCGCCTTCTCGCGGGTGTACGTCGGTGTGCACTATCCGCAGGACGTCCTCGCCGGGCTGGGCCTCGGTGCGGCCGTCGTCGCGCTCGGCTACTTCGTCGTCGTACCTCTGATGACCCGCATCGCGGAGTGGTTGACCCGCACTCCACTGCGTCCCCTCATCACCGCGGGTGGGCAACCGCCTGCGACCTGACGTCAGCCGAACAGACGCTCCAGGACTTCTGCGACACCGTCGCCATCGTTGGTGCCGGTGATCTCGTCGGCGACGGCGAGCACCTCGGGATGGGCGTTCGCGACCGCGACGCCGTGGCCCGCCCACGCGATCATCTCGACGTCGTTGGGCATGTCGCCGAACGCGATGACGTCCGCCGCCGAGAATCCTCGGATGGCGAGCCAGGCGGCGAGCGTCGACGCCTTCGTCACTCCGTACGCGCTCACCTCGAGCAGTCCGTCGATCGAGGAATGAGTCAGGCTCGCAACACCCTCAGGCACCGCGGCTCGCGCCATCGCCAGCAGGTCATCGGAGCCGGCGCCCTCGACCCGGCCCAGCAGCTTCGCGACGGGCACGTCGAAGATCTCCTCGAGCTCGCCGACGAAGGTCTGCTCCTCCGGCTCCCACCGCGGGTGGTAGCCGACCTCGTGGCCGAAAAGACCGTCGATCCGCTCGACCGCGAACGCCACGCCGGGTACCGATCCGCGCAGCTCCTTCATCAGCACCCGGACGACATCGAGGTCGATCGGGCGCGAGTCGACGATCGACTCCGACGTGAAGTCATAGACCAGCGCGCCGTTGGCACAGATCGCGCTCGCGCCGGGTCCGGTCGCCTCCGCGATACCGGCAAGCCAGCGGGGTGGACGACCGGTCGCGACGACGATGATCGCTCCGGCCTCGCGCGCGGTGGCAAGCGCGGCGTGGGTGCGAGCGGAGATCGTGCCGTCACTGCGTACGACGGTGCCGTCGAGATCCGTCGCGACGACCTTCGGTGTCATGAGAGGGGCTCGAGCACCTCTCGACCGCCGAGGTGCGGGCGCAGCTCAGCGGGCACCCGTACCGAGCCGTCCGCCTGCTGGTGCACTTCAAGCAGGCACGCGATGGTGCGGGCGATGGCGCACAACGTCCCGTTGAGCGTCGCGACCGGCGCCGGTCCGGCCTCGGTCCGGT
The DNA here is from genome assembly GCA_025929365.1 of Frankiaceae bacterium. Taxonomy (GTDB): domain Bacteria; phylum Actinomycetota; class Actinomycetes; order JAFAQI01; family JAFAQI01; genus DASZTV01. Next base: position 18,196 of record JAICMG010000035.1, read on the forward strand.
AGCGAATGCCGAGGCGACGCGACTGGAACGTCGTGCAGTTGGACGTGGAGGTCAGCTCCCGGTAGCGCCCCTGCGACGGGAACCACGCCTCGCAGTCGAACTTGCGTGCGGCACTCGACCCGAGATCACCGGTCGCGATATCGACGACCTGGAACGGCAGCTCGAGCTTGGTGAGGAACTCCTTCTCCCACGCGAGCAGCCGGCGGTGCTCGGCCGCCGCCTCTTCAGGCGGGACGAAGCTGAACATCTCGACCTTGTCGAACCAGTGCACGCGGATGATGCCGCGAGTGTCGACGCCGTACGAGCCGGCCTCGCGTCGAAAGCACGACGAGAACCCGGCGTAACGACGGGGCAGCATCGCGGCGTCGAGCACCTCGTCGGAGTGCATCGCGGCGAGCGCGACCTCGCTCGTGCCGACGAGATACAGGTCGTCGGCCTCGAGCCGGTAGACCTCCGCGGCGTGGGCGCCGAGGAAGCCGGTGCCTTCCATCGCCTCGGGTCGCACCACCGCGGGGGCGATCACCGGGACGAAGCCGGCGGCAACCGCCTGCTCCATCGCGAGGTTGACCAGCGCGAACTCGAGCAGCGCACCGACGCCGGTGAGGAAGTAGAACCGCGAGCCGCTGACCTTCGCGCCGCGCTCCAGGTCGATCGCGCCGAGCAGCTCGCCGAGCTGCACATGGTCGCGGACCTCGAAGTCGTACGCCGGGACGTCGCCCACGGTCTCGACCAGCACGGCGTCGTCCTCGCCGCCGACGGGAGCGTCGGGCTCGACGAGGTTCGCGACGGCGTACGCCGCACTGCGCAGCTCGGCCTCGGCGTCACCTTGCTCGACCTCCGCCGCCTTGACGGCTTCCTTGAGCTCCTTGGCGCGCTCGATCATCGCCGGTCGCTCGTCCGCGGCAGCGCTCTGAATGGCCTTGCTCGCGCTGTTGGACTCCGCGCGCAGCGAGTCGGCGCGTGAGACCGCTGCGCGACGCCGCTCGTCGGCGACCAGCACCGCATCGACCGCCGCGGGGTCGACGCCGCGCGCGGACTGGCTGGCCCGGAACGCATCCGGAGCATCCCGCAGCGCGCGTAGGTCGATCACGAGGAGCAGCGTAGGTGAGGCCCGCCATGGGATTTCGGCCGCCCGAGACCGAGCAAGACCCCCGCGCCCAGCCGCGGGGGTCTTGCACGCCTAACGATGCCTTAGAAGATCACTACGCGTCGAGGGAGGTGGACCTCCCCTTGCTCAGGGCACCGCGGTGGGGTCGCACCGCCGAACGGCGGCGCTCGACCTACTCCGAAGCGGGGGTGCCCGCTCGCAGCGACTCGACCCAGCTTTCTGCAGAGGCGAAGTCACCGTCAGTGGTTCCGCGGCGTTCCTTCACCGGTGTCGGGTCGGCGGCGGGGTATGAGCCCAAGAAGCGAACGTCGGCGCACAGCCGCTTGATCGCGGCGAGGGCTTCGCCGACTCGCTCCTGGGAGACGTGGCCTTCGGCGTCCATCGAGAAGCAGTAGCGGCCGAGGCCCACGCCGGTCGGGCGGGACTCGATGCGCGTGAGGTTGACACCGCGGACGGCGAGCTCCGTCAGCAGCTCGAGCAACGCGCCCGGGTGATCGTCTGCGATGTAGGCGACGAGACTGGTGCGGTCCGCGCCCGTGACCGGCGGCGGCGGTGCCGGACGGGTTACGAGAACGAAACGAGTCACCGCACCTGCGTGGTCCGCGATGTCGTCGGCGAGCGCCTCGAGCCGGTAGCGCTCCGCCGCGAGGGGAGCCGCAACGGCCGCATCTGCTTCACCTGCCGCGACAGCACGGGCGCCATCCGCCGTACTGGACGCGGCGAGGAAGCGCGCGTCCGGCAATGTCGTGCGCAGCCACCCGCGCACCTGCGCCTCCGCATGCGGGATCGTCGTCACGGTGGCGATGGACTCCAGCGTTGTGCCGGGCCGCACCAAAAGTGCGAAGGAGACCTTCAGCAGCACCTCGCGCACGATCTGCAACGGCTCACCCGACGCGAGCTCGTCGAGTGTCTCGCTGACCGAGCCTTCGACGGAGTTCTCCAGCGGCACGAGCGCCGCCATCACCTCGCCGCGTCGTACGGCGTCGAGCGCATCGGCAACCGACACGCACGGAATCCGCTCGGCATCGGCCGACTCGGGAATCGATCGGAGCGCAGCCTCGGAGAACGTGCCCTCAGGACCGAGGTAGGAGTAGCGGTCCATGTCAGCGAGCCGCGCTAGCCGCGCGCCTTGCGGCCGAGCGCGAGTGCGATCGCCTGGGTCTCCTCCGGCGACAGCGACTGGTCGCTTCGGCCCTCCTTCACGCCCTTCGCGTAGGCGCGCGACTCGGTGCGGCCGTTGATCGACGTGATGACAAGACCATCGCCGGAGTCGTCGAGCAGCGCCGCGGTGAAGGACAGTCGCCCGCCCATGTCGCCGAAGGCGTCGTAGCGGACGACGGCGACGTGGCGAAGGGCGTCCGCGAGCTCACTTCGCGCGAGGTCGAGGTCCGCCTTCGCCCGGGACAGCTCCGCCCGCAACGCCTGCGTCTCGGCGGTGCCGCGCGCCAGGGCGTCGAGCACGCTCTCCGGTCCCTCTGGGCCGTCGAGCACCGCGAGGCTGCGACGCAGTCGGCTGGTCCGGAGGTTCGCGATGACGCTCGACACGAGGGCGAGGAAGGCCCCGCCGGCGGCGCCCAGGCTGATCTCGTCGAGCAGCGGGCGGTGGAGCGGAAGCACGGAGGAGGAGCCTACCGTCGGGCCCTCGGCCGTATCGCGAGGAATAGTGTCGCCGCGTGGATGCGGGCGAGTTGCGGCGGCTGCTCGGCGACGTGGCGGCCGGTGCCACGAGCGTCGAGGACGCGGCGCGCGCGCTCGGCGATGCGCCGCTCGCGGGGTACGCCGACCTCGGCTTCGCCCGCCTCGACACCAACCGTGGCCTGCGCACCGGGGACCCGGAAGTCGTGTACGGCGCGGGCAAGACTCCCCAGCAGGTGGTGGCCCTGCTCGGCGCCCTCCGCAGCCGCTCCGCGGATCGACCGGCGCTCGCGACACGGCTCGGTGACGACGCCGTCGCAGCGGTTCGGGCGGCATTCCCCGACTCGATGCTCGACGAGGCCGCGCGTTGCGTGGCGCTGGGTGGCTTCCCGCAACCGACGGGCGAGGTGGTGGTCGTCTCCGCCGGGACCAGCGACGAGCCGGTCGCCGCCGAGGCCGCCTTCGTCGTTCGGGCGTTCGGTGCAGGCGTACGCCGGGTCTGCGACGTCGGGGTCGCCGGCATTCACCGCTTGCTCGGCGAACGCGAAACACTCGCCGCCGCCGACTGCCTCATCGTGGTGGCGGGCATGGAAGGCGCGTTGCCCAGCGTGGTGGGCGGCCTGGTCGGCACACCGTTGGTCGCCGTGCCGACCAGCGTCGGGTACGGCGCATCGTTCGGCGGTGTCGCCGCGCTCCTCGCGATGCTCAACTCGTGTGCGGCCGGGGTGACGGTCGTCAACATCGACAACGGCTTCGGCGCGGGAGTCTTCGCGGCACGGGTTGCGCGACGGGCCGCGGGCCACGCCACCACCACGTGAGCAGCGAGACATGAGGATCGGCTGGTTCGACTGCGCTTCAGGCGTGAGCGGCGACATGCTGCTCGGCGCGCTCAACGACCTCGGCGCGCTGGCGGACCTCGACGCACTTGCCGCGGCGCTCGGCCACATCGGCGTCACGATCGCGAGTGAACGCGCCGTACGGGGAGGCCTGCGCGCGACCTCGGTGACGGTCACCGCTGCACCGGATCAGCCGCACCGGCGGCTCGCGGACATCCGCAAGGTCGTCGACGCCACGGACCTCCCTGATGCGACCAAAGGTCGCGCTGTCGCGGTCTTCGAGCGCCTCGCGGCCGCCGAGGCGCAGGTGCACGGCACCTCGGTGGACGAGGTCGAGTTCCACGAAGTCGGCGCGGTCGACTCGATCACCGATGTGCTCGGCGCGTGCCTGGGACTGCACAGCCTGAACCTCGACCGGATCATCGTGTCGCCGATCGCGCTCGGAGGCGGTTCCGTCACGACCGCACACGGCGAGCTCCCGGTCCCCACGCCAGCCGCGCTCGCCCTGCTCGAGGGTTCGGGGCTGATCGGCGTCGGCGGCGGAGGCGTCGAGCTCGCGACCCCGACGGGTCTCGCCGTGCTGTGCGAGTGGGCGACGATCACGGGACCGATGCCGGAGATGACGGTCGAGGCCGTCGGCGTAGGTGCTGGTTCGCGTGAGCTGCCCGACCGATCCAACGTCGTACGCCTCGTCGTCGGGGAGTCGTCGGATGCCCCCGGGGCCGAGGACTGGATCGTCGTCGAGGCGAACGTCGACGACCTCGATCCGCGACTGTGGCCCGGCGTGATCGCGGCGTTGTTGGACGCGGGCGCTGCCGATGCCTGGTTGACGCCGATCCTGATGAAGAAGGGCCGCCCCGCGCACACGGTGAGCGCACTGACACCGGTGGCGGCGCTCGGTGCGGTTCAAGGCGCGATGTTCACGCAGACCTCCACGATCGGGCTGCGGTGGCACGCCGTCGGCAAGCACGCCCTCGAGCGTCAGACCATCACGGTCGACGTGCACGGTCATTCGGTCCGGGTCAAGGTGGCGTTCGCGGAAGGCAAACCGGTCAGCGCAACCCCGGAGTTCGACGACATCACCGCCGCGGCGGCAGCTCTCGGGGTGCCCACGAAGCACATGCTCGAGGCAGCGGTCGCGGGCGTCCGCAACGCCTTGACGACCCCGGCCGAGTGAACCCGCCGTGAGCATCGCCGTCATCGCGACGGTGTTCGCACTGATCGTGCCTGCCGAGCTGCCCGACAAGACCTTCGTCGCGACACTCGTGCTGGCGACCCGCTTCCGCGCGATGCCCGTCTTCATCGGCTCGGCACTTGGCTTGATCGTGCAGGCGCTGATCGCCGTCGCCGTCGGCGGCGCGGTCGCCAAGCTGCCGACGACCCCGGTGCACGCCGTCAGTGCGGCGATCTTCGCGCTCGGCGCCGTGCTGATGATGCGGTCGATCGAGGATCCGGAGGCCGAAGAGCGCGAGGTCGACCGCGAGCTTGCGGACGCGCCCGCCGAGCCAACCCGCCTGCGCGTGATCACCACGACGTTCGTGGTGCTGTTCCTCGCCGA
>JAICMG010000236.1 GCA_025929365.1 Frankiaceae bacterium
CGCCTGCTGCTCTCCCTGGTGGACGAGGTTCTCGACGTTGTGCTGGTCGAGCTTGTCGGCAGTCGACCGGAACGTGACGGTCAGGTCGCGGCCCTGGTAGGTGGTGCTCGCGACGCCACGCAGCAGCGCCAGGCTGCGCTGGATGATGTGGTTGGCGCGTGGCGTGACGTTGTGGAAGGTCTCCGTGGAAACCGAGCGTGCATTCAGCGCCGAGCTATCGCCACCTGACGAGGAGCTCGAGCACCCGGCGATCGCCGCCACGCCGATGACGGCCGCAGCGAGCACACGTCGCACTGAACGGTGGTGGGGATTGCGCTGCATGATCACCTTTCGGCTTACCGGCATCACGGGCCCAGTAAACCCTGGCTGACGGCCCCGACCTGCGAAGATGATCGCGTGGCGGCACGCGGGGTGCTCGGGATGGTGCTCGCCGGAGGCGAGGGCAAGCGGCTGTGGCCGCTCACCGCGGACCGGGCGAAGCCCGCCGTACCGTTCGGCGGGATCTATCGGCTGATCGACCTCGTGCTGTCGAACCTCGTGAACTCCGACCTGCTGCGCATCGTCGTGCTCACGCAGTACAAGTCGCACTCGCTGAACCGGCACATCTCGATGAACTGGCGGATGTCGTCGATGCTCGGCACCTATGTCACGCCGGTGCCTGCCCAGCAACGACTGGGACCGCGCTGGTTCGCCGGCTCGGCCGATGCGATCTACCAGTCGCTGAACCTGGTCTACGACGAGCAGCCGTCGTACGTCGTCGTGTTCGGCGCGGACCACGTCTATCGGATGGATGCGCGCCAGATGCTCGAGGCGCACATCGCGTCGGGCGCCGGCGTCACGGTCGCGGGGCTGCGCGTGCCGCGCGAGCAGGCGAGCGGCTTCGGCGTCATCCACACCGCCGACGGCCGCAGGGTCGACGGCTTCCTGGAGAAGCCCGACGACCCGCCGGGCTTGCCCGACGACCCGGACATGACGCTCGCCTCGATGGGCAACTACGTCTTCGACACTCGGCTGCTCGTCGACGCCGTGAAGCGCGATGCCTTCGATGACCATTCCAGCCACGACCTCGGGGGCAATGTGATCCCGGCGCTGGTCGAGACGGGGGAGGTAGGGGTCTACGACTTTGCGTCGAACATCATCCCCGGCGCGACCGAGCGCGACGCCGGCTACTGGCGCGACGTCGGAAGCATCGACTCCTACCACGACTCGCACATGGACCTGGTGTCGGCCAGGCCCGCGTTCAACCTCTGGAACGAACACTGGCCGATCCTCACCGCGACGCCGCCGTTGCCGCCGGCGAAGTTCGTGTACGACGAGCCGGGGCGGATCGGCAGTGCGATCGAGTCGCTGGTCTCGCCGGGATGCGTGGTGTCGGGCGGGCGGGTGCGACGATCGGTGCTGTCGCCGAAGGTCGACATCCACACGGGTTCAGAGGTCGAGGAGTCCGTCCTGCTCGACGGCGTTGATGTGGGGCGCGGCGCAGTCATTCGCAGGGCGATCATCGACAAGGGGGTCGTCGTACCGCCCGGGGTGCAGATCGGCGTCGACCACGCCGCGGACCGCGCTCGCGGCTTCTACGTCAGCGACAGCGGAGTGGTAGTGATCGGCAAAGGCCAGACCATCCCGGGCAGCTGAGTAGAGCAATGTGGCATCACCTACCTCAATAGCGCTCGTCGCGCGCCAAACAGGGGGGCAATGCCACATCGCTTACGCAACGTCGGGGGAAACCGGCTCGGGCTGCTCTTCGGTCGTTGCGCTCTTTGGTTCTGACGTTCGCTCGTCGCCGCGGACTATTGCGGCGAGCAGGCCGTCGCCGTTCGGGGACAGCAGCGGGATCAGCCGCTCGTCGTCGCGGACGCGCTTGAGCAGCTCCCGGACCGCGACGGTGTCGGCGTCCCGGTTGGCGAGGTCCGCGACGCGGCCGTGCCACAACGCGTTGTCGAAGGCCAGGACACCGCCCGGGCGGAGCAGTCGGATCGCCTCGTCGAAGTACCCGACGTACTCCTCCTTGCTGGCATCGCCGAACACCATGTCGTAGGCACCGTCGGTGAGACGGGGCAGCACCTTCAGCGCGTTGCCGGCGATGAGCCGAAACCGCGAGAGCGGGAAGCCGGCGGCGAGGAAGGTCTGCTTCGCCACGCGCTGATGCTCGGGTTCGAGGTCGATCGAGGTCAGGAGGCCATCGGGCGCCATGCCGCGCAGCAGCCAGGTCCCCGACACGCCGGCGCCTGTGCCGATCTCGACGACCGCTCTCGCGTTGATGCTTGCCGCGAGGAAGCGCAACATTGCGCCGCCGCCGGCTCCGATCGGCACCGCGCCGAGGCTCTGGCCCTTGGGGCGCGCCTGTGTCGCCGGCGCATCCTCGGTGAGCCACTCCTCGACGTAGCGCCAGTTGGCCAGCGCGATTTCCGCGTCGCTGCGCTCCGTC
>JAICMG010000113.1 GCA_025929365.1 Frankiaceae bacterium
GCTCCCAACGGGCGTTGAGCGCCGACAGCTGCTCGGTCTTGTCGGCGAGCTCGGCGCGCAGCTTCTCGAGTCGCTCGCGCGAGGCCTCGTCCGCCTCGCGCTCGAGTGCCATCTCCTCCATGCGCAGCCGGTCGACCGCGCGCTGAAGCTCGTCGATCTCGACCGGGCGTGAGTCGATCTCCATGCGCAGCCGGGACGCCGCCTCGTCGATGAGGTCGATCGCCTTGTCGGGCAGGAAGCGCGCCGTGATGTAGCGGTTGGACAGCGTGGCGGCAGCGACCAGGGCCGCGTCGGTGATCTCCACCTTGTGGTGTGCCTCGTAGCGGCCCTTGAGGCCGCGCAGGATCGCGATCGTGTCCTCGACGCTGGGCTCGCCGACCATCACCGGTGCGAACCGCCGCTCGAGTGCCGGGTCCTTCTCGATCGACTCGCGATATTCGTCGAGCGTCGTCGCACCGATCAGTCGCAACTCGCCGCGCGCGAGCATCGGCTTGAGCATGTTGCCGGCGTCCATCGCGCCCTCACCGGTCGCGCCGGCGCCGACGACAGTGTGCAGCTCGTCGATGAAGGTGACGACCTGGCCGTCACTCTCCTTGATCTCGGCGAGGACGGCCTTGAGGCGCTCCTCGAACTCACCGCGGTACTTCGCACCCGCGACCATCGCCGCCAGGTCGAGCGACACGAGCCGCTTTCCGCGCAACGACTCCGGGACATCGCCCGCGACGATGCGCTGCGCGAGACCTTCGACGACTGCGGTCTTGCCGACGCCGGGCTCACCGATGAGGACCGGGTTGTTCTTGGTACGACGCGACAGCACCTGCACGACCCGGCGGATCTCGGTGTCGCGCCCGATGACCGGGTCGAGCTTGCCGTCACGCGCCGCCGCGGTGAGGTCGACGCCGTACTTCTCCAGCGTCTGATATGTGCCTTCGGGTTCAGGACTGGTGACACGCGCCGAGCCGCGGACGACGGTGAACGCGTCCTGCAACGCGCTCGCCGCGGGCAGCAGGTCGACGACCGGCGAGCCGCCGTCCTTCGCGAGCCCGACGAGCAGATGTTCGGTCGACACGTACTCGTCGCCGAGTGACTTCGCAAGATCGGCCGCCGCGTTGACCACCGCGATCGCCGGGCGCGAGAGCCCGGGTGCGGCGACGGTCGAACCGGACGCCGACGGCAAGCGGTCCGACGCCGCGGTGGCCTCAGTGAGCACCTTGCCGGGGTCGCCCCCGGCGGCCTCGATCAGCGGTCGCGGGACGCCATCGACCGGTCCGAGCAACGCGACGAGAAGGTGCAGCGGCTCGACGTGCGGATGCCCGGCCGATGCGGCCGCGGCGACCGCGTCGCTCAGCGCCCGCTGGCTTCGGGTGGTGAATCGGTAGCTGTCCATCTGCTCAATCTCTTCTTCCGGTGATCATGAGCGTTGATTCGTGACACGCCGTGCGGGGTGAATTAACGGTCATGATCACCGCGGTTGTTGGGTGCCGCCGCGCGGTTGCCAGATGGCAACGGCGGCCGGGTTGAAAGGGACGAGGTCGCGGCGGTAGGAGCGATGCACGGCCTGCTCGCGCCGCCCGATCTCCGCGCGCGTGGCCTCCAGCTCCGCAAGCACTTCCGACAACCGCTGCTGCAACGCGGCGACGTGCGACTCGAGCTCGAGGATGCGCTTCACGCCGGCGAGGTTGATGCCCTCGTCCTGCGAGAGCCGCTGCACTTCGCGCAACATCGCGATGTCACGTGCCGAGTAGCGCCGCCCACGACCGCTCGACCGGCCGGGCGACACCAGGCCCATCCGGTCGTACTGCCGCAGCGTCTGCGGGTGCATTCCCGCCATCGTCGCCGCGACGGAGATGACGAAGACGGGGGTGTTCTCGTCGGCCCCGAGACTGCTCATGAAGTCTTCAGACATTGCCGCCACCAGCCGCCTCCAGGTGTGCCCGCGGATTGTCGGGCTGCGCCGCGGCGTAGGCCTCCAGCGCTTGCTTCGCCTCGTCGTTGAGCCGCGCCGGCACCGCGACCTCGACGGTGACGAGCAGATCGCCCCTTGTCCCGTCGCGCCTGGCGACGCCCTTGCCGCGCACTCGCAGCACCCTGCCGCTTGCAGTGCCGGCCGGGATCTTGACCGACACGGTCGCGCCTTCCAGCGTCGGCACCTTGACCGTCGTACCGAGCGCCGCCTCGGGGAAGGTCACCGGCACGGTCAGCGTGAGGTTGTCGCCCTTACGTCCGAACAGCTCGTGCTTGCCCACGTGCACCGTGACGAGCAGGTCGCCGGCCGGTCCGCCACGTTCGCCCGCTTCACCTTTGCCCTTGAGGCGGATCTTCTGGCCGTCGGCGACGCCGGCGGGGATGCGCGCGCGAAGCGTGCGGGAGGTGATCGCCTCACCGCTGCCGTTGCACGTGACGCAGGGGTCGTCGACGAGCAGGCCGCGACCGCGGCAGTCACGGCACGGCTCGGCGAATGCGAAACCACCCTGGTTGGTGCTCGCCATTCCGGTGCCGCTGCAACGCGGGCAGACGCGTGTCGCGGTGCCCGGCTTCGCCCCGCTGCCTCGACAGGTCGGGCAGGTGTGCGGACCCGAGATGGTCAACGGGACGGTGACCCCCGACGTCGCGTCGCGGAACGACAACGTGACCTCGGCCTCGACATCGGCGCCGCGGCGCGGCGCAGCGGTTCGCGCGCGACCGCCGCCGAAGAGCCCACCAAGGATGTCGCCGAGACCACCGCCGCCGCCGGCACCACCGAAGAGGTCGCCCAGGTCGAAGGTCGCGGTGTGTCCACCGGCGCCAGGTGGCGGCATCCGGAAGCCACCTCCGGCGAACAGTGTCCGCGCCTCGTCGTACTCCTTGCGCTTCGTGGCGTCGGAGAGCACGTCGTAGGCCTCGGAGATCTCCTTGAACTTCTCCTCGGACTTCGCGTCGCCCGCGTTCGTGTCGGGGTGATGGGCGCGAGCGAGCTTGCGGTAGGCCTTCTTGATGTCGGCGGCCGACGCGTCCTTCGGGACACCGAGCGCCGCGTAGTAGTCCTTCTCGACGTAGTCGCGAACGCTCATCGGTGTCCCTCCTCTCTCAGGTGCTGTCCGTCAGTGGTCGTCGGTCACTCCGCAGACGCCTCGGGCTGCGGCTCGTTTGACGCCGCGGCTGCCTCAGGCTCGAGGACAGCCACACGGGCGGGGCGAAGCACGCGCTCGCCGACGCGGTAGCCGGGCTGGTAGATCTCGGCGCACACCGGCTCGGTCACCTCGGCCGACAGCCCGTGGGTGAGCGCCTCGTGGACCGTGGGGTCGAACGGCTCACCGGCATCGCCGAAGCGCGCCAGGCCGAGCTTGGTCAGCGTCGCCTCCAGGCCGTCCGCGACGAGCGCGAAGCCGCCTTCGACCTCACCGTGCGAACGGGCCCGGTCGAGGTCGTCGAGCACCGGCAGCAACCCCACCATGACGGATGCGAGCGCCGCCTCGCCGACCGCCTGCCGGTCGCGCTCGACGCGCCGGCGGTAGTTGGCGAACTCGGCCTGCAACCGCTGCAGGTCCTCGGTGAGCTCGGCCACCTTGTCGGCCGACGCGGGGTCGGGCGCCGCCTCACCTGCTGGCTTCGGGGTTGCCGGGTCGGGAACGTCCACGCGCCGCTCGCCCGTCTGCGGGTCGAACCGCCGCCGGTCCCGGACGACGGGGCGCTCGCCCTCGCCGTCCGGCCCGACCGCACCCCTTGAAGGGGCCTCGCTCATGCAGCGCTCCCGTCCGAGCCGCTCTCGTCGACGATCTCGGCATCGACGACGTTGTCGTCGTCAGCGCTCGTGTCCGTCGAGCCTCCCGCTGCTCCGGCCGCGGCGTTGGCGTCGGCGTACATCGCCTGGCCCATCTTCTGGCTGACCGTCGCGAGCGACTCCGACGTCCGCTTGATCGCGTCGAGGTCGTCCGCCTCGAGAGCGGTCTTCACCTCGGCGAGCGCCGCGGTCACCTCGGTCTTCACGTCGTCCGGGACCTTCTCGCCGTTGTCGGCGAGGAACTTCTCGGTCGTGTAGACGAGGCCGTCGGCCTGGTTGCGCACCTCGGCGGACTCCCGACGCTTGCGGTCCTCCTCGGCGTACTCCTCGGCCTCCCGCATCATCCGGTCGATGTCCTCCTTCGGCAGCGCGGAGCCGCCGGTGATGGTCATCGACTGCTCCTTGCCGGTGCCGAGGTCCTTCGCCGAGACGTGGACGATGCCGTTGGCGTCGATGTCGAAGGTGACCTCGATCTGCGGCACGCCGCGCGGTGCCGGCGGCAACCCGGTGAGCTCGAAGTTGCCCAGCGACTTGTTGTACGACGCGATCTCGCGCTCGCCCTGGAACACCTGGATCAACACGGACGGCTGGTTGTCGTCTGCCGTCGTGAAGATCTCGCTGCGCTTGGTCGGGATCGTCGTGTTGCGCTCGATGAGCTTGGTCATGATGCCGCCCTTGGTCTCGATGCCGAGGGACAGCGGGGTCACGTCGAGCAGCAGGACGTCCTTGACCTCGCCCTTGAGCACGCCGGCCTGCAACGCCGCGCCGACCGCGACGACCTCGTCGGGGTTGACTCCCTTGTTGGGCTCACGGCCGCCGGTGAGCTCCTTGACCACGTCGACGACGGCAGGCATCCGCGTGGAGCCGCCGACGAGGACGACATGGTGGATGTCGGCGACGTTGACGCCCGCGTCGCGAATCGCCTGCTGGAAGGGGCCCTTCGTCCGGTCGAGGAGGTCAGCCGTCATCCGCTGGAAGTCGCCACGCGACAGCTTCTCGTCGAGGTGCAGCGGCCCGGCGTCACTCGCGGTGATGTAGGGCAGGTTGATGGTCGCCTCGGAGGAGCTGGACAGCTCGATCTTGGCCTTCTCGGCCGCCTCGCGAAGTCGCTGCATCGCCATCTTGTCGACCGACAGGTCGATGTTGTGGCCGGCCTTGAAGCGCTCGACCAGCCAGCTGACGATCTTGTCGTCCCAGTCGTCACCCCCGAGGTGGTTGTCACCACTCGTCGCCTTGACCTCGATGACGCCGTCACCGATCTCGAGCAGCGAGACGTCGAACGTGCCACCGCCCAGGTCGAACACGAGGATGGTCTGGTCGGCCTCCTTGTCCAGGCCGTAGGCGAGGGCAGCCGCGGTGGGCTCGTTGATGATCCGCAGCACGTTGAGGCCCGCGATCTGGCCGGCCTCCTTGGTGGCCTGCCGCTGGGCGTCGGAGAAGTACGCCGGGACGGTGATCACCGCGTCGGTGACGGTCTCGCCGAGGTAGGCCTCCGCGTCCCGCTTGAGCTTCTGCAGGATGAACGCCGAGATCTGCTGCGGAGTCTGGTTCTTCCCGTCGATGTCGATCGTCCAGTCGGTGCCCATGTGGCGCTTCACCGACCGGATGGTGCGATCCGGGTTCGTGACCGCCTGCCGCTTCGCGACCTCGCCGACGAGCACCTCACCGTTCTTGGCGAAGGCCACGACGCTCGGCGTGGTGCGCGAGCCCTCGGCGTTGGCGATGACGTTGGGCTCTCCGCCCTCGAGAACGGTGACGACGCTGTTCGTCGTCCCGAGGTCGATGCCGACCGCTCGTCCCATAGCTGCTCTCTCCAGTCGATTTCGTCTGCTGGGTTGGCGAACCCAGGGCTCAAGTTGAGCCGTTGTCACTCAAGGTAACGCGGGATCCGGACCTTGTCATTCCCGATTGAGCGATGTTGACTCAACTTTCTGAACAAAGTCTGAGCAAGGTGGATTCCACGCCGGCGCGGCGTACCGTGCCCTCGTGCTGGGTCGTCTGCAGGACCGCCGCGGCGAGCCCTCGCTGCGCACCCGGGCGACGGCGGCGCTGGTGATCCTGGGCCTGATCGTGCTGACCGCGCCCCTGGTCGTGGTCCCGTTCGTCGGCTGGGTCACCCACCACCTGCTCTAGCGGGGAGTGCGCGGCACATCCGCCCCCCTCAGTACAGTCACCCGCGTGACTGTTCGCCTCATCGCCGGCCTGCTGGTGTCGGCCATCGCCTTCGCCGTCGCCGGCTATCGCCTCCAGTGGCTCGCCCGGCTGGTGCTGGCCGGAGCGCCGATCCCGCCCGAACGCCGGCCCAACGTGGCGGGAGCGATCAAGGCCCAGCTGTCCGACGTCCTCGCGCAGCGCAAGCTCTTCAAGGTCAAGGGGGCCGGCACCGCCCATGCCTTCACCTTCTGGGGCTTCACGGTGCTCTTCCTCACGATCATCGAGGCGTACGGCGCACTGTTCCAGCGGGACTTCGCGATCCCGGGCATCGGCCGCAGCCGCGCACTCGGCCTGATCGAGGACATCTTCGCCGTCGCCGTCCTGCTGGCGATCATCGTCTTCACCATCATCCGGATCGCGCGCTCGCCGCACCGGATCGGCCGCAAGTCACGCTTCTACGGCTCGCACGTGGACCAGGCGTTCCTCGTCCTCGGGATGATCTTCCTGGTCGTCGCGACCCTGCTGCTCTACCGAGGTGCGCAGCTGTCCAACGGCTACTTCCCCTACCAGAACGACGGCTGGTGGCCGTTCGCCTCGAAGGCGGTCAGCTACATCACGCCGGACTCGATGGCGTTCGAGAGCGCGTTCATCGTGGCCCAGATCGCCGTCGTCGTCGGCTTCCTCGTCTTCTTGCTCTACGGCAAGCACATGCACATCATCACGGCGCCGATCAACGCGTCGCTGAAGCGTCACCCGAAGGGGCTCGGGCCGCTCGGGACGACGCCGGACCTCGAGAAGCTGATGGAGGACGAGAACGCCGTCCTCGGCGTCGGGCAGGTCGACCACCTTCACCAGCAGCAGCTGCTGCAGACCCTCGCGTGCACCGAGTGCGGGCGCTGCCAGGACAAGTGCCCGGCGTGGAACACCGGGAAGCCGCTGAACCCGAAGCTGATCATCACGAGCCTGCGCGACGCGCTGTTCGCGGAGGCGCCGCGGCTGATCGGCGGCGACACCGAGGCCGAGCCGAAGGCGCTCGTGCCCGACGTGATCGACCCCGACGCGTTGTGGGCGTGCACCACCTGTGGCGCCTGCGTCGAGGAGTGCCCGGTCGACATCGAGCACGTCGACGCGATCGTCGACATGCGCCGCTACCAGGTCCTGATGGAGTCGAGCTTCCCGAGCGAAGCCGGCACGATGCTGCGCAACATCGAGAACCAGGGCAACCCCTGGGGACTCCGCGCCGACATGCGCACCGAGTGGCTCGAGGGCGTCGAGTTCGAGATCCCGGTCATCGAGGACACGATCCCCGACGACATCGAGTGGCTGTATTGGGTGGGCTGCGCCGGTTCCCTCGACGACCGTGCGCGGCGCTCGACGCAGGCGATCGCCAAGGTGTTCCACGCGGCCGGCGTCAAGTTCGCGATCCTCGGGCCGCAGGAGGCCTGCACCGGCGACCCGGCGCGGCGGCTGGGCAACGAGTACCTCTTCCAGGAGATGGCCAAGGCCAACATCGAGATCCTCGACGGCGTCAAGGCCAAGAAGATCGTGGCCTCGTGTCCGCACTGCTTCAACACGATCGCCAACGAGTACCCGTCGCTCGGTGGCAACTACGAGGTCGTGCACCACTCGCAGCTGCTCGGCCGGCTCGTCGCCGACGGCACGCTCTCACCGCAGGACCCGATCGTCGCCAAGCTGACCTACCACGACCCCTGCTACCTCGGCCGTCACAACGACGTGCTGGACGCACCGCGCACTGTGCTCGACGCCGTACCCGGCTTGGAGCGGGTCGAGATGCACCGCCACGGCAAGCGCGGCTTCTGCTGCGGCGCGGGTGGCGCGCGGATGTGGATGGAAGAGCGGATCGGCAAGCGGGTCAACGTCGAGCGCACCGAAGAGGCGCTCGGGACGGGTGCGGAGATCATCGCGACGTCGTGCCCCTACTGCCTGATCATGCTCGACGACGCGGTCAACGGGAAGCGCGCCGAAGGTCAGGCGGCCAACGTGAAGGTCATCGACATCGCACAGGTGATCGCCGACTCGATCGGGCTTCGAAAGCTCCAGCCGGCGATGGCCGGAGCGCCGGGTGCGCAGGCCGAAGCAGCCGCCCCGCCGGCAGACACATCCGGAGGACCGGGCGCCCCAACGGACCCGACCGCGTCGGTGCCGACGCCGCCTCAGCCGCTGGAGGAGTCGACCACGACGGAGGAGGGTCCGACAGTTGACCCGTCACCGTCGGTGGCGAGCAGCGACGACCCGGTGATCGACCTGGACGACTCGAGTTCGTGAACCGTTAGAAACAGCCGGCTGTGTCGAGCGGTTCACAAGCCCGGCTCTACGCGATGTCTCCCCGACGGAAGCTGATGCTCGACCGCGAGGGCGTCGGGCCGCGCTGCCCCTGGTAGCGCGAGCCGTAGATCGCCGACCCGTACGGGTGCTGGGCGGGCGAGGTCAGCCGGAACATGCAGACCTGGCCGATCTTCATCCCGGGCCACAGCTTGATCGGCAGCGTCGCGACGTTGGACAGCTCGAGCGTCACGTGCCCGGAGAAGCCCGGGTCGATGAAGCCGGCCGTCGAGTGGGTGAGCAACCCGAGCCGCCCCAAGGAGCTCTTGCCTTCGAGCCGGGCGGCGAGCTCATCGGCGAGGCTGATGACCTCATACGTCGATCCGAGGACGAACTCGCCCGGGTGCAGGATGAACGGCTCGTCGACATCGACCTCGACCAAGCGGGTCAGGTCCTCCTGCTCCTCGGCCGGGTCGATGTGCGGGTAACGGTGGTTTTCGAAGACCCGGAACATCCGGTCGAGCCGGACGTCGACACTGGACGGCTGCACGAGCGACTCGTCGTACGGGTCGATCCCGAGCCGTCCCGCCTTGATCTCGGCCTTGATGTCCCGGTCGGAGAGCAGCACGCGCAGAAGATATCTGTACCGTCCAGGTGACATGCACGAGCCGGCGGACCTGCTGGCGTCCGGGCGCGACGCCGACATCTTCGACTACGCGCCCGGCCTTGTGCTGCGCCGATCCCGGCACGCGCGCTCACTCGCCGGCGAGGCCCGCATCATGAGCTTCCTCCACGACCAGGGCTATCCGGTTCCCGCAGTCGAGGAGCTCTCCGAGGACGGACACGACCTCGTGATGCAACGCGTCGACGGACCGTCGATGGCGGAGTGGCTGTCGCGCAAGCCATGGACGCTGCGGCGAGGTGCGTCACTGCTCGCCGACCTCCACGACCAGCTGCACGCGATCGCCGCACCGGACTTCCTCGCGGCCGCCGACGTCGGAGCCGGTACGCAAGTCGTCCACATGGACCTGCACCCGCTCAACGTGATCATGTCGGCGCGGGGGCCGGTGGTCATCGACTGGGCACGGCCGGGAGGCGGCGACCCAATGACGGACGTGGCGGTCGCCTACCTGCTCATGGCCACTGCCGCGGTGCCGGCCGGGCGGATTCAGGCGGCGGTGATTGCGGCCGGGCGGTCGATGCTCGCCGACGGCTTCATCCGTCGGTACGACCCCGCGGAGCTCGCGCAGTGCTTGTCCGTCGCCGCCGAGTGGAAGGCACTCGACGCCAACATGAGCGCGGTCGAGATAGCAGCGATGCGCAGCCTCGCCGCGAAGGCCGCCGGCCGCGGCTGACGGCTATCCTCGGCACGTTCGCCGGCCGAGCGGCAGGCGTTCGCGGGTGTAGTTCAATGGCAGAACATCAGCTTCCCAAGCTGACAGTGCGGGTTCGATTCCCGTCACCCGCTCCGGGCACGGTCCCACTCTCAGAAGCGCTCGATGAGATCCGGCTCGAGTTGCAGCGGGACATCGACGTCGAGCGGCACCGTCACGGTGACCGTCGTCCCTGCTGCGGACGACCTGAACTGCACCGCCTCCGACAGTGACCGCACCAGGACCAGTCCCCGCCCCGCCAGCGCGTGCGCGGGCGGGGCGCTGACGCCTCGGCTGCTCAGCTGCGAATCGCCGGGTCCGTCGTCGA
>JAICMG010000196.1 GCA_025929365.1 Frankiaceae bacterium
AGGTTGACCTCGTTGGTGATGGTGAGGCTCTCCAGGGCGTGGACCTTCCCGAGCACGTCCACGACGTGCCGGACCCAGCGCGACCAGCCGGTCAGGTTGCCGTTGTTCGCGCTGGTCGGGTGGTAGCGGACCTGTACCTCGACGCCGTACCCGTGCCGCCCGTACGCCGCGGCACGCCTCGCGAACGACGCGAGCTGCTGGTTGCCACCTGACCAGAACAGCCGGTTGAGCCGGATCGCCAGCATGCGGTGTGGTGGCGTGAGGGCGCGCAACGCCGAGTCCTCCGCGGTCTGGCTGACCGGAACCGGTCCCTTGAGGGAGGGGAGTGGATCGCCGGCGAGGCCGGGGTCGATGCCGAACCGGATCGGACCTGCGGCAGCCGGGTTGACGGCCGGCGCGGCGGGCGGGCACAGCGACGCGGATGCGTCCGGGGCCGGGGATGACGTTGCAACCGCGGGCAGTCCGGGCATCAACAGAGCGGCGGCTGCAAGCCCTGCCGTCGCCCACTGCCTTCGGCCCATGATCACGATGGTTCGGCTCGGCAGGCGTCGTCACCTTCCGGAATCTCTGTTGTGCGGGTGGTGTTGTCTTAAGTCGTGTTCGCCGATCGGATGAACCAAAAGATCGCGGTCAGCATCGTCTACGTGTCCGCGATGTTCATGGCGATCATGGACATCACGATCGTCAACGTGACGCTTCCCAAGCTGGCGAGCCAGTTCGGCGTCTCGCCGGCACACATCGACGGTGTGGTTGTCGGCTTCCTCGTGAGCCTGGCGATCTTCATTCCTGCGTCGGGCTGGTTGGGCGACCGCTTCGGGATGAGACGGATGCTCCTGCTCGCCATCGTGATCTTCACCGGGGCCTCCGCCCTGTGTGGGCTCTCGCAGTCCCTCACACAGCTCGTGATCTTCCGCATCCTGCAGGGTGTCGGCGGCGGCATGCTGACGCCGATCGGGATGGCGCTGCTCTACCGCACCTTCCCGCCGGCTGAGCGGGTTCGTGCCGCGCGGATCCTCATCGTGCCAACGGCGTTCGCACCCGCGCTCGGGCCGGTCCTCGGCGGTCTTCTGGTCACCGACGTCTCGTGGCGGTGGGTCTTCTTCGTCAACCTGCCGATCGGTCTCGCGGCACTGGTCTTCGGGTTCTTGTTCCTGCAGGAAAGCCGCGAGCCTGATGCGGGTCGGTTCGATGTCGGCGGGTTCCTGCTGGCCGGGGCCGGGCTACCCGCCTTGATGTACGCGCTGTCCGAGGGACCCGCGCGGGGTTGGACGTCGCCCCTGATCGTCGCGACCGGGCTGGGAGGGCTGGCCCTGCTGTCCGCGCTGGTGCGCTACGAGCTGCGCGTCGACACCCCGATGATCGATCTGCGGTTGATCGGCAACCGGATGTTTCGCACCGCCACCGTCGTCTTGTTCATCACGATGGCCGCGTTCCTCGGGTCGTTGTACGTCGTGGCGTTGTTCTTCCAGGACGGCCTCGGCCTCACCGCCCTCAACGCGGGGCTGAGCACCTTCCCCGAGGCGCTGGGCGTGATGGTCGGCGTGCAGGTCGCGACGAGGCTGTACCCGTACGTCGGTCCGCGGCGGCTGATGGTGGCCGGGCTCACCGGCGTCGCGGTGCTCGCGCTGGCGATGACGGGGGTGGGCTTCGCCACGAGCTTGTGGGTGCCCCGGATCATCATGTTCTTCTTGGGCTACTCGATCGCGCACGTCTTCTCGCCGGTCCAAGCCGCGGCGTTCGCGACGATCAGCCCGGCGGCGACAGGTCGAGGGTCGACGTTGTTCAACACCGCGCGCCAGGTCGGGAGCGCGCTCGGCGTCGCAATGCTCACGACGGTGATGAGCGCGGTGGGCGTCGTCCACGTCGTCCACGGGCATCCGCGGCCGCACCTGGCTGCCTTCCACTGGGCGTTCGCCGCCGCCGCCGTTGTCGCGCTCGTGGCCGCGCGGTTTGCCTTGACGGTGGTCGACGCCGACGCGGCACCGACAATGGTGAAGCGAACGCGGAAGGCCGACCGCGAACGCCGGGCGGACGCCGACCTCGTCACCGCCGTCGACTGATCTCCCGCGAAGCAATGCGCCATTGCCTACCCAATCCGGGCCCGCCAGCGCGAAATCGGGTGGGCAATGCCACATTGCTTCCTACAGGCCGCGGCGACTCTCGTCTGTGAGCGTGGGGCCGCCCGCGAAGGCCTGCGCGATGGACATCCACTCCTTGGCCGCGTCGCCGGTGACCTCGAGCTCGAGGTCATCGAGCAACCGACGTTGGGTGACCCGCAGGCAGAAGTCGAGTGCCGGCCCGCGTACCGAGTCGGTCGCGCCGGCATCGCCCCACGTCCACTCCGCGCCGCTCGGCGCCGTGAGTGCGACGTAGACCGGGACGTCTGGCGGCTCCTGGTTGCGCACGACGTAGGAGAACCCACGGGTGATGACCCCGAGGTAGGCGATGTGACGGAGCCGGTCGGTCGGGGTGCGGCGTACGCCGAGGGCGTCGGCGATGTCCTGACCGTGCGCCCAGGTCTCCATGAGCCGCGCCGTACCGAACGACATCGGGGACATCGACGGGCCGTACCAGGGCACGCGCGTCGCGGGGTCGGTCGCTTTGAGGGCGTCGATGAGGCGACCGCGCTCGTCCTGCCACGACGGAATCAGCGCTTCGCCGAGCCCGCGAATCGTCTCCTCGTGCTGCTTCATGTAGGCGACCGGATCGGCCCACAGCTTGTCGAGGTCGGCCACGAAGGCCTCGGGCTCCTCGAGGGCTCGGCGTGCCTCGCGGTCGAAGAACCAGATGTGGCCGAGGGTGTCGGAGACCGACCAGCCTTCGGCCGGCGTCGGACGGGTCAGCGCGTCCGGGCCAGCGCCGGTGATCACCGCGCCGAGGTCGTCGGACTCGGCGCGCAGATCGGAGAGCATTCCCGCGATGTCAGCCACGCCGGGAACGTAACACCGACCGAGGTCCGCCAACCCTCGGTGATCTTGACGTTGATGGCGGCTGGAGGGCGTCCCGCCGCCATCAACGTCAAGATCAGCGCGGGTTAGGCGGGTTGGAGGGCCGCGAGGAGGAGAGGGAGCGGCGGGTTGGTCATGACCTCGCCGCTGGGCAGGACCAGCGTCGGCACCGTCGCGAGGCCGCCGTTGGCCTCGAGGACGAACGCCTCGGCCGTCGGGTCCTCCTCGATGTTGATCTCGTCGTAGTCGATGCCCGCGCGCTGCAGGCCCGACTTCAGCCGCGTGCAGTAGCCACACCACGTCGTCGTGTACATGGTGAGCCGGCCTGCCATCGTGTGCTCCTCGTCGGTCATGTTCGTTGCACCGTCAACAACGATCCCATCGGGCCGAATGTTCCCGTTGGGTGGCCGCCACGACCGCAGGCGTCCGAGGCTCCTGCGAGGATGCCGATCGGCAGCGCCGGTGACCCGGCGCGGACATGGGGGGAGGTTGGGAGGAGGACGTGTCCGGGGACCAGCTCGAGCGAGTGCTCGCCGGCCTCGACGACGAGCAGCGGCAGGCGGTCACCGCCCCGCGCGGCCCGGTCTGCATCCTCGCCGGCGCCGGCACCGGCAAGACCCGCGCGGTGACACACCGCATCGCCTACCAGGTGCTCGGTGGGCAGGTGAAGCCGACGCATGTTCTCGCGGTCACCTTCACCACCCGGGCCGCGGGCGAGCTGAGGTCCCGGCTGCGCGCGCTGGGTGCCGACGGCGTGCAGGCCCGCACCTTCCACTCCGCCGCGCTTCGCCAGCTCACGTATTTCTGGCCCCGCATCTCCTCGGGCGCCCGGCCCACGTTGCTCGACAGCAAGCTTCCGGCGATCCGCGCCGCAGCCGCGTCGTGCAAGCTCGCGGTCGCGGGACCCGCGCAGCGCGACCTCGCGAGCGAGGTCGAGTGGGCGAAGTCCGCCCTCGTCGAGCCGACGGACTACGCGGCGAGGGCGAAGGCTGCCGGCCGCGAGCCGCCGTTCGAGCTCGACACGGTGCAGGCGGTCTTCGCGGCGTACGAGCAGGTCAACGCCGACCGCGGCCAGCTCGACTTCGAGGACCTGCTGCTGCTGACCGCCGCCGCGATCGAGAACGACCGCGCGGTCGCCGACGAGATGCGCGAGCGGTATCGCCATTTCACCGTCGACGAGTATCAGGACGTCAGCCCGCTGCAGCAGCGGCTGCTCGATGCGTGGATCGGCGACCGGGACGACCTCTGCGTGGTCGGTGACCCGAACCAGACCATCTACTCCTTCACCGGCGCCTCGCCCGACTACCTGCGCCAGTTCGCCTCGCGCTATCCAGGCGCAAGTGTCGTGCGGCTCGTGCGCGACTACCGATCGACGACGCAGATCGTCGAGCTCGCCAACCGCGTCGAGCCCGACTCGCGGTTGCGTGCGCAGGCCGGCGAAGGCCCGGCGCCGAGCTTCGCGTCGTACGACGACGAGCTGGCGGAGGCAGCGGCTGTCGCGGCATCCATCGGGCGGCTTCGCGACGAGGGCGTGCCGCTGCGCGAACAGGCGGTGCTGTTCCGGGTCAACGCGCAGTCCGAGGCGTACGAAGCGGCGCTCGCCGATGCGGGCATTCCCTACGTCGTGCGTGGCGGCGAACGGTTCTTCGATCGCCGTGAGGTGCGGGAGGCGGTGACGCGGCTTCGCGGCGCGGCAAGGCCCGAGG